>JBEKPZ010000236.1:0-22466 GCA_049520215.1 Bryobacteraceae bacterium | reverse complement strand
GGCGGGTTGATTATGGCCGCCGATGAACGCCGATGAACGCCGATAAAACGGCGGCTGGCTGCAGGATTGCGCATTGCGGGGGTGAGATTCTTTTTTGAGCAGACGAAACCAATTTCTAATAAAGCCTTCGGGATCATTTTGTTGGCGGCAATTTTTTGGGGGATTTGGGGGGCGGGACGTCCCGCCGTTCCGACTTTGCAATGCGGGGTTGGGCTGGCGGGTATTGGATGGTTCGGGAAAACCGTATTGGCCGCAGATGGACGCGGATGGACGCAGATAAAACGGCGGTTCGGGGAGATGCACTGTGGGTCGAGGGCTGCGTGGTTTGCCGATGTTGTGGCTGACGGGCTTGCGGGACTGAGATTCTTTTTTGAGCAGACGAAACCAATTTCGGATAAGGAGCTTGGAATCATGTGGTTGGCGGCTGTTTTCTGGAAGATTTTGGGGCGCGGGGCATCCCGCCGTGCCGAGCTTGCAGCGCGGTCGGAAAAGCCGTTTTTGTTTTGCATTTTGTTGCATCGGACTTGCGGCATACGATTCGAGGGAGGGCTTTCGATTTCGCGGTGAGGCTGAAGCGGCTTCGGCAAACGTTGCCGCCGCGATCCCAAAACGTCCGCTGAAAAAGCTGTTTTGTGTTGCAGTCCGTTGCGTTGCGCGGCGCGCGCTGGCCTGCGCTCTTCCGCCATGTTCTACCCACCCGATATGACGGTAGCACGACGACGGCGGGAGTTGAGGGAAGCCCGCCGCGGTTTATGCTTGTTTTCAGAGAGATCCAGGTGGATGCAGACCGGTGATCGACGATGCTCGAAGATGGCCCATCCGGGACGCGTACGGCCACGCTGTTTGGGGCCATTATTGGGCATACACCGGCCAATCATGATGCCCGCGCGGACTTAACTTGCTTGGAATCTACGGCTCCGGGGCGCGTGCACAGATTGGATCCGGTGTATGCCGAATATACCGGCTAAACTGTTTGATTACAGGGCACTTACGCTCGAAGCCGAGGTTCAAACAGATTTGGCCGGTATATTTATCAATATCGGTAGCCTGATGACATTGCCACTGGTCTACGGTGGACGGCAAGCTCACAGTATTGGCAGGCTCTAGTTTTTCGGTTTCAACTGGCTGATCAGCCAAGTTCTGGCGAAGTCCCAGTCACGCTTAACCGTCGCCACCGATACGCGCACTGCCTCGGCGGTCTCCTGCTCTGTGGCGCCGCCGAAATAGCGCAGTTCGACGATGCGGGCGGCGCGGGGATCGAGCGTTTCCAGGCGGAGCAGGGCATCGTCGAGGTCGAGCAGGGATTGTTCGCTCGGGGTAGCCAGTCCCTTGACCTCCGTGAGCGAGAGCTTCACGCGGCCGCCTCCACGCTTCTCCGCCAGTCCGGCGCGGGCATAATCGACCAGCAAGCGCCGGATCTGCTGTGCGGCCACGGCGAAGAAGTGCGCGCGGTCCTGCCAGTTTACCGGTTCGCTGCCAAACAGCTTCAGATAGAGCTCGTTCACCAGGGCGGTGGCCTGCAAGGTGTGGCCCGGCCGTTCCCGCTGCAGGTGCCAGGCCGCCAGCCTGCGCAACTCCTGGTAGGCGGCGGCAAATAGGCGGTTTCCGGCGTCCTGGTCGCCGTTGCGCCACTCCGTCAACGCCTGCGTCAGAGTGGGATTGTCCGGCCGCATACCAGATTTATAGGGTGCTCCTCATTAGCATGAGCTATTCTACCTGGAGATCCCGCTATTTGGGACATGCAGAGGATGACACCGGAACGCTTCCGCCAGATTCGCAACCTTTTTGAGGCCATCGTGGAACGTCCTACAGACACGCGCGGCACGTTTCTGGCAGAGGCTTGCGAAGGGGACGCCGATCTGAAGGCCGAAGTCGAGCGGCTACTCGCCGCGCATGGCCACGATACGAATCTGCTGGCCGAACCAGCCATCCCGCCCGAGAACTCGCCGCGCCTGGAGGGGCGCCGCGTCGGTCCTTACGAGATCCTCCGCGAAATCGGCCAGGGCGGCATGGGAACGGTCTATCTGGCCGTGCGCGCCGACCACGCCTTCCGCAAACAGGTCGCGCTCAAGATCGTGCGCCCGGAGGCCGGCAGCCAGGAAGTGTTGCGCCGCTTCCAGCAGGAGCGCGAGATTCTGGCCACGCTGGACCATCCTAATATCGCGCGCCTGCTGGACGGCGGCAGCACGGAACAAGGCCTGCCGTACTTCGTGATGGAGTATGTCGCGGGCGAGCCAATCGATATCTACTGCGACCGGCACAAGCTCAATGTCGCGGCGCGGCTGGAGCTGTTTCGCACGGTGTGCGCGGCCGTGGCATACGCGCACCGCAGCGGCATCGTGCATCGCGATCTGAAACCAGGCAACATCCTGGTGACCGCCGAGGGGACCGCGAAGCTGCTAGATTTCGGGATCGCCAAGGTGCTGCGGGCGGCGGAAGATGAGACGGTGTACATCACGCGGTCGGGCCTGCACCTGATGACGCCGGAGTACGCCAGTCCCGAGCAAGTGCGCGGCGAGGCCGTTACCGGGCTGAGTGATGTGTACTCGTTGGGGACGATCCTCTATGAGCTGCTGACGGGACACCGGCCTTACCGAATGCGGTCGCGCGTATTCCACGAGATCGTGCGAGTGATCTGCGAAGAGCCGCCCACGCGGCCGAGCACGGCGGTGAGCCTTCCCGAAGTGCTGCCCGGCGGTAGCGACCGGGAGCCGGACACGGTCACGCCGGAGATGGTCAGCCGGGCCCGCGATGCATCGCCGGCGGAATTGCGGCGGCAACTCTCAGGCGATCTCGACAACATCCTGCTGAAATCGCTCAGCAAGGAGCCGCTGGCGCGTTATCGTTCGGCCGAGCAATTCAGCGAAGATATCCAGCGTCATTTAGCGCTGCGACCAGTGCTTGCGCGGGGCGACACTTTGATCTACGGAATTGGGAAACTCCTCCAGCGCCACCGGGTGTGGGTGATTACGGCTGTGGCATTGGCGGCAGCGCTGGCCACGGGGGTCGTCACGATTCGGCCTGTCGGGATGCTTTACGTGGCGGGTACGCTGGTTACGCTTGGCCTATGGTATGCGGCTACCGACAAAGAGATGGGGCGGCGGATAGCGGAGAGCAGTTTACTCGTCCCTGTTTTCACACTGGTCTGTGGCGCGGCGATCATATTCGCCGCCCTTCGCGCGCCCAATTTGCTTTACTGGGGCTCCGTGGCCATCGGCATCGCCACCTCCTTCACGAGATACGCGGGATGGCTTGCCCGCAACCGATGGGCTGGGCGGCTGCTACTGGACCTCAGCGTTCCGCGAATGGGCAAGATGGCTTATTTTGGCATGGCCTCGGCGGCTTATTATACGGTGGCACTGATCTGCGGGTGGTTTCATTTTCAGCCAAGCGATCCGGTCTGGTACCGATTCACTTTTCCGATATTCTATTTCTGGCCTCTTGCGGGCCAGTTGGAGATCCGGGAGCAGGGAATCATCCGTAATGGCAAACTGCTGCGCTGGGGAAATATGGAGTCATACGAATGGACTTCGAAGCGTCTTTGTGCCCTGTGCCTGAAGATCCGGCTGCGGCGCCTGTTGAAGGCGCTGCCACCGGTGGAAATAAAGGTCTCGCCTATGCAGCGTCCGGCAGTGGACGCTTTACTGTGCCGATATCTCTCAGATTGGCCAACGGCCGGGGAACCGGCGCTCCACACGCCAGAAGAAACTCGACACGCCAGAGGAGAAGGAGTGGGAACCGGCGGCGGGGAGCGCCCAGTTCCAGTTAGGCGATCACTCAGTTGCGATCAAGTACTATGAGCGAGCTCTGGCTTTCTGCGATCTCAACGATCCCCAAGCTATCGGCGGCGCGCTCGCCGACTTGGGCGTGGCTCACGCCGAGTTGGGCGAGCACGATGAAGCGATTGCGCTCTTCAGAAGATCCCTGGGTTTCCGGCTTGAGGCGATAGATAAGGCCAAAACACTGTGGAACATGAGCCTGTCGTTGGACGAACTCGGCCAGCGCGGGAATGCCATCGCGCATGCGAAAGAGGCGCTGCCGATTTTCCTAGAGAGCAAGAGCCCTGAAGCAGCTATGGTGCAAGAGCAGCTTGAGGCGTGGCGCAAAAACTGCGGTTCGTAAGGGGCGCTATCCGTCTCCGCGTCAAAATCACGACGGGACCGCGCGTCGGGAGGGAGGGGCGGGTCGTTCCTCGATCTACCTAAATGACTGACTCTAGCGATCTGGCTTTGGAATGATATGTAGCATTAGCGGAAGCTATCCCGACCAAGGCCAAAGACGTGGAACCGCCTCGGCGCCGGCCGATCATTCCGCCCCCTTCTTCGGCCTCCGCTTCGCCTTTGCTGCGGCGATGTGCTTGGCTTGCTCAAGGGCATTCTCGAAATCGATATCAACGGGCTGAGGCTTCGCGTCCTCGATTAGCCGGAACTTGTCGAACTCGGATTGCGCTTTGGCCAGTGCGGCGTCGTGGGAGATGGTCCCGGCGTGGGTCAGGAGGTCGCGGTCGCTCAACGTTAGGAAGCTGTCGAGCTTGGCGATCCATTCGCGCATGGTCATGGGCTTGCGGCTGCGCGCCTGAAGTTCGGCGAAGTCGAGATAGGCCGAGACTATGAGGTTGAGCGTTTCGATTTCCTCGCGGGTCAGGTAGTTCTTGGCGATACCGACATCGGTACGGCGCGGCCGGCCGCCGGTCCATGTGGTCAGGCCCATGTTAGGCTGGCTTGAATCGGCGCGCCGGACGATCACTTCGGCGGCAGTTTGGCCATGCGCTGCCCAGTGCATCTTGTTCTGAACCACGGCAAAGAATTTCTGCGAGGCGTCCGCGCTTGGATCATAGTCCACGCTCGTCGCGTAGATGTCGAGGACCTTCCTCCAGAAGACCCGCTCGGAGGACCGGATATCGCGGATGCGGGCGAGCAGTTCGTCGAAGTAGTTGCCGCCGCCAGCCTGCTTCAGGCGTTCGTCGTCCATGGCGAAGCCTTTGACAAGGTACTGCTGCAACTGTGCTGTGGCCCATTGGCGGAACTGGGTTCCGCGCGCCGACTTCACGCGGTAGCCGACGGCGAGGATGACCTCCAGGCGGTAGAATTCGATTTCGCGCGTCACGGACCGGCCCCCCTCGGCTTGAACTGTTGCAAATTTTGCAACAGTTCGTTCCGGGTCGAGTTCGCCGGTCTCGAAGATGTTTTTGATGTGCTTTGAGATGACCGATTTATCGCGCTGAAAGAGGTCGGCGATCTGATTGAGGGTCAGCCAAACGGATTCCTGCATCAGCCTGACGTTGATGCGGATACGCCCGTCCTCGGTGCGGTAGAGCACCAGTTTGCCCCTTCCCTCCGGCTGAAGGGGCGTGGGGCGGTTCTTGTCGCTCACCGCGCAGTCCCCCCGACAAGCTCGTGGAGCAGTCCTTCGGACTCGTTCCGCAGGCTTAAGATGTAGGCGCGGATCTCCTCAAGCGTGCGCAGCCGCTTCGGCTGGCGATGGGGGAAGCCGAGGCCGGAGAGCACCATGCCGACCTTGGACTCGATGGCAAAGCCGTCGCGCGCGAGGAATTCGCCTTCGGCGCGATGGAAGCGGTCGGCGACCTGGGCGTACTCGGGGCTGGCGGGGTCGAGTTCGGAGAGCTTGTGGGCGAGGGTTTCCTGTTCCTGCTCCAGGGCCAGCAGGTCGGCGAAGACGGTCATGCATTCGGCGAAGACGGTGCGGCCGGAAAGCGAGAGCTCTTCCTGCGGCAAGTAGCCGACGCTGGCGCCCTTCATGACGGTGATGCTGCCGGCGTCGAGCGAGTCCATGCCGGCCAGGATTTTCAGCAGCGTGGATTCGCCGGTGCCGTTGGCGCCCACGATGCCGGCGCGCTCGTTGGGGTGACCAGGCGAGTCCAGGTTCTCGAAGAGCTTTTTGGGGCCGAAGCGTTTGGCGGCCCCGGTGAGTTGGATCATTTGGGCGTGGGGGGTGGCTACAAGCCTTATTGTAACGGGTGGGGCGGTTGGTGGGTGCAGGTGTTGATGACGCCGATGAAGCGGCGGTGACTGCAAGATTGTGCAGTGCGGGGGTGAAATACTTTTTTGGGCGTACGAAGCCTCTTTTCAAGTAAGGCGTTAGGAATCATTTTGTTGACGGCAATTTTCTGGGGGCATTTGGTCGAATTTGCAATGCGGGGTTGGGCTGGCGGGTATTGGATGGTTCGAGAAAACCGTATGGGCCGCAGATGGACGCGGATGGACGCAGATAGAACGGCGGTTCGTTGGGGCGCGGGGCATCCCGCCGTTCCGAGCTTGCAACGCGGACGGAAAAGCCGTTTTTGTTTGGCATTTTGTTGCATCGGACTTGCGGCATCCGAATCGAGGGAGGATCTCTGGTGGACTGACTGTGACCCAAAACCGGCGGCAGGACATACCGCCAGGAATACCAAGCCTCCGGCGGCCTGTGCATGAAGAGGATGACGGGGCCATCGCGGACGCCATCATCGACGTAGCCGGCGCGGAAGGCGGCATATTTCGCCGACAGGCGCCTGGCTCGCACCGGCATGTAACCCCAGACGAACGCGGCATGCAACATGGCAACGATGGCGACAGCCAAAGCGAGGCGTTTCAGCATATCTTGATCTTGCCGGCTGGCGCAACGCCGCTTACAACTGGATGCCCGCAGGCATCCCGTCTAAGACCGTCTGCGCGTAAACGCCCTTCAGAAACTTCAGGCCCTCGGTGGCGAGTTGCTCGGGTGAATCGGCCAGCTTGCGCCAGATGCAGCAGAGCTTGGCTACGCTTTCGATGTCCGGATCGAAAGACTCGATGGTGATGCAATCGTCATAGCCCACGTGCTGAAGCGCCTTGAAAAACTCGGGCCAGGGTACCAGGCCTGTGCCGGGTATTCCGCGCTGGTTTTCGCAGGCGTGTACGTATCCCAGGTAACCTTCGGTTGCGAGCACGGCTGCGGTGAAGTCGTCCTCCTCGCGGATCATGTGGAACGTATCCAGATGAACCTTCACGTTCGGGGTGCCGATCTCTTTGACAAACCTGACCGCATCGGCAGCCGTGTTAATGAAGTGCGATTCGAAGCGATTTACGGGTTCGATGCCTAGGATCAGGCCGGAATTCCGCTGGGCGTAACAAGCGATTTCCCGATAGTTTTCCACGCCCCATTTCCACTCGTCTTCCGAGCGCATCCGGCCGGTGAGGTAACCCCATCCGCAGTAGATCATTCCGCCGAAAACACGCGCGCCCGCCTCCTGGCTCAGGTCGATGAGCCGTTTGGAAAACGCGACTCCCGCGCTGCGCACGGCCGGGTCGGGTGAGATGATGTTGTACTGTTCCGGCATCCCGTAGCCGGTGTTGACGGTGAGGCCCAGATCCGCCGCAACCGACTTCACTTTTGCCGCCGGGAAGTGGTCCGGATCGAAAGGAATGATTTCGACGGCGTCGAAACCCATCCTCGCGATGCGATCCAGAAGTGGCAGGTCCTTTTCGACGAACGTCTCACGAAACAGTAACGAGTGAATGCCGAATATCATACGTGCGCCTCCATGCGCGCTCGACCGAAGTCCATCGAAAGTATAGGATAAATGTGTCCGAAATGCAAACGGCTTCAGGCCGAATGACCGCCGGATTTGCGCGTTACATAGAGCGATATCAGGGCGGAGGCCAACGCCGCCGCGGAAAGCGCCAGCAGCGCCAGAGTCATGCTGTGGGTGCGGTCGCGGATGATCCCCACCAGGAATGGACTGGCGTATCCGGCGAGGTTGCCCACGGAGTTGATCCAGGCGATTCCCGCAGCCGCCGCCGAGCCGGAGAGAAGCGCAGTGGGCATCGCCCAGAACATAGCGTGCGAGGCTAGAACCCCCATGGTCGCCAGCGTCAGCGCGGCCAGGCCCAACCCTCCCGGCATTCCACGGATGGAGCTGGCCGCGAATGCGGCTGCTCCCAGCATGACGCACAGCGCGAAGTGCCAGCGCCGCTCACCCTTGATGTCGGAGTGGTGTCCCACGATCGGCATGGCGACGGCGGCGCAGACATACGGGATGATGGAGAGCCAACCGATGGCGAGGGGGTTTTTGGTGATGGTCTCCTTGATCACTTGCGGCAGCCAGAATCCAATGCCATAGTTGCCCCCCGTGATGCCGAAATAGACCAGGCACAAGAGCCACACTTGCGGGCTGCGAAAGGCGTCGAGGAAGCGGTGCCGGCCTGGTCCCGCGCCTCTCTTGGAATGCTCTTCTTCCTGGAGGCGAGCCAGAATCAGGCTCTTCTCGCGGACGTCGAGCCAGCGGGCTGCTGCCGGGTTGTCGGTCAGGAAGTACAGGGTGATCGCCCCACCGAGGAGCGACGGAATGCCCTCCATGAGGAACAGCCATTGCCATGCCGACAGGTGCCCGACGCCGTTCATGCGTGCCAGAATCCACCCCGAGATCGGACCGGCGATGATTCCGGAAACCGGGATGGCGCTCATGAATGCAGCCACCATCCTGGCGCGATGCTTGCTCGTGAACCAGAATGTCAGGTACAGGATCACGCCGGGGAAAAACCCCGATTCCACGATCCCCAGCAGGAAGCGCACCGCGTAGAAGCCGGTTGCGCTGGTGACCAGCATGGTGCAAGCCGAGACCACACCCCAGACAATCATGATCGGCCCGATCCAGAAGCGGGCGCCGATACGTTGCAGGATCATGTTGCTGGGCACTTCAAAGAAGAAGTAGCCGATGAAGAAGATGCCGGCTCCGAAGCCGTAAACCGAATCGCTCATGCGCAGGTCCTGTTGCATCTGCAGTTTGGCGAAGCCCACATTGACGCGGTCGACGTACGCCAGCACGTAGCAGAGGAACAGGAAGGGCATCAGCCGCCACATGACTTTGCGGTAGGTGGCGGCTTCGAAGTCTTCGCCGGCCTGAACAGGCTGGGAGTTCATAGGGGAGTCCGACCCACAGAGTATCACGGGGAAACGGAGTGGGGCGGCTTTGTGGGGCAGGTTGACAACCTGCAGGCCGATTGTCAATCGGCCTTTCCTTCGACGGTGCTCCACAAAAGCGCCCGCCTTGCATACGCCGCTTTCCTGCGCCCCGTGATAGCCTGCTCGTTCGGAGTCATTACCTTATGAAGCGATGTTTCTCAGTGACGGCGTTAGCACTGATGGTTTCGCTTGCCTCGTTCGCCCAATCCAAACAGAAGATCTTCCACTTGGCGATCGGAGATCCGGAACGGCGCACGCGCGACGCCCGCGTGGTGCTGGACGGGATCACGGATACGGACAAGGGTGAAGTGTTCGCCGTCAACCAGCTTGCCGCCCGCCTGCGCGACACGCGGTTGCTGCTGGTCGGCGAAGAGCACACCACGGCCGACTTTCATCGAGCGCAACTACGCGTGATCCGGGCACTTCATGACGCTGGACGGAAGGTGATGATCGGTCTCGAGATGTTTCCGTACACAGAGCAGCGGTCGCTCGATAACTGGCGGGACGGGTTGCTGACCGAAACGGGCTTTCTCACGCTGGCGCGTTGGTACGAATTCTGGGGTTACCAATGGGACTACTATCGCGACATTTTTCTCTACGCTCGCGACAATCGAATTCCCATGTACGGCGTGAATACGCCGCGCAGCGTGGTGACGGCCGTGCGCCAGAAGGGAATCGAGCACCTCTCCGACGCCGAAAGACAGCACGTGCCGCCCCAGATCGATGTCGACAACGCGGATCACCTTGCGTTTTTCCGGGCCTCCTTTGAGGACGACGACTCGATGCACGGCCACATGCCCGAATCCATGTTAAAGAGCATGCAGGCTGCCCAAGCCACTTGGGACGCCAGCATGGGCTACAACAGCGTGAAGGTTCTGAAAGCGGTGCCTCCCGATTCAATTCTTGTGGTGCTCGTGGGCAGCGGGCACGTGGCTTATGGCGTGGGGATCGAGCATCAGGCGCGGCAGTGGTTCGACGGCAAGATCACCACGCTGATTCCCGTGCCCGTCGAGGACTCCGAGGAGAAGCCGGTCGAGAGCGTCAAAGCCTCCTACGCGGATTTCGTCTGGGGCATTCCGTATGAGCGCGACCCGCTCTATCCGTCGCTGGGCTTCTCCACCGAAACCGCCGGGGCGCGAAAGATCATCGCGATTGAGAAGGACTCGATTGGCGCCCGTAGCGGGTTCCAGGTGAATGACCAGGTGCTTTCGCTCGACGGCATCGCGGCGCCGGACCGCGAAACCTGGAACCGCCTGATGGCCACCAAGAACTGGGGCGATTCCGTGGTGGTGACGGTCAAGCGCGGCGACGCCGAGGTCAGCATCACTGCGGAACTCCGCCGGAAGCTGAAGGAGCAGCGTTAACAGCCCAGACCAAGAGAGGCGGCCTGAGAGGCCGCCGCAGGCCGAGGGCCTGCCCCACGACTCTGAACAGTTGTAATACAGCTCAATTCTGCGCCGGTCGAATCCGAATCGCGCATCCGCCGCCCGGCGCAAGCTTCAGGTGCAGCTTCGTCGCCTGGCGCACGCGCTGCTGCGAGATCGCGGTATGTGTGGGCTGGGCGGCGGCGTCCGCGGCGTCGGCGTAGATTTCCGCAATGTACTCGCCGTCCCCCAGGAAGTCCAGGGGGACGTCCAGTTCGCGCGGACTCCAGTCCGTGATGCTGCCCACGAACCAATCCTTGCCGCGCCGGCGGGCGATGGTGATCCATTCGCCTACCTGCCCGTTCAGCACGCGCGTCTCGTCCCATACGGTGGGCACGGCGCTGATGAAAGGCAATTCTGGCTGCCCCCGGTACGCCTCCGGATGATCGGCGACCATCTCGAAAGCGCTCTCGAACACCACGAAAAGCGCCACTTGGTGCGCGCGGGTGCCCATCACCAGCGGCTCCCGATTGCGCGGCTCAAACTCGGCGCGAGTCACGTTGCGGAAGCCTCCGACGCGCGCGCTCCACTTCAGGTATTCCAGGCCCATCACACCTTCGCGGGTCATCAGGTTGGGCCATGTGCGGCGGGTTCCATCCGGTTTGTACGCGCCGTGATAATCGATCATCAGGTGGTGTTGCGCGGCCTTGCGCAGCACGCGGTGATACCAGTCCACCATCCATTGATCGTCGCGATCCATGAAGTCGATCTTGACGCCCGCCACGCCCCACTTCTCAAACATGGGGAAGGCCTCGTCCATTTGCCGGTCCACCGAAGTCCAGTGCGCCCACAGCCAGATCTTGACGTCTTTAGCCGCGGCATAGCGCAGGAGCTCCGGCATATCGATCGCGGGAATGGTGCGGGTGATATCGTGCATCGCTTCCTTGGCGCCCGGCGCCCATCCGGCGTCGATGAGCATGTATTCAAGCCGCGCCTCCGCGGCAAAGTCGATGTAATGCTTCATGGTCTCGGTGTTCATTCCCGGCTTGAAGCTCACGTCTTTGGCGTAGGTGCCGGACCACCAGTCCCAGGCCGCTTTGCCGGGCTTGATCCAGGAAGTGTCGGCGATTTCGGACGGTGGGTTGAGATTGATGACGATGTTGGATTCGATCAGGCGGCCAGGCTGGTCGGCGATCATCAGCACGCGCCAGGGCGTGCGCAGGGGAGTGGTGCCGGTGGCGGCCAGGTCCGGCTCGTCGGCGCGCGGCGCGAGCTTGGCTTCCAGCACGCGCCCCGAACCGGCCGTCGAGTGCGACAGGTACATGCCCGGATAGTTCTCGATCTGCGCTTCGGTGATGGCGACGAAGGCGGTGCCCGGCAGTTCCGTAAGGAACGGCAGGGCAATCAGCCAGCTCGGCACGATGCCGCCCAAAGGCACGTGCTCGTAATTCGCTTCGTAGGGCGTGCGGTAGCTGGCCAGCACCAGCGGCCAGGTGTCGCCATCTTTCGCAAACTGGAATTGCGTCTTCTCCCGGATGATGCGGATTTCGCGAAGCGCGGTCTGCTCGGGTATGAGGTAGCGGAAAGCGACGCCATCGTCGTAGGCGCGCACTTCGACAGAGAGGCGCCGTCCAGGCCGGGCCGCCTCTTCGAAGTCCGCCAGCAGGGCGTTGTAGTGGTTGCGCACGGGATTCGATTTGCCGTGCGGCATGGTGTAAGTCTCGTCGCCGGCGCTGGGCACCGCGACGGTCAGCTTCAGGTTCGCTCCCAGCGAGGGCTGATTTTGCAGATCGAAGCCCAGCGCCGAGGGATCGATCACTGGGCGGCCGCGAAACGTCACGCGATACTGCAGTTGCTCCGCGCCGGGAATGAGTTCAAACACAATCTGTCCGTCGGGAGAGGCGACCCGCGCCTGGGGCCAGGCGGTGGCCGCAACCAGAAAGAGGCCTAAGGACAATTTCAGGATGCGCATGTCCAATATTGTAATGCCGCGGCATATCCGTTCAGCCGCGCTGCCGCAAGCGGGGAGGATTGTGTACCATAATGTCTGCCATGTGCCGCAGCATCAAAGTGCTCAGACGGCCGGAGACGCCGGCCACCGCTCCGGAGATTTCCGCGGCGGCCCTCCAGTTCGTGCGGAAGGTCAGCGGCTTTCGCAAGCCGTCCCGGACCAACCAGGAGGCGTTTGACGCCGCCGTGCAGGAGGTTGCGGCTGCCACCGAGCGGCTGCTCGATACGATTAACGAAGGTAAGCGCCCGGCGCGCGGTTAAAGCTGGCGGACTTGCCGGCCGATTGATAAGCTGGGAAGCGCCATGGCCGACCGGTCGTCAAGCCCGCTGATCTGGATTGCCGCCGGAGTCGCCGTGTTCCTGTTGTTCCGGCACAACGAGGTCGGGCGCCAGGCCCCGGATTTCGCGCTCGAAGGCGCCTATGGCGGCGAGTATCGTCTGGATTCTTTCCACGGCAAGCCCGTGCTGCTGGTCTTCTGGAACACCAACTGCGGTATCTGCCGGCACGAGTTGCCGATCCTTGACAGCCTGTATGCGGAGGCGTCCCGCAACGGCGTGGAAATCGCAGGCGTGAACATCGGAGATGTGGATGGCGCGCGGGAAGTGATGCGGCCGCTGCATCTGCTCAATCTGGTGGATGCGGATGGTCGCGCGGCCCAAAGTTATGGTGTCAGTGGGGTGCCCAAGCTGGTTCTGATCGGCGCGGATGGGAAGATCAAGCGCAGCGCCGCGGGCATGCGGGGCGCGGCGACCCTCCGCGAATGGCTGCGCTGAGAGCCGCCGGATCGGACACCCAGTTCTTCTACTCCGTTACCTTCGCGGTCACCACCAGGATCAGCGACTGGCCGAGGCCCATATTCGACTTCCCGACTACCGCCCGCTGGCCTTCGCGTACAGTGATTTCGGTGCGGATGCCAGCCTCCCGATCTCCCGATAGGCGCAAGGTCAGATTGAGATTGTCAAGCCGGATTAGACGTCCCTCGGGGGCTTCGGTCACGGCAGATGGCTGAACCTCGAACCTGTAAGTTGTTTTCGACTCACCGATGACTCCTTCGGCGGTCGCCCTATTGCCGGGTTGAGTCCGCAACAGGATGGAATCGAGCAACCGGAAGCTCTTGTACGAGAAGATCTTCTTCACTTCGTCGGCCACGGGCTGCAGTTCGGACGGTAGATTACCGTCGGTCGAAGGCTGGTCCGACGCCACAATCATGTAGACGACGAGGTCAATATCCTTGGGCGCCGCGGCAGCGACGTCCAGCCGTTTGATGGCGTCTTCGATAGCCGACATGGCTTCGGCGGGCGCGCTGACTGCCACGACGTGCATGTCCCGGTCGGCTCTGATGCCGTAGCCAAAGACGGCCAGTACATCGGCCACGTGCCGTGCATCGGCGTATTTCAGCATAAAGACGCGCTGTTGGCGGGGCGGCTCGGGGGGTTGCGCCGGCGGGGGCGCCGGTATTCCGGTTTGGGCCGCAAGTGCGCCTGCCAGGGCCAGGCCGAATAGGATTCGTTTCACGATTTTCATTCTTAATCTCCTTGAGGTTTTTGATCCACTAGCCAATAAATAACTATGTTTGGGTCGTCGGTTAGGAACTGCACCAGCAGCGGCGGGCCGGGTTGAGCCGCGGGCGTCCGGCGGAAATGGTGGCGAACCTTCCGCATTAGTGGGGCAGCTCCGTGAGCTGCGGCGGGCACCCTGCCCGCCAATGCCTGGGCGGCGTGAGACGCCGCCGCAACGCGAGGCGCTGCCCGACTATGATGCCGGGGCCACGCGAGAATCACCGCTAGAACCAGCGCTGCGGCTATGGCCAGCAGCGGGGCTAAAGCCCCGCGCGGGCTGAAGCCCGCCCTCCTTACCTCCACAAGCACGCGCTGGCGCACTTGCGCCACCATGGCGTCTTCGAGTGGCGCGTCGCGCAGTTCGCCCAACAGCGCCTGTTCGGCGCGCAAGTCTTCGGCCAGCGCTCGGCAATCCGCGCACTCCCCGAGGTGCGCTTCCACGCGCGCCATGCGCCCAGGCGGCAGGTCGCCTCCGGCATACAGCGCGATATCGGTTTCGAACTTCGAACAGTTCATGATCGCCTCCTCAACAGGCGGCCGGTAAAGTCGCGGAGCTTCAGGCGCGCCGTCGAGATTTGCGAGCGCACCGTATTCTCCGAAGAACCCAGAATCCCTGCCACTTCCCGCGTGGAAAGCCCTTCCACGTCGCGCAACACCAGCGCGGTGCGCTCCTTCTCGCCCAGGCGACTCAGCCCGCGGCGGACAATTTCCCGCTGCTGGGCGCGCTCCGCATCGTGGTAAGCATCCGGCTGCGACGCTGCCGGCTCCGGCACCTCGGTCAGCCCGAGCGAATGGCGCCGGCCCCGCGCGATATCGTGGCAGACATTTACCGTCACGCGGTAGAGCCACGGCTCGCAACCGCGCGTCTCGTCCAGGCTGCCCAGGTGCTTGTAGAGCCGCAGGAAGACTTCCTGGGCGGCATCCTGCGCGTCCTGCGGGTTATTCAGCAGGCGCAGCGCAACCCGCAGCACGCGGCGTTCGCACTGCGACATGATGCGCTCGAAGGCAGCCATCTCGCCGGAGTTCTCCCGCGGGTAAGCGGTCATCGGCAGCGCAATTCCTTCCGGCTCCATTTCTAATAGGTATTACCGCCGGGAGGAGGGAAACGTTGAGGTTAATTTTGCTCCGATTGGCAATCGGCGCGCAGGATTCCATCCTGCCCCACAGGTTAGCGATCCACCTTGGCCGACGGCCGCGTGTGCAGTACCGGGCGGCCGGGGTCCGACCGCAGCTTCATGCTGTTGCTCAGCATGATCAGGCGGTCGCGCGTGTCGTGGAACGCCGAAGTGTCCACCACGTACTGGGGCGCGGACTTCAGATCCTGCTGAATCGTTTTCTGCGCCGCGCGGATGCGATCGCCGGTCATCGGGTGCGTCGAGAAGAGCCTCGAGACAGCCCCCGGCTGCTTCTTCTCCAGGGTCTGGATTCGCTCGAAGAAGTTGACGAACTCAGTCGGATCGTAGCCCGCCTTGTACATATATTGCAGGCCCAGCAGATCGGCCTCGGCTTCCATGTTTCGGGAGAACTTCAGAAATCCCATGGGGACGGCCAGGCTCACGGCTTGACGAATCGCATAGCCTGCCCATCCGCCCGCGAAGATCAGCGGAATCGTGCCGTAGTTGACGAGCTGCCCGCGGGTCGCCTGGCGCGTGCCGTGGCGTGCGGCCACGTGGGCGATCTCGTGCGCCAGCACGCCCGCGAGCTCGGCTTCGTTGTCCGCCTTCATAATCAGGCCGGTGTTGACGAACATGAAACCGCCGGGCAAGGCGAACGCGTTGACTTCATCGGAATCGACAACCTTGATGGTGAACGGCACCTTGGCGTCGGAGTTGTTCGACACGGTCTGTATCAGGCGGTTGACGTACTCCGTGACCGCGGGATCGTCCACCATCTTGGCCTGGCGTTCGGTCTCCTGAGCCATCTCCTTGCCCAGGCCGAGCTCCCGCTCGATGGAGTAGAAGTTGATGCCCTTGCCGACGTCGCGGCTGCCGATTTGATCGGGATCGTGTTCCGGGTTTTTGTTCCCGGCGATTGCGCAAGGCGATGCCGTTAGCAACGCCAGCAATAGCAGGCTTGTCCTTGAGTGATAGCGCTCCATTTCCCCCTCCTTAGAACGCGGATTGGAGAATTATACTGCATCAAGCGTTGGACCGCTATTTACCGATATTCCGAGCTTGTTTCGGGGTTATTCGCGCGGGGTTGGACGTACCTGCAGCGCCTTGCAGCGCGGTCGCAATTGGAAGGCACAAACGGCGCGCCTCACCGGGCAATAGAGTGAATCCAAAACGTTCGTAGAAGCGCTGTGCAGCTTCGTCTTTGGCATCGACCACCATGGCAAACACTCCCAATTCGGCTCGCGCCGTGCGCACCAATGCATCGCCCAGTAGCACACCGCCGAGACCCTTGCCCTGGCAGGTACGGTCCACGGCAAGCCGCCCCAGCAGGGCGGCTGGAACCGCCGGATAGTGTGGCAGTTTCTTTGCGAGACCTGGAGGCAGATCGTTCAAGGGAACGCCGCAGGCCGAAAGCGTGTAGAATCCGGCCACGGTGTCAGTCTCAATGTCGACCGCTACGAAGCATGTCGTCACGCGCCGCTTCGTATCCTGTGAAGCCTGCTCCCGGAAGTACCGATCGAGCGACGCAGATCCACTGAGAAACTGCGATCGGTCGTGATTACCTGTCAGAGGTTCGATGCGAAACGATGCCGCCACATTCACTTCGCGATCAACTGGCGGTGACGCTTGAGAGCCTTCACTAAAGCCGCGGTTGGAGGCGGAGGGTTCAACAGCAGCGCTGCGAATCGTTCCTGCGCTTGACGCGAAAGCTGGATGACCTCAACCTCGGCGATGGTCTTTTGCGCGGCCTCTTGGGCGGCGCCCACAACAAAATCGCTGACCGAGCGGCCCTGGATCTCGGCGGCACGCCGAACGACTGCGAGAGCTCTGTACGTGATACGCGCCTCCAACCGGGCGGTTCGTTTTTGCTCAGGTGGCATCGGCACCCTCTCCAACAATAATGTACGCCAATTTACCGTACATGTCAAAGAGGGCGGCCTGAAGAGGCCGCTGCAAGGCTGAGAGCCTGCCCCACCTTATTTGCCGATGTTGCGCACTTCGACCAGCGCGTTCTCGCGGACGGCGTCGGACGGATTGGCCACCACCACCTCGCCGGCGGCAAGGCCGGAGACGACTTCGATCTCGGAACCCAAGTCCTGGCCGATGCGGATCTGGCGCAGATGGATGCGATGGTCCGGCGCGACGACGGCCACGCGCGGGCCCTGGCGGCCGAGGATCAACACGTCTCCCGGGACGAGCACCGCGGCCTCGGCGCGCCCGGTCGAGAAGCGCACTTGCGCGTACATGCCGGGCATCAGCACGCCTTTCGGATTGGGCACTTCGAGCACCGTCAACATGGCGCGCGAGGTGGCGTCCAGCGCATTCGCGATGCGCGTGACGCGGGCGGAGAAGAGCTGGCCGGGCAGCTCCTGGACACGCAGCTCGGCGGTTTCGCCGGGGTGCATGGATGCGACATTGGTCTGCGGCACGTTGACGAAAATGCGCAGCACTTGAATTTGCGCAATGTGGAACAGCTCGCGGGCCGTGCCGCCGTTGCCGGAGTTGATAAGCGTGCCGATATCCACGTTGCGCGCGGTGATGACGCCATCGAAGGGCGCGGTGATGCGGGCAAATGCCTTCATGTCTTCCAGGCGATGTACGTTGGCTTCGTTGGCATGAACCGTTTCCTGGGTAGTGGCGATGCTGGCCTGGGCTTTGGCCACCTGCGCTTCGGTTACGGTGAAGTCGGCCTCTTTCTGATCGGCTTCCTGACGGGCCACCACGCCGCCCTTCGCCAGTCGGCGCCAACGTTCGACGGTGAGGCGCGCGAGGTTCAGGTTGGCTTTGGAAAGATCCAGGTCGGCGCGAACCTCGTTGAGCGCGGATTGCGACTGCGAAACGGCGGCGCGCGCCTGGCGGATCTGCTGGTCGAGTTCGGGCGTGTCGATCTCCGCCAGAAGCTGGCCGGTCTTGACGCGATCGCCATAGTCGACCAGACGTGTGCGCAGGTAGCCATCCACGCGGGCGAAGACCGCTGAATCGACCAGGGCTTGCATGTCGCCCGGCAGGTCGAGCGTGGAGCGCACCGGGGCCTGACGGGCGGTGGCGACCTCCACGATGGGCCGCTGCTCCGTTTGGGTTTCCGCGGCAGCCAGCAGCGCTTTTTGGCGGGTGAGGCGCGGCAGGATGCCGCCGACGACGGCAGCGGCCACCAGTACGCCGATCAGCGCGAAGAATGCCAGCAGGCCGCGGCGCGCGGTGCGCGGTTTGGGGCGCGCGGCGGTTTCGGGGGCGGGATCAACGATCATACGGTTCGGCCTTCAAGGAACAAGAAGGCGGCCTGAGAGGCCGCCGCAGGCTGAGAGCCTGCCCCACAAGTGGTGGACAGTAGGACAAGGTCAGAGATCATACGCCTCCACTTCGGCTTCGTGTTCCAGATAGGTCGGCGGATTACGCCGCAGCACGCTGTAAACTACCGGCACGAAGAACAGCGTGGCGACGGTGGCCAGTAGCAGCCCGCCGATCACGGCGCGGCCCAGCGGGGCGTTCTGCTCGCCGCCTTCACCGACGCCCAAAGCCATGGGCAGCATGCCTACGACCATGGCCAGCGCGGTCATAATCACGGGGCGGAGGCGCGTGTAGCCGGCTTCCAGCGCGGCGGTGATAGAATCTGCGCCGGTGGCGCGCACGTCGTTGGCGAAGTTTACGAGCAGGATGCTATTTGCGGTAGCCACTCCGATGCTCATGATAGCGCCCATCAGCGACGGAACATTGATGGTCGTCTGAGTGACGAAGAGCATCAGCAGGATGCCCGAGAGCGCGCCCGGCAAGGCCATCAGGATGATGAACGGATCGAGCCAGGATTGGAAGTTGACCACCATCACGAAATACACCAGAACGACGGCGAACACCATGCCGGCGCCCAGTCCGATGAACGATGTCCGCATGGTTTCGACCTGGCCGCGGGTTTCGAAGAAGCTCCCCTTGGGCAGCTTGGAATTGAAATCGTCCAACACGCGATGCACCTCGCCGGCCACGCTGCCGAGGTCGCGATCCTGCACGTTGGCGTAGACATCGTAAAGCGGCTGCACATTGTAGTGATTGACCACCGATGCCGTGGAGCCGCGCTCCAGGCGCGCCACGTTGGTGAGCAATTGGTTCTGGGCGCTGGCGCCGCCCGCATGTACGGGCGTGGCTAACAAGTCGGCGGTGGAGGCCATGCGGTACTCGGGCGTCTGCACGGCGATGGGATAGTCCACGCCGTTCTGCGGATTGATCCAGTAATTCGGCGCGAGTTGCATATTGGAGGAGAGCGAGATGAGCAGGCTGTTGGCGACGTCCTGCTGGGTGAGGCCAAGCTGGTCGGCGCGAGTGCGGTCCACGTTGAAGCGCAGTTCCGGCGCGTCCACGACCTGGTGCAGGTGCACGTCCACCGCGCCGGGGATTTGTGCCAGGCGCGCGGTAATCTGGCGGGCCAGCGCATAGTTGGCCGGGGCGTTGGTAAGGGGCCCGATCACCTGCACGTCGATGGGCGCGGGCAGTCCGAAATTGAGGATCTGGCCCACGATATCGGCCGGCTGGAAGAAGAAGGTCAGGTCGGGGAACTGACGGTTCAGGCGATGGCGGAGATCGCGAATGTAGTTCCAGGTGGACGCGTGCCCCTCCTTCAGCGAAACCAGGATTTCGCCATCGAACGAACCGATGGTGGCCGTGTCGCTCAACGCAATGTTGTAGCCGCTATAGGGCAAGCCGATATTATCGAGAATATCGGACAACTCCGCGGGCGGCACGGTTTGGCGGATGGTTTGCTCCACCTGTTTGAAATACGCCTCGGTCTCTTCCACGCGAGTGCCGGCGGGCGCGCGGACATGCAGGCGGATCTGGCCGGCATCCACCTGCGGGAAGAAATCCGTGCCGATGAACGGGATGAGCGCGGCGCAGGCGGCTACGATCAGCCCGAAGCACGCCGCCACTAGCTTGCGATGCGCCAGCGCGGAGCCTAGCAGGCGGCGGTAAGCGTTGCGCATGCGTTCGAAGCGCGTCTGAAAGCCGTGGTGGATGCCGGCGAACCAGCCGTGCCCCGCATGTTCCATTTCGCCGGACTCACTCTGATAGCGGCTGGCTTCGCCGCGCAGCAGGTACTTGACCATGGTGGGGACCAGAGTGCGCGAGAGGAGGTACGAGGCCATGATGGCGAGCACCACGGCGAGCGCCAGGGGCGTGAACAGGTAGCGCGCCGCGCCGCTGAGGAAAATGACCGGCACGAACACGATGCAGATACATAAGGTCGAGACGAACGCCGGTACGGCGATCTGCGACGCGCCATCCAGAATGGCCTTGATGATGGGCTTGCGCTGCCCCATGTTGCGATGGATGTTTTCGATTTCGACGGTGGCGTCGTCGACCAGGATGCCCACGGCGAGGGCCAGGCCTCCCAGGGTCATGACGTTGATGGTTTCTCCCAGCAGGTTCAGCACGGCGAGCGAGGTGAGAATCGACAGCGGGATGGAGATGCAGACGATGATGGTGGAGCGCCAGCTTCCGAGGAACAGCAGGATCATGAGACCGGTGAGGCAGGCGGCGATGGTGGCCTCTTTGAGCACTCCGTTGATGGCGGCGCGCACGAAGATGGATTGATCGAACAGCAGCGTGAGCTTGAGGGCGGCGGGCAGCGTGGAGCGGATGCGCGGCAGAATCTCCTTGATCTTGGAGACGATGCTGAGCGTCGAGGAGCCGCCATTCTTCAGCACGGTGAGCAGGATAGAGCGGTTGCCGTTGTGGCGCACGATGTTGGATTGGATGGCATAGCCATCGCGCACGTGGCCGATGTCGCGGATGTAGACAGTGGTTCCGTTGGTCTGCTTGATGGGAAGACTGTTGAAAGCGTCGGCCGAGGGCGGCAGGCTGTTGAGGCGCACCACGAATTCGTTGGGACCGATTTTGGCGATGCCGGAGGGGATGATCAGGCTCTGCGCGTTGACGGCGTTGACCACGTCGTTGGCCGAAAGCCCCTGCGCATAGAGCGCCTTCAGATCGATATCGACCATGATCTGGCGTGGACGGCCGCCGTAGGGCAAGGGGAAACTGGCGCCTTGCACGGTGGCCATCTGGGTGCGGATGAAGTTGTAGCCGTAATCGTAGAGCGACGACTCGCTCATGGTGTCGCTCGAAATGCTCATCTGCAGGATGGGAACGCTGGAGGCGTTATAGCGCAGGATGGAGGGCGGCGTCATGCCGGTGGGCAGGGAGTGCAACACGGATTGCGAGGCGGCGGCTAACTGGGCGACGGCGGCTTCGACTTTGGCGTTGGGATGGAAGAAGATCTTGATGATGGACAGGCCGGGCAGGGATTGCGACTCCATGTGCTCGATGTCGTTGACCGAGGTAGTGAAGGAGCGCTCGCAGCGGATGGTGACCACCTCCGCCATTTCTTCGGGTGAGATGCCGGCGTAGGACCAGATGACGCTGACCACCGGGATATTGATTTCGGGGAAGATGTCGGTGGGCATGCGGACCGTGGCGAGGATGCCCAGGATGACGATCATCATGGACATGACGACGAAGGTGTAGGGGCGCCGGAGTGCGAGACGGACTATCCACATGGGCGATGGCCAGGGGGGCTTTCTGATATTTTAATCCGATTTGGGCGCGCTTCGCGCGCGGGGTTGGGGGCTGGGAGCTGGGAAGGCCACGGTCGGGTGCGAATTGGACAAACAGAGCCCAACGTATTGATAATAAAACCTTGCTTTGATTCCGGCGTGCGGTCAAGGTCGCCGTGGGGTCGCCGTGGGGTTTGACAACACTGGCCCGTCTGCTATGCTACCTCCAGGAGTCGGATTTTCCGGATTTCCGCAGAGTCCAAAGAAACCTCATGGGCACGCTTGTTAGAGTTCAACCGAAAGGCCAGATGACCATTCCCCGCAGAGTACGCTCTGCTGTGGGCTTAATTGACGGCGACCTTGTAGAGGTCCGGGCAGTTGGCAAAAGAATTGTTATCGTCCCCCAGTTGGTGATTGACCGCTCCAAGTTTCCCAACGCCGATGACGAGTACACTCCTGAGCAGCGCCGCATCATTAATGCCCGCCTGAACGCAGCCGAAAAGGGACCTTTTCACGGCCCATTCAAGGACGGCGCCGAGGTTGCGGCTTTCCTCAAGAAGAAAATCCGGAGCACCGCCAAGGCGGCCAAATCAAGAAAATTGGGATGAACGTCCACCTTTCGCAGACCGCCGTCGAGGGGCTGTTCGACGCACCTCTGCCTGTCCAAAAAGCCTTCATCAAGCAAATCAACTATCTGGTTCGCAACCTGAACCACCCCTCGCTCCACGCTAAGAAGTTTGACGAGGCTAAAGGCCGCTGGCAAGCCCGCGTCAATGACGATTGGCGCTTTTACTTCACCATCGACCGCGACACCTACCGCATCACCGAGATTATTCCCCATCCCAAATAGCGTTTGAGGTTCCAAAGCTATTGCGGGACGATCATCATGGACATGACCACGAAGGTGTAGGGGCGCCGGAGTGCGAGACGGACTA
>JBEKPZ010000235.1:0-13630 GCA_049520215.1 Bryobacteraceae bacterium | reverse complement strand
TGGCGCTGCACGCAGAACGGCGTGCTGCATAAAGGTATTGGAGGCGAGCGTTCTCAAACGTCCTAGAATTTCGCCCGCGCCGTAGTCAGGGGGGCCACACTCAAAAAGGGCATCCAGTAGCCAGTCGCGAGTTCTGAAGCTTCGCCACCGCGCCAAGCCTGTGAAGCCAAACGCGAGGCGGGCATTCGGGCAAGTTAGAAGACCTGCTTTACTGGAATCGTCATCGATGAGCTTACCGTCCCAGGACAAACGCCGGTCGGAAACCTGTATGACCTGATCGGAGTTCCCGAGTGTGAGAATCAGTGTCATATACCCAGCGTACCGAACCGCGAGACCCGCAAAGGGATTGCTTCGTCCCGGCTTCTATTCTTGGCCGCGGCCAGTCTACGACCTTTTGGTGGCAGACGACAGGGTCCGCGTGACGTCCCCACTCCCACGCCCAGCTGCTTCGCAATGTCCCGGACCATGGCGCCCCGCTGGCGCATCTCGATTACGCGCTCCCGGTTGAAGATCCTCTTCGGGCGGCCGATGGCCAGGTTCTTCCGGGATAGGCTGTTGAGCCCTGGCCGGCTGGCCTTGGCGCCGCTTATGGCTGGCCAGAATTCCGCTTCGAGGAATTAGCAACCGAACAACTAGCCTAGGCCCGAGGTAAATCAGGACCGGGTCGTCCAGGACTCGCTCAGAGGGCGAAGTCCGCCGGCCGAATCGACGATCACATAACTCGGCGCCACCTGGACCACTGAAAGCAAACGCCCAACGCCATTCGCAAAGCCGAATCCCTGTCGCCGCCGTGCTATTGTCATATCGAGTAGCAAGGGGTCTTCCGCACTTGGCCGAACCGCGCACCGCCGGACAGCCCGCCGTTCATTGACAACAGAAATCCGCCTTCCCTTCCTCCCAAACTTCCCGGGGCGCCAGTGGTCCGACGCGCCGAAGGGGCCAAACGCAAAAGCACAACGCAGACCTGGCGCACATTCCACAAGCCATTTCTTATCAGCTTCATGGGCTTTGTTCGTAATACGGAACCGCTGCGCCAGGCGGCGGTCCTCATTTTTTGGGCCACCGCCAATGTCAACCACGGCGCAACCCAATGTTACAGAATGTTACACCAGTCGGAGAAATCGGCCCCTCGTAACAGGCACCCTCCCCGACCACCCGACCAACCTCCATTTGCATGTGGGGCCAGCGCCCCGGCCATCCAAATTTGTTCGCCTACTGTTCGCAATCCGCCGCCCGGACCGGCGCAAACCTGACTCGCCCCTCAGCCATCGGCCGAATTCAGTCCTTGCTGGATATCAACACATTGATTCTAAATGCCAAATGGTTTCGTCCGGTCAGATTTGGACGCAGCTTCAAACGCACAACTAATGCACAATTCTGCACAATTTTGCATAATCATGCACAAAATCCGCCAACCCGGATCGCCCCCTCGCCCCCTCGCCCCCTCACTCCTCCCCCACCGGAACCAGCCGCCCGTCGCGCAGCAAATAGTCGGCGCCGCGCCAGCGAATGCTCCTCCGCCCAAAACTCGCCAGCCAGATGAGAAACGCCAAAGCATCCCAAGCCGGGATCACCGGCATCTTCCGCCAAAGCCCCGGCTGCTTCAATCCCCAAGTGCCGATCATCCACGTCATGGCGCATCGCAGCGCCAGGTAAGTGCCTAGATAAGCCGCGGCCACCGTCATCGTTGGATGAACCGCGATCGCCGCCAGCGACCACGGCAGCCCCTGAGTCAGCAGCAGCCCCAGGTGCCCCCACGGACGCATGTGCCGCATCACCACGATCCACCGCAGGCGCTTGTGAATCAAATCGCTCATCGATTGGTAATCGGCTACGGCCAGCACGGTGTAACACAGCAGTTCAACCGGGTGGCCTTGTTCCGCGATCAGCCGCCCCACCAGCAGGTCGTCGGCCGGGCGGTTCTCCAGCGACTCATAGCCGCCAAATTCGGCCAGCCGCGCGCGGGTGGTGGCGATGGTCGGCCCGAGCGCGAACTTGACTCCGTCCAACTGCCAGGCCACCACAATGCCGGCGTAGAAATCGGAGAACATGCCCATGGCCTGCAGGCTGTCGGCGAAGGTGCGCTCGTCCGCAGGCACGTAAAAACAAGTCACTGCGCCGACCCTGGGATCGGCCAGCGGCGCAACCACGCGGCGCAAATAGTCGGGCTCAACGCGCACGTCGCTATCGCTCATCACCACCACTTCGTACGCCGCCTCGCTCACCATGCGCGCGAGTTTGGCCACCTTGTCATTGGTTGCGATGCGGCCCGATCCGAACAGCACGCGAATCCGGCGCTGGGGAAAATCGCGAATCAGCTTTTCAATCACCGGCAGCACGGGGTCGTCACGGCCGTCCACGCAGAAAACAATTTCGTACTCGGGATAATCCTGGCGGCAGAAGCTGGCAAAATTCTCGTACGCGCCGGGGTCCAGACCGCGTATGGGCTTCAGGTTACTCACTGGCGGAGTGAATGCCGCGCCGGGAGTCCCGGCCTTCCGCGCGCGGCGGAAGTAGGCCCAGGCGCTATACAACGCGATCAGATAATAAATGAAGGGGATCGCGGCTACTGCAAGGAAGAGGGCTGTCACAGTCCTATGCTACATTAATGACTTGTGTGGCGTCGCCGGCTTTACTAAGCTCAACTTCCGCCCTGGCCCCGAGCGCATCCGGAGCGCCGTTCAATCCATCGTTCATCGCGGGCCCGATCAGCAAGGCGTTTTCGAATCCAATGCCGTCGCGCTAGGCGCCGCGCGGCTCAAGATCATCGATCTCGATTCCGGCGACCAGCCGATTTCCTCGGAAAGCGGCGACACGGTCATCGCTTTCAACGGCGAGATCTATAACCACGAGGAATTGCGCGTCGAACTGGAACGGCTCGGCCACCGGTTCCGTACCCGCACCGACACCGAAACGGTGCTGGCAGCGTTTCTCGAATGGGACACCGATTGTTTTTCCAAGTTGCGCGGCATGTTCGCCATCGCGCTGTGGACCGAATCGCGCAAGCGGCTGGTGCTGGCCCGCGACCGCATGGGCATCAAGCCGCTGTACATCGCGCGCCACGGTGGGGATCTGTTGTTCGGCTCCGAACTGAAAACCATTTTCGTGCATCCGGAGTTCGACCGGCGTCTCAGCCTAGCCGGACTCGATTGCTACCTGTCACTCAACTACGTGCCCGCCCCGTGGACGTTAGTCGAAGGCATTGAGAAGCTGCGTCCCGGATATTGGCTGGAGTGGCACGCGGGCGACGTCCGCTCGGAGGCTTATTGGCGCTTGCCGCGGGGGCCGCAGCGCGATTGGAGCCAGGCGGATGCCGAGGCGGAACTCGATGCGCTGCTGCTGCAATCCGTGCGCGAACATCTGCTCTCGGATGTCCCGCTAGGAGTCTGGCTGAGCGGAGGCATCGATTCGTCCACTGTGCTGCACTATGCCGCAACCGCTTCCAGCAACCGGCTGCGGACGTTTTCGATTTCCTTCCGCGGCCGCAGTTTCGACGAGACCGCTTACATCCGCGCGGCGGCCACGCAGTATTCGACCGACCACCAGGAATTCGACGTCAACCCCGAGGTGGGCCTGGTGGACGCCATCGAGGAATTCGCGCATTACTTCGATGAACCGAACGCGGACGCCGGCGCGCTGCCGGTCTGGTATCTGTCCAAGATGACCAGGCAGAATGTGATAGTCGCGCTGAGCGGCGAAGGCGCCGACGAGTTGTTCGGCGGATATCTGACTTACCGCGCCGATCGATATGCACGCCGGATGCGGCGATTGCCCGCGGGTGTTTTGGGGCTGGCGCTCGCGGCGGCGCGCGGCTGGCCGGTTTCCGACGACAAGATCAGCTTCGAATACATGCTGAAGCGGTTTCTGGAAGGCTGCCGGATGACGCCCGCGCGCGCACACGTGTATTGGAACGGCACATTTTCCGACGCGGAGAAGCGCGCACTGGTCTGCGCCCCGGACCCCGGCGCGCTGGCCGCTATTCTGGAAGAGTTGTCGGCGGCGGGCGAGGATCTGGCAGCCTTTCTTTGGTTCGATCAGCGCTACTATCTGCCGGACGATATTCTGATGAAGGTCGACCGCATGAGCATGGCGCACTCCATCGAAGTGCGGCCGCCATTTCTGGACCACCGCATCGTGGAGTTTGCCGCTTCCCTGCCCGCGCATTTCAAGATCCGCGGCGCGCGGCAAAAGGTTATTTTGAAGGACCTGATGAAAGGCAAGCTGCCGCCCTCGATCCTGAAGCGGAAGAAAGTCGGGTTCGATATCCCCGCGCACCACTGGTTGCGCGGCCCGTTGCGGGAGTTGATGCAGGAGACGCTCGCGGCCGGCGCGGCGGCGCACCCCGAAGTGTTCCAACCCGCCGCGATCGAAGCCTGCATGCGCCGGCACCTGGAACGCCGCGCCAATCTCGGGTATCATCTGTGGGGGCTGATGATCCTGTTCTTGTGGATGAAGAGATGGCAAATACAAACGACGCCGACCGCGCTCAACCACCAGGTAGCCGGCATCTCTACCTCTATCTAGCCGTCCTGCTGTTCGCGGGCGCCGTGTATCTGGGCTGCATCGTTTCGCCGCCATCGCTGATGGACGACGTGGATGCGGTGCAGGCGCAAATCGCGCGCACCATGCTCACCTCGGGCGACTGGGTGACGGCGCGTCTGGATGGCGTGGCGTACCTGGAAAAATCCCCGCTCATCTATTGGACCATCGCCGTCGCTTACAAGATCTTTGGCGTACATGACTGGGCCGCGCGCATTCCGGTGGCGCTCTCCGCGATGGGGCTATGCTGGCTGACTGCCGCGTTCGGCATCTGGGCCTTCGGCCGCCGCGCCGGTTTCTATGCGGGCCTGATCGTAGCTACCTGCATCGGCCTGTTCCTGTTCACGCGCGTGCTGATTCCCGACGTGATGTTGACGTTGACCGTTGCGCTGGCCCTGTGGGCGTTGCTGCGCGCGCTCGACGACGACGAACCGCGGCCGCGCTTATGGGCTTTCGTTTTGGCCGCCAGCCTGGGGGTGGGACTGCTGCTGAAGAGCACGGTAGCGGTGCTGTTTCCGGTTGCCGGGGGCGCCATCTATTTGTTTCTTACGCATCAACTGTTCGCGCGCCAGACTTGGAAGCGACTGCGCCCGTTCAGCGGATTGCTGATCGTGCTGCTGATTGCCGCTCCCTGGCACGTGCTGGCGACGCTGCGCAACCCGCCCTACTTCTCTTTCAGCTTCCACAGCGCGCCCGGCGAGTATCACGGGTTTCTGTGGTTCTATTTCATGAACGAGCAGGTGCTGCGGTTCCTGAACCTGCGCTACCCGCGCGATTACAACACGGTGCCGCGCGTGTATTTCTGGCTGTTCCACCTGCTGTGGCTGTTCCCGTGGAGCGTCTATTTTCCGGCGGTGGCGAAGCTGTCGTTCAAGCCCGTCGATCGCGCGGGACGCACGCGTCTGCTGGCGCTTTGTTGGACGGCCTTCATGCTGGTCTTCTTCACCTTTTCGACGACGCAGGAATACTACACCATGCCCTGCTATCCGGCGCTGGCGCTGCTGCTCGGTTCGGCGATGGCGACGGGAGGCGATTGGGTGCGGCGCGGAACACGGGTGATTGCGGCGATCGCGGGTTGCGCCGCCGTGGCGCTGATCGCGATCCTGGTGCTGGTGTGGAACGTACCCGCGCCAGGCGATATCTCGACGGCGCTTTCGCAGCGTCCCGGCACTTACACGCTGTCACTCAGTCACATGGAAGACCTGACGCTGGCGTCGTTCGCGTATTTGCGCCTGCCCCTGGCAGTGGCCGCCATCGCGTTTCTCGCCGGAGCGCTGGGGACCTTGCGCTCCACCGGCCGGCGCGCTTTTGTAGCAGCCGCTTTAATGATGGTGCTGTTCTTCCACGCCGCCCGGCTGGCCATGGTGGTGTTCGACCCGTATCTGTCGTCGCGGCCGCTGGCGGAGGCGCTGCTGCGGTCTCCCGAGGGCAAGCTGATCGTGGACCACCACTACTATACGTTCTCGTCCGTCTTCTTCTATACGAACCGGTCCGCATTGCTGCTGAACGGCCGCTTCAACAATCTGGTGTACGGATCGTACGCGCCCGGCGCGCCGGATGTGTTCCTCGACGATGCGCAATGGAAGGCCATGTGGCTGGGCGCGGATCGGTGCTACGTGGTGGCCAGCGACTACGCGGTGCCGCGATTTGAAAAGCTGGTGGGAAAGGCGGCACTGAATGTGGTGGCGGCGAGCGGGGGGAAGGTGATACTGAGTAACCAGCCGCTGAGGGTTCCTTTGTAGGGCAGGACTCCAGTCCTGCGGCCGACGTCCACGTCGGCCCCGATGTTCAGTTAGCGCCGGACCGACCAAGCCAGGCCGTCAGGTCCGGGACCCGCGTCGATCCGCGCTGCGATCTCCAGAGTCTTCAGATCGAGGACCGCGACATAGCCCTCGCCAGTGCAGGCTATAAACGCGCGCGAGCCGTCTGGCTGCATCTGGATGCCGGCGGCGCCGCGCGCGATGGGGATGCGTTTCAGCTCCTTATGAGTCGCGGAATCCAGGATAGCGAGGCCTGCGCCGCTGAGTGAAGTAATCAGCACGAGCTTGCCATCCAGCGTGAACTTCAGACGGTTCGCGCCGCGCACGTTGGCCTGCAAGGTATCGGTCACGCGCTTGGCCGCCAGGTCGATGATGGACACGGTGCCATCCTGGGCATTCGCGGTCCAGAGTTCCTTACCATCGGCCGATACATCGAAACCCTCCGCGCCTCTCCCGACTGGGACGACGGTTTGTTCCCAGTCGCCGCCGGGAGGTCCCATCGGGCCTCTGGGGCCGCCGGGAGGCGGGCCGCCGGGGCCGGTGCGGGTGCTCTTCTCGATGATGCTGACCGTCGCGGAACTGACGTTGGTGGTGAAGATCCGGTTCATGTCGCCGGTGACGAAGATCATGTGGGTGCGGTCCTGTCCGGTTCCCAGAATCCAATCGACTGCGCCTTTCGCGGGATCGTAACTTCCGATGGCTTTCGCGGCTTCAGCCGTGAACCAGGTTTTCCCGCCTACGAACATCAGGCCGTGAGGGCCGCGCAGTGGGCCGAGATCGATGGATGGCAGTCTCTGCTGGCCGATCAAGTCGATCCGGTCAATCGTGTTATAGGCTCCGCCCCCATAGATGGAGACATAAGCGACTTTCCCGTCGGTGGATGCGGCGACCTCGTGCGGATCTTGTCCGACCGGCGCTTTGGCGACGACTTTCAGGGTGGATGGGTCGACGATGGCGAGAGTGTGATCGCCCTTCGACAGCACCAGCAGAGCTTCGCGCGGCGTGCTTTCGGACCATGCGAGGCTCGCGGCAGTGAGACCCAGGAGGAAGGCAAGACGAACTGCTTTCATGGTATAGATTTAACCACAGAAATCGACTGTCTGTGCTGATGCCAACGCGCGCGCGTAACTGCGGCGGATGCTACCCGGCAGTTGGTAATGATCGAATTCCGCGACCGGGCACCAGGCAACTTCCCGTACCTCCTCGGAAGTCTGGAAGGCGTCGGACTCGGCTTGGAAGAGGAAGATCAGGTCGTGATGCAAGTGGAACGGCTCGTCGCGCCGCACAGGAATGCCGTGTACGTCCACACCTACCAGCAGCGGCGGCGAACCCGCACGCAAGACCGCGCCGGTCTCCTCGACCACTTCGCGGCGCGCAGCGTCGCCGATGACCGGATCGTCCGGCTCGACGTGGCCTCCGGGAAGCAGCCAGCGCTGCAGCCGGCGGTGCAGCACCAGCAGAATACGGTCCCGGCCGGGGCTGAGAACCAAACCGGTGCAGGTGATGTGGCCCGGATTGAATTGCCGCCGGGAGAATGGCTCCGGCGAAGAAGCCAGCAGCGCCAGCACGAGTTCCTTGCTTTTGGCGGCCTCGCCGTCGTCTGCGGGGTCGAAGCGCTGCAAGAGGGCCGTGACGGCTGCGGGGGCGATCATACTTCGATTATGGCGTACTTGGCCGGTGGTATAGTCACAAGTAGGAAGTGAACAAGATCCTCCAAGCACTGGCCGAAGCGCGCGTGGCAGACGCGCGGGCACTTCTAAACGCCAAGCGCTTCGACGCGGCGTATTATCTGGCTGGATACGCGATCGAGTGCGCTCTGAAAGCTTGCATCGCGAAAAGAACGAGACGGCACGATTTTCCAGACAAGGAATTCGCGCGAAAGTGTATACGCACGATCTCGACGACCTTTTGGGGATCGCAGGGTTGAAGGGCCAATTGCAGCAGCGGTTTCACCAAGACCCCGCTCTCGAAGCCAAGTGGGGAATAGTGAAGGACTGGTCTGAGCAAGCTCGGTATGAAATGGCCGGCCCTCAGCGGGAATCCCTGCGCAGAGCGAGGGAGATGCTTAACGCCGTCGCAGACTGACAAGGAATTCTGGCATGTATTCAGCAGTATTGGTAGCCCACGCGATTGAGGAAGGACAGAGACTACTGGAGCGCCTCAAGAAGGAGCGCTTTCCGGTCTCTGCCGCGCTCTGGTATCATGTTCCCGATTCTTCGCATTGGGTTCTGGTTATCGCGACCCCGGTTGTCTCTCGGGTCGGCCCCACGGCGGCTTATACTCGTTTGCAGGGCATCCTCCGCGACTTGAACCCTTCGTATCTTTCGCTAAGCAATATTTCGCTGTTCAGCCCAGCGGGCGCGGAGTTTGAGAGGGTACGTTCAGTGGTGGGCCTGCCAAACCGGTTCGGGGTAAGCCCGGCTAGGGGACGTCCTGGGAATCTCTCGTCATTCGAAGATGCCTACGTGTACCGAGTGTGATGCCCAAAGGCGCATTGAACACCTGTTACGTGCACCGTCCGGCTACACTGAAACAATATGGGCATTGCCATCACGCAAGTGGACGCTTTCACCAGCAAGCCGTTCGCCGGAAATCCGGCGGCGGTTTGCATCCTCGCTGAGGCGCCCGAAGAGCGCTGGATGCGGGATGTGGCGCGCGAGATGAACCTGTCGGAAACCGCGTTCCTGGTTCCGCGGGACGGCGGGTACAACCTGCGCTGGTTCACGCCGGCGATTGAGGTGGACCTGTGCGGTCACGCCACGCTGGCCAGCGCGCATGTGCTTTGGGAAGAGGGCCATCTGGCTGCGGGCGCACAGGCGCGTTTCCATACGCGTAGCGGGTGGTTGCTGGCCGAGCGGCAAGGCGACTGGATCGAGATGGATTTTCCGGCCAAGATGGAGACCGCCGCCGAGCCGCCCGCGGATCTCGCCGCCGCTCTCGGCTTGACGCCGGTGTACGTGGGGCGCAACCAGTTCGACTACCTCGTCGAGGTGGAGTCCGCTACGGCGCTGCGTGGCGCGCAACCGGATCACAGTGTGCTGCGGAAGTTGCCGGTACGGGGAGTCATCGTGACCGCGCGGTCCGACACTCCTGAATTCGATTTCATCTCGCGCTTCTTCGCTCCTGGCGCGGGCGTGGACGAAGACCCAGTGACGGGGTCGTCGCACACCTGCCTGGGGCCGTATTGGAGCAAGCGTCTGGGCAAGACCGAGTTGGTGGCGTATCAGGCATCCGCGCGCGGCGGCGTGGTACGGGTGCGATGCAGCGGCGACCGCGTGTATTTGGGCGGGCAGGCGGTGACGGTACTGCGCGGGGAGTTAATAGGCTGACGCTGGGTGCGAACACGCATGCTACACTCCACCTATGCCTTCCGGTCCGCGCGAGATGCCCGATGAGCCGCCGCCGTTTCTGGGCGCGTGGCGGCGCGTCTACACCGCCGTGGTGGTCTACCTCGCGTTGCTGATCGCACTCTGCTACGCTTTCACTCGCGCGTTTTCATGAGACCTCTGGATTGGGTGGTTCTGGTCGGCTCGCTGGCTTCCATCATTGCCTATGGCCTGTATCGCGGCCGAGGCAGCAACACCGTGGATCGCTATCTGCTAGCCGGAAAGAGCATGCCGTGGTACGCCATGGCGCTGTCGATCATGGCCACGCAGGCCAGCGCCATCACCTTCATCTCCACCACCGGCCAATCCTACGTGGATGGCATGCGCTTCGTGCAGTTCTATTTCGGCATGCCGCTGGCGATGGTGGCGCTCTCGGCGACGGCCGTTCCCATCTTTCATCGCGCCAAGGTGTATACCGCTTACGAATACCTGGAGAACCGCTTCGACGCTAAGACGCGCGCCCTGGCCAGCGTCATTTTCCTGATGCAGCGCGGGCTTTCCGTGGGCCTGACCTTCTACGCGCCGGCCATCGTACTTTCCATCATCTTCGGGTGGCCGGACCGCCTGACCACGCTGATCATCGGCATCACCGTAGTGTTGTACACGGTGACCGGCGGCATTCGCACGGTCACCTGGACCGATGTGCAGCAGATGCTGATCATCCTCTTCGGCCTGGTGGTGGCGCTGGTGATGATCGTGCTGCTGCTGCCGCGCCAGGTCTCGTTTCTAGATGCCATGCACTTGGCCGGCTCGGCCGGCAAGCTGAATGCTGTGAACTTTCATTTCGATTGGAACGACCGCTACAACGTGTGGAGCGGGTTGATCGGCGGCATGTTCCTGGCGCTGTCGTATTTCGGATGCGACCAGTCGCAGGTGCAACGCTACTTGACCGGCAAATCCATCGCGCAAAGCAAGCTGAGCCTGCTGTTCACGGCGGTAGCCAAGATCCCCATGCAGTTTTTCATTCTGTTCATCGGGGCCATGGTATTCGTGTTCTACATTTTCGAGCCTCCGCCGCTGGTGTTCCAGCGCGTCGAATACAACCGCATCCAACAGCCGGAGTTGCGCGCGCGGTACGAACCCATCGCCGACCGCTACCAGGACGCTTTCACGCGGCGCAAAGCGGCGGCGCTCGAGATCGTCGCGGCGCGGCACGCCGGCGACGCACGCGCCGAGAGCGGGGCGATTGCCAGCTACCGTCGCGCGCAGCAGGACCTGGATGCGGCCCGCCGGCAGGGCGCGAGCCTGGTGGAAGCCACCGGCCGAGAGAAGGGCTTCCGGGATACCAATTACATTTTCCTGTCGTTTGTCACGCGGTATCTTCCGGCGGGCATCGTCGGGTTGCTGATCGCGGTGATTCTGGCGGCCACCATGTCGTCGAGCTCCGGGGAGATCAACTCGCTGGCTACGGTCTCGGTGGTCGACATATACAAACGTCACTTTCGGAAGCAAGCCTCGGATCATCATTACCTGACCGCCTCGCGGGTGGCCACCGCCTTCTGGGGAGCCTATGCGGTGGCGTTCGCGGGATTGGGAAAGCATTTGGGATCGCTGATCGAAGCCGTGAACATTGTCGGCTCGCTGTTCTACGGATCGTTGCTGGGAGTGTTCGTGCTGGCCTTCTTCTTTAAGCGCGTGAGCGGTACTGGCGCGTTTGTGGGCATGCTGGCCGGGGAGGCCGCTATCTTCGCGGCGTTTCTGTTCACGGGGATTTCATTCCTGTGGTACAACGTGATCGGCTGCCTGGTGGTGATCGCAACCGGCATGGCGGTCAGCTTCGTTTCGCCCGCAGCTTCCGCCACCGACACAAATGTGGTGGCCCACAGCAACGCGCCCAGGTAAGCGAACATGGCGAAGATGTGCGGCTCCACGTAAGACACGCCCGCGGCGTATGCCGTCAGATGGCGGACGCCCGGAACGAAGTAGCCGAAGGTGAGGCTCCAATGGCCCACGCGTTCGAAGAACTGGTGGGCTTTGTCCAGACGCTCCTCGGTCAGGTGGATGTATTTGCCGAAGCGGTGGATCAGCGCCAGGCCGAAGGTCCGGCCCAGGGTGTAGCTCAACGTGATGCCGCAGATGGTCCCGGCCAGCACAGTGCCGAAGGCGGGGATCAGCTTCAAGTGATGGGAGAAGATCAGGTACCCGGTAAAAGTGAGCAACGTCTCATCGGGAATGGGAAGGCCCACAATGCCCAGCATGAGCAGGCAGAAGATCGCCGGATACCCGTAGTGAGAGATCCAGTCGAGGACGTAATGTTCCATGGCAGCACAAAGAGGGCGGCCTGGGAGGCCGCCGCAGGCTGAGAGCCTGCCCCACTACACGACTAACGTGGAGACATCTACTTGGGAGCGATTGCCTTCCACCACCACGATGCCGGATTCGGTGACGTAGTGGAAGCGGCGGTCATGCTCCAGATCGTAGCCGATGCAGGCGTCGGCGGGCACGCGCACGTTCTTGTCGAGGATGGCCCGGCGGACACGGGCGCGGCGTCCGATGTCGCAGTTATCCAAAATGAGACAGTCTTCCACCAGCGCGCCGGCGTGCACCTTCACGCCGCGGAACAGCACGGAATTCTTCACGGCGCCACCCGAGAGAATAGATCCGCCAGAGCAGATGGAGTCGATAGCCTCGCCACGGCGGTTTTCGTCGTCGAAGGTGAATTTAGCGGGCGGGTCCGGGAAACTGGCGGTGCGCAGCGGCCATTTGCGGTTATACAAATTGAGCGCGGGCTTCACCGAGCGCAGGTCCATATTGGCGTCGTAATAGGCGTCGATGGTGCCGACATCGCGCCAGTAGGCGGACGCGTCGGCTGCTTCGCCGGGAATGCGGTTGCTTTGAAAATCGTAGGCGAACATCTCCGCATTGCCGGCCAGCTTGGGCAGGATGTCATGGCCGAAATCGTGCGAACTACCCTCGTTGGCGGCGTCCTCGTACAGTTCGCGCAGCAAGGTGCGGGTGGAAAAGATGTAGTTGCCCATGGAGGCGTAGACGCGATCGGGATCGCCCGGTATGGTGGGAGCGTCCGCGCGCTTCTCGTGGAAGGCGACGATGCGCCCGTCCGGCGCCGCTTCGATAACTCCGAGCTCCGAGGCGAATTTCTTGTCCACGGGGATGGCCGCAACGGTCACGCTGGCGCTCTTGTGCTCGTGGTACTCGATCATGCTGTTTATGTCCATGCGGTAGATATGATCGGCGCCAAAAATGGCCACCACGTGCGGATCGGCCTGCTCCACCAGGTTGATGTTCTGGTAAATGGCGTCGGCCGTGCCTTGGTACCAGGTTTCGCCGGCCGAGCGCATTTGGGCCGGCACCGGGATGACAAACTGCGTTTTGAGCAGACTGCCGAACTGCCATCCCTCGCTGAGGTGCTGCAGCAGGGACTGGCTTTTGAACTGCGTCAGCACGTAGACGGAATAGATGCCCGAGTTGATGAAATTGCTCAGAACGAAGTCGATGATGCGGTACTTCCCGCCGAAGGGGACGGCGGGCTTGGCACGTTCCTTGGTCAACGGGTACAGCCTGGTACCCTTTCCGCCCGCCACCACCATTCCCAGCACACGTAGTCGCATAGGTTTAAGTCCTATCCTATCAGGCGCGTGGTTGCGCGCCAAGGGTGTCGGATGGGCATCAGATGGGAAGGTGTGCGGCTGGCGGCCTGAGAGGCCGCCGCAGGCCGGGGGCCTGCCCCACTATTCGTAGCGCAATGCGCTTACCGGTTCCACGCGCATGGCTCTGATCGCAGGCGCCAGACCGGCCAATAATCCGACGGCTGCGATCAGAAACGCCGCGCCCGCCAGCGCCCACGGATCGTGCGCGCGGATGCCGTAGAGTTCCGATTCCGCCAGGCGCGCCAGGAGATAGCTCGCCGGCAGTCCCAGTGCGACGCCAATCGCGATCAGCCAGCCTGTTTCGCGCAGGACAAACAGCAGGATGCCTTCGGGGGGC
>JBEKPZ010000234.1:0-11634 GCA_049520215.1 Bryobacteraceae bacterium | reverse complement strand
TACAATCCTGTGGCTGCGGGCTTGGTTGCACGGGCTGAGGCGTATGTTTGGTCCAGTGCGGGGCGGCCTGAGAGGCCGCCGCAGGCTGAGAGCCTGCCCCACTTGGCCCAGGCTCAAGACTAGGGGACAAGGGGACATAGGGTTCCATTTTACTTTTCCTCCACGGTGACTACTCGGTCGGCGGTCACATCGCGCAGCGTCTGGAGTTTGCCACTGGGCCAGGTGATGGTCACCGTATCGGCTTTCGCCGCGGCGCCCAGACCGAAGTGCACGCGAGCGTCGTCCTGCGATAAGTAGCCCGACCCGGCGGTGCGCTCGGCCTGTTGTTTATGCCCGCCCGCGGCCACCTCGATCTTGGCGCCGATACCATCGCGGTTGCTCTTCCTGCCCACCAGCTTGAAAGCCAGCCAATGGTTGGCGCCGGGCGAAGTGTTATGCAGCAGGATACCCGGCGCGCCCAGGTTCACCACGTAGGCATCCACCTTGCCGTCGTTATCGTAGTCGGCGAAGCAGGCGCCGCGCGCCACGGTCTTCACCTGGAAGAAAGGTCCGGCCGTGTCGGCAACGTCCGCAAAGCGTCCGCCGCCCAGGTTGCGGAAAATCGAATGCTCCTGCGGAATCATGTGGATCAGGCCGCCGTGCGTGATGAAGATGTCGCGCAGCCCGTCGTTGTCGAAATCGTAGAAGCCGGTGCCCCAACTCACATACTGCGCGGTTAACTGGGAGATGCCGGACGCCTCGGTAATGTCGGTGAAATCCGCGCCCCCGTTCCGCATCAGGCGGTTGAAGCGGGAGTCGGTGACCCACAGGCCCACGTGTCCCGTGTTCTCGAAATCGGCGAACACAGGCCCCATGGCGGAGGTGGATTCGCCGTTCTGTCCGTAAGCCACACCGGACTGCACCGCGACTTCCTTAAACGTTCCGTCGCGGTTGTTATGGAACAGGAAGTTCTCGGTCTTATCGTTGGCCACGTAGATATCGGGATAGCCATCGCCATCGAAATCGCCCGCGGTCACACCCATGGTGCGGCCAATGTATTTGGAGATGCCGGACTTTTCGCTGACATCTGTGAAGGTGCCGTTGCAGTTGTTGTGGAACAGCATGTTGGTGCTGCCGGCATAATCGAGCGGGCCGGGATAGTTGTCGGCAGCATAGTAGGCGCGGTACTTAGGATCGAACTTCACGTAGCGTCCGACGAAGAGATCCACGCAGCCGTCGTGATCGTAATCCAGCCAGGCGGAGCCGATCGACCAGCCCGGCACATTCAGGCCGGCCTTGGCGGTGACGTCTTCGAAGGTGCCATCGCCTTTGTTGCGGTACAGCGTGACGTGGCCGTAGCCGGTGACCAGCAGGTCCACAAAGCCGTCGTTATCGAAGTCGGCGGCGATGACGGCGGTGCTGAAGAGATCCCCGCCGACGCCGGCCTGTTCGGTGACGTCGGTGAATTTGCCGTTGCCGTCGTTGCGATAGAGATGATTGTGAGGAGTTGTCTCCGGAGGTTTGCGCAGCGGGTACGGATGGATATCGTCGCCCAGCGGCTTGCCGGATGCGACGTAGAGGTCCGGCAGGCCGTCGTTGTTGTAGTCGAACCAGACGCAGCCGGAGCCGGTGCTTTCGAGCAGCGAGCCCAACTTGCGCGCGCCGAAGCTGTGGGTGAACTGGATGCCGGAGGCGGCGGTGGCGTCTTCGAAGCGGATGGTTACAGGGGGTTGGTCGGCGGCTGAGAGTAGGCCGGCGAGCAAAAGCCACAGAGCGCAGCAGGCGGCCTGAGAGGCCGCCGCAGGCTGAGAGCCTGCCCCACTTGGCTGGAGATCTGGTCTACAAGATTGCTTCATTGGGATACTCCTGCCATGCGCACGGGCACGTCTTTGCGCAGCAGCACTTTCGGCACCGCATTTTCAGGCGCGCGTTCCGGGCCTGCGTGACAGCCGACGCAAACGCGCTGCTCGCCCTGCCGCATCCAGAACCAGCCGTGTTCGGCTTCGATCACGCGGCCCGACCGGTCCCGTAACTCCATACGCAGAGGCTGGTCGCTGGGCACGTGCAGGAAGAACGAGCCATCGCTTTCCACCGCCGTTTCGCCGAGGAGCGCGGGCTGACCTTCGCCGCGCTGGGTGTAGAGCCGCACGCTGCCGATGGCGCCTTCCGCGATATTGGTCTTGGATGTGTAGGCGTTGAGGCAGAGCACGTTGGCGCCCGCCCAATCGTGCAAGCCCGAAGGGAATCGCAGGGGGACGTCGCGGGCGGCCAGCATCATGGGTTCGACACCCGGCCCGTCCGTCATCTTGGCTAACGCGCCAGTTGCCGGATTCAGGCTATAGATGGCATACGGCGTCCGGGCATTCGGGCGGAAAGATACCAGCCATTCGTCGGGCGTCACTTCCGCCAGCGGTCCAGCGAACTCTCCGCCGCGCACAGGGGCCATGTTCACTTGCATGGCGAGCGCCGAGGTGAACCGCGCGAATCCTTTATTGGTGGTGAACACAATATCGCGCGAGGCCAACTGGCGCGCGGCATGGCGGCTGACGCCATGATCGCAACGGTAGGCTTCCACACCGCTGCCATCCGGGTACACCGTATACAAGTCGTTCGCGGCGGAATCGGCGGAGGGATGCGGGCCTTCATAGAGCACGCGGCCATCGTGCAGAACGTCGCAGGTGAGGCGATTGCCGGGCGCGTAAGTGATGCGCAGCGGCTGCCCGCCTGCCAGCGCCAGCACTTCAAGCTGAAAGCCTTGCGCGGTTTTGCGGGCGTAGACGATTTTGCCGTCCGGCAGATACAGCGGGCGGATGGAATCCTCGGGCCAAGCGGCGATGCGGCGCGGCTCCGTGGGCGCGGATGACCCGCCTCCAGGCGCCTCCCAGATCTGCCAGGGATCTTCGCGGCGCGGCTTCCCGGCGAAGAGCACGCGTTGGCCGTCAAACGAGACTTCCGGATCGGCGGAGGCGAAGAAGCCCGGCGCGAGGTCGCGCGTTCCCCCGGCGGCAACCACACGGATGACCGCTCCCCGCGGAAAGCGCTCCTGGCCGCACGTCCAGGCGTCCGGATCGAATCGCGGCGTCGCGGTGTAGACGTGGGCGGGCGTGCGGGGGGCATCTGCAGAAGCCAGCGCCAGCAGGGTTCCGAAGGACAGGACCGCGGCGGCTCCAATCCACCAGAACTTACAAAGTCGCAAGGCTTGGCTCGTATGATTCACTATTTTCAGACCTGTTTCTATCTAACCCCTGAGTTCGAATGTTATCGCGCGTACGGAGGCTTTACAATAATCTTTTAATACTAGTGGATTAGCAGTATGGGCGTGCGAAACAGAATATACGGGGCAGGGCTGTGCGCGATGTCCCTGGCGATGACGGTGGGCGCAGCCGCCGGCCAAGTGCCCGACGAAGGCCAATTGGCCCGGTTCAAGGAGAAGATCCGGCAGGACATGGCCAACGTTCCCAACTATACCTGCCTGGAGACTATCGAGCGCGCGCGCCGCGAGCCGCATTCGCGCAACTTCAAGCCTATCGATACGGTTCGCCTGGAGGTTTCCAGCGTGGCCGGCAAAGAATTGTTCGCCTGGCCCGGCGCGCGCCGCTTCGAAGATCGGGACGTGGCGTCTTTGGTGACCGGCGGCACTATGGGAACTGGCATGTTCGCCGGCTTTGCGCGTAATCTATTCGCCACGGGTAAGGGCACTCCCCAATACGGGCGCGAGGAAAAGCTGGCCGGGCGGTCCGCTGTCCGTTACGATTTTCATCTCACTGAGAGGGAGAGCGGCTTCCAAATACGGGTTGGCACCGTCTCGGAGACAGTGGCAGCCAGCGGCTCCTTCTGGTTCGATCCTGTCTCTCTGGACCTGATCCGCCTCGATGTACAAGGCGAGGCGATCCCGTATAGCCTGCGCCTCGAGGAAACCGTGATCCGGACCTTTTATGCGCGCGCGCACATCGGCGATTCCGACGCTTTGCTGCCCAAACGATCCGAACTGACGATGACGCACTTCTCGGGCGCGGCCAGCCGCGATGCGATCGAGTTTTCCCAGTGCCACGAGTACCGAAGTGAATCGACAATCAGTTTCGACGCGCCTCCCGCTTCTCTGCCGGAGGTGCCCAAGCCGCAGGTGCGCGAGATGCATCTGCCGGCCGGCCTGCTGGTGCCTGTCGAGTTGGATACGGCCATCGATTCGAAGACGGCTTCGGTGGGCGATACGCTGCACGCGCGGGTGGTCGCGGACGTCAGGCAGAACGGGGAATTGGCCGTGCCACGGGGCGCAGCAGTCATTGGGCATATCTGCAATCTGGACCGCAGCTCTTCGTTGGCGACTGTTGCGGTAGGGATCGAGTTTTCCGAAATCGTGTGGGAGGGCGCGCGGGCGGCGTTTGATGCGGAGCTTTTGGACCTCGACTGGAAGTCCGCGGGCTCACACCGGCCAGTCACATACTTCGACGGCCATGCGAACAAGGTGATGATCGAAAACGGAATTCGGGGCGTGGGCGTCTTCTACATCAACGCCACAGGGTTTCGCATCCCACCCGGTTTCCACATGGTCTGGCGCACGCTGGCAGGTTCAAACAATACGACTGACCCGCTGCGCTGACGTTCGGGTAGAATGTGCATGGGCTTTATGCGCTTGCGTATCCTGGCGCCCGCGGCGTTGCTGATCGGAATCGGCTTGGGCCAGGCTCCGGACGTGGTGATCCGAAGTTCCGTGCGGGAAGTGCTGCTGGACGTCGTCGTGCGCGATGCGCACGGCCACCTCATCACCAATCTCAAGACCGATGAAGTCGCCGTTTACGAGGATGGCGTCCGCCAGGAGGTGCGATCGTTCCGGTTGGTCGCGGGCAGCGAAGTCCGCGTCGAAGACCAGAAGCAGGCAGCTGAAGCGCAGGCGGGCGGGAAGCAACTTGCCGCGCTAAAGGCCGCGCGCGCACCGATCAATCCGTTGCGCACGGTGAACGTGGTTTGCCTGATCTTAAACGATCTGAACCCGGAGACGCGGGCTTTCGCATTCGAGGCGGCGCGCAAGTTTGTGAATGAGGAATTGCGCCCCAATACCTTCATTGGCGTGTTCAGTCTGGATGCCAGCGGCCTGCGGCCGGTGTATCCGTTTTCGAACAACCGCGAGCGTCTGCTGAAGGCCGTGGAACTGGCCGCCGTCAACCAACTTCCGTCGATCAATCTGGGCTCCGCGGCCATGCTGAATGGCTTGACTATGTTGGTTACCGGGAGTGCGGGGCCAAGCGAAAGCGCGGTGCAATTCGCAGACGGTTCCAGCGTCAAAGATCCGCTGGGCATGCGTGGAGACATGGGTTTATCGGTAAACGCGGGCTTGCGCGAGATCGACGCGTTGATCGGCCTGGTGCGGCAGCTCAGCCAGATGCCCTTTCAAAAGACGGTGGTCCTTCTTGGCACCGGACTCGCGCGGCCGGCCGATCAGTTGGAATACTGGGATTCGCTGATCCATGCGGCCACCAAGGGCGGCGTCACTTTTTATGCGATGGATGTCTACGGGCTGGGCGTTTGCCAGGGCGACACGGATCCGGACTGCGTAGCGCATTCCGCGATGGCGCAGTCGGCTGCGATGCTGCCATACATCGCTGCCCTCAGCAAGCAACAGGGTCCCGCGAGCATTGGGGCCGGCGGCAACATCCAGCCGCCGACCACGTCCGCCAACTCGGCCGCCGCATCGGCCGCCGCCCAAGCACCGCCTCCGGCGACGTCCACAGCTCAAGCGATGGAAATGGCGCATCAGGACGACTATCTCAAGTTCATGGTGTCGAGCGCCAACCATCAGGAGGCCATTCGCGAGCTGGCCGAACGCACCGGCGGATTCCTGATCGCCAACACGAATAACACGGACAAGCTGCTGGCGCGCGTGATGGAGGAGGTGGATACACATTACGAGATCGCGTATCCGCCTGCATCGGAGCGCTACGACGGGCACTTCCGGAAGATCGAAGTGAAGCTGGCGCGGCCCGGCTTGCAGGTGGAAACCCGCGGCGGTTATTTCGGCGTGCCCGACACGGGCGCAGGCCCGGCGACTCCCGAAGAGATGGCCGGGCTGAGAGCGCTCGACACCGAGCCTCGGCCGCACGCCTTCGAGTTCCTTGCGCGGGCTTATCGTTTCCGCGAGGCAGGCGGCACGGCGCAATATGCGATCGCCTTCGAACTGCCTATTTCCAATCTGAAAGCGATGCCCGCGGAAACCGCCAACAAGCACCGGCTGCATGTGTCCTTGCTGGCCCTGGTGAAGGACGCGCAGGGGCAGATCGTGGATCGCGTGAGCAGAGACATCTCGTCGGAGGTATCCGACGATCAATTGGCCGCCGTGCAGGCGGAACGCATGACCTACGAACGCGCGGTGAACCTGCCGCCGGGACAGTACACGGTTGAGGCAGCAGTGGTGGATCATGAGGGCAACCGTGCCAGCACCAGGGTGGTCGAGATCGACAATCGGGAGCGGCAGGGGACGGGGATCAGCGATCTCGCGCTGGTGCGGCGGCTGGACAACATCGACCGGCCTCCGGACGCTACGGACCCGTTTGAGTACACAGGCAAGCGCGTGCTTCCGTTGGTGACGATCGATTTGTCAGCGGGCACGCGGCCGGTTGTTTATTTCGTGGTCTATCCGAAGGCGGGGCACCCGGCGAAGCCGGAATTGCGCGTGGAATTGCTGAAAGACGGCCGCGTGCTTGCCACGCGCGCGCCCGCGCTGCCACCGCCGGATGCATTGGGCGGCATCCCGTTGGTGATCGAGGAGGCCAGCGATCCGGGCAGCTATGAAGTGAGGGCGACGGTGGTGCAGGGGGATACTTCGACGGAGCGCAGGCTCGCGTACACGCTCGCCGGGAATGTTCGGGCCAGTGTGCCCAGCCTGGCGGGTGAAATCCCGAGGCCCAGCGCGCCGGCCGATGACGGTGGGCGCACAGCGGGTCAATCGCCCGAAGAAGGCCCGTTGGCTCGCTTTCAGGAGAAGGTACGGCGAGACTTCACCGGCATTCCCAACTACACCTGCCTGGAGACGATCGAGCGCGCGCGCCGCGCGCCGCCTTCATCCGACTTCAAGCATCTCGATACGGTTCGTCTGGAGGTTTCCAGCGTGGCTGGCAAAGAACTGTTCGCCAAGCCCGGCGCGCAGCGCTTCGAAGATCGCGACGTGACATCTATAGTGACCGGCGGCACGATCGGTTCTGGCATGTTTGCCACCATTGCACGGAATCTATTCGTCGCGGGCAAGGGCGCTCTGAAGTACAAAGGCAAGCAGACCGTGGCCGGGCATGCTTCCGTGCGCTACGATTTTCGTCTTAAACGACAGGAGAGCGGCTTCAAAATACAGGTTGCCAACTACTCGGAGACGGTGGCGGCGAAAGGCTCATTCTGGTTTGATCCCGTCTCGCTGGACCTGATCCGCCTAGAGGTGTATGGCGACGGCATTCCCGACAGCCTGCGCCTGGACGAAGCGGTGATCCGGAACTATTACGCGCGTACGCATATCGGCAATTCCGACGCTTTGCTGCCGAAACGGTCCGAACTGACGATGACGTATTTCTCGGGTATAGCGAACCGCGATGCGATCGAGTTTTCAGATTGCCACGAATACCGGAGTGAATCGACGATCCGGTTCGACGCGCCGCCTCCGGAGGCTCCCAAGCCATAAAAGTGGAATAGCTGGTGCGAGCGCGGCAGTTGGCCGATTGACAATCGGTCGTGATGAAAACCAAGTGGAGGGCGGGCAATTCTGCCCGCAGCCGGCTTTCAGCCGGCTCTGGCTTTCAGCCGGCTCTGGCCGCCTGAAAGGCGGCTGCGGCCAAGATTGGCCGCCCTCCAATGCGTTTCGCAGCCAAAGAGGCGGCCTGAGAGGCCGCCGCAGGCCAAGGGCCTGCCCCACGAAGAATCCGCTCAGGCCCTCAGCAAGCGGGCTAAAGTTCGGGTAGAATCGAAGAATAGCCAACGAGACTGAACGCGTGCGAGCGGCCACGAAGCCGCCGCGATTGACCGCCATCTACCCGGGTTCTTTCGATCCGATCACCAATGGCCACCTGGACCTGATCGTGCGCGGGTGTTGTCTGTTCGACAAGCTGATTGTCGCGATTCTGCGCAACGAAACCAAGCAGCCGCTGTTCAGCGTGGAAGAGAGAATCGAGATGCTGGGCGAGGTGGTGAACTGCTATCCGAACGTAGCGGTGGACTCCTTCGATGGACTGCTGGTGGACTACGCGGCCCAGAACGGCGCAACCGTGCTGCTGCGCGGCATACGGGCGATTTCGGATTACGAGTACGAGCTGCAGATGGCCTTGATGAACCGGCGGCTGCGGCCGGACATCGAGACCGTTTTCATGATGGCCAGCGAGGCGCACTCGTTCATCAGCTCGCGCCTGGTGAAGGAAGTATTTGGACTGGGCGGCAATATCGGCGGGCTGGTGCCGCCTTCGGTTGAGGTGAGGTTGCGGAAGCGGTTCGGGCGAAGCTAGCTGGAGTCCCGCCCCACAGGGCGGCATAGCCGCAAGCAAAGAGGCGGCCTGAGAGGCCGCCGCAGGCTGAGAGCCTGCCCCACTAGGAGAGGAGAGAGGATGGTAGTGCAAACGAATCAAGAAATCTCGGAGCGCATTTCTTTGATCAGTGTGTCGTCCACCATGAAAGTGGCGGCCGACGCGGAGAGATTGCGCACGCAGGGCGTGGACGTGGTGGACTTCGGGGCCGGCGAACCCGACTTTCCGACGCCGGACAACATCAAGCGCGCTGCCATCCGGGCTTTGGAACAGAATTTTACGAAATACACCAACGCTGGCGGCACGCTGGAGTTGAAGCAGGCCGTGTGCGAAAAGCACGCAGCGGATTTCGGCACCGATTACCAGCCCGGCGAGTGCCTGATCGCGGTGGGCGGCAAGCACGCCATCTTCAACCTGACGCAAGCGCTGCTCAATCCCGGCGACGAGGTGGTGATCCCGGTGCCGTATTGGGTGACCTACAAAGACGTAGTGAATTACGCGGGCGGCAAGTGCGTGTTCGTGGACACGGACGAAGAACAGGGATTCGCGCTGACGGCGGACATGATCGAGCCATACCTGACCGATCGCACCAAGATGGTGTTCATCAATTCGCCGTCGAACCCCAGCGGCGCGTTGGTGGATCGCGAGGAGTTCGAAAAGATCTACCGGCTTACGGCGGCGCGCGGCATCTTCCTGCTGACCGACGAGTGCTACTGCCACTTCCTCTACGACAGCCAGCCGTTTTCGATCGCATCGCTCAAGGGCGCGAAGGACAACGTGGTGGTGGCCGGGTCGCTGTCGAAGACCTACGCCATGACCGGATGGCGCATCGGCTTTGTGCTGGCGCCAGCGCGGGTGATCGGGGCCATGGTGAAGCTGCAAAGCCACTCCACTTCCAACCCAACGTCGATCGCGCAGAAGGCGGCGGTGGAGGCGCTGCGCGGTCCGCAGGATTCCGTGGACACCATGCTGGCGCAATACGCCAAGCGGCGCGACTTCGTCGTCGCCCGGCTGCGCGCGATTCCCGGCGTGCGCTGCGCCGAGCCTCGGGGCGCGTTTTACGCCTATCCGAACATTGGGGTGGCGTTCGGCAACGGCATCTCCAGCAGCGTGCAATTCGCCGAGAAGCTGCTCGAAAAAGCGGGCGTGGCGGTGGTTCCAGGTGAGGCGTTCGGCACCGACCGGCACGTGCGGATTTCCTACGCCACTTCCATGCATGAGCTGGAACGGGGCCTGGAGCGCATGCACCGGTTTATAGTGGAACAGTGAGGGCTCGGCGGCTCAACTCGACGGCGCTGGAAAAGGTCTGGGGCACTCCGGAGACGGAGCCCTGGTATCCGCACGGCGCGGGCAAGATCGGCGAAGTGTGGTTCAGCGCGCCCGAAGAGCCCCGCCTGCTGGTGAAGTTCCTCTTCACTTCGGAGAAGCTTTCGGTACAGGTGCATCCGCCGGATTCGGCCAGCGGCCGGGGCAAAACGGAGATGTGGCACGTGCTGCGGGCCGCGCCGGGTGCGCGGGTGGCGCTGGGATTCGAACGGCGCCTGGATCGCGAGGAGGCGCGCGCGGCGGCAATTTCCGGCGAGATCGAAGCACTGCTGCGCTGGTATGCGGCGTATCCGGGCGATACGTTCATCGTGCCGGCGGGCACGGTACACGCCATCGGGGCGGGGCTGGCGCTGTGCGAGATCCAGCAGCATAGCGATGTGACCTATCGGCTTTACGACTACGGCCGGCCGCGCGAGCTGCACCTAGATGCGGCGCTGGCGGTGGCCGACCTGGGCTGCCATCCGGGAGCCAGTGCGCCCTTGAATCTGGGGGCCAGGCGGCGGCTGCTGGCCGAGTGCCCATACTTCCGGACGGAATCGATGGCGGTGGCCGGCGAGGCGGCTTATGCGGGCGGACCGCGGGCCGCACTGCTGATCTGCCTGGAAGGCGACGGGCAGTTCGGCGAGGAAGGGTTCGCACCGGGCCAGGTTTGGGTGGTTCCCGCGCGTGCGGACGCGTTCACCATCAGCCCGCGCAATGGGGCGCGCCTGCTGCGCACCTTGGTGCCTTACTAGCCGGTGGGAGCGGGGCCGATGCCACAGAAGTCCTCATCGCCGCGCGGCACGCTGGCCTCTTCGGCTGCGGCGGTCGGGAGCGCCCTGGCGGCGCTCAGTTGCTGCTTGCCGCTGGGACCGTTCCTGCTGGCTGCGGGATCCGCCGGGGTTGCCGGTGTGTTCTTATCGCTGCAGCCTTACCTGATTGGCTTCTCGATCCTGATGCTGATTGCGGGCTTCGTGCAGGCGTTCCGCGCGCGGCGGTGCGGACGCAGGCGGCGCGCGTTGAATGTGACTGTGCTGCTGTGCTCGACCGGCCTGGTGGCGGCGATGCTGTTCGGGTACGTGCCAGCTAGCGCGCCCGCCGGCCAGCCCGCCGTGGCGACCTTGCAGTTGGACAGCTTCCGGCAAGCGTTCAACGCGGCCGCGGATCGCACGCGTGTGGTGGCGCTGTTTTCGCCCACTTGAGGGACTTGCCTGCGGGGGGCCTCCGCGGTCGAATCGGTGCTGCGCGACGTACACGATCCCAACGTGCGGGTGTTTGTGGTTTGGGAGCCAGTGCTGGTTACGGACTGGCATGCGCCGGGCGCGGGCGCCGTGGGGCGGGTGCCGGATGCGCGCGTGACGCAGTTCTGGGATGCGGGGCGCGCTCTATCGGGGGCGATGCGGCGGGGCCGCGTGGTGTGGGACTATGTAGCGATTTTTCCTGCGGGAGGGCGTTGGGATGCGGTGTTCCCCGCCCCGCAGTTTTCGGGCGCGCCGGTGGTGCATGTGATCGACGATTTCCGGCGGCGGTTGAGCGCTATTGGTCCTTCAGGAGGCGGAAGTTGAACTCGACGGTTGCGGCCACGATCACCGGCTTGCCGTCCTTCACACCTGGCCGGCATACCGGACCGGAACTTCCATTTATTGACGGCCTCGACGGCCTTTTCATCTAGTAAGAACCACTCGCGCCACCCATGTTCCCGGGAGGGTCCGAGGGGAATCATCCGGGGTGTCGATCGGCCGCCAGCGGATATCCTGGTCGAATAATCTGCCAACATCAAGTCAAAAATCACAAAATGTGATTAACAACAATAACTTGCCAATGCTATGTGTCCTGGCAAGGCAGAAAAGCAAGCCGC
>JBEKPZ010000233.1:0-16247 GCA_049520215.1 Bryobacteraceae bacterium | reverse complement strand
TCGACGTACTCTTCGCGAACGCGGGCGCGGGTACAATCGCACCGCTCGCGGTGGCTACTGAGGCCCATTTTGACCAGACCTTCGACGTGAACGTGAAGGGGCTGTTCTTTACGGTGCAGAAGGCCCTTCCCCTCTTCAAAGACGGCGGTTCGATTATCCTGAACTCTTCGGTCTCGAACGTGTTGGGGCTGCCAGGGTTTAGCGCCTACGCGGCGAGTAAGGCGGCTGTGCGCAACTTCGCGCGCGCCTGGACTCTGGAACTGAAAGACCGCAAGATCCGCGTGAATTCGATGAGCCCCGGGCCAATCGAGACCCCCGCCTTAGAAACAACGACGGGCCTTACCGCTGAACAGGCCGAGCAAGCGGCCGCCCAGTTTTCCTCGCAGATCCCAATGGGTCGCAGGGGCAAGCCCGAGGAAATCGCGGCCGCCGTCACGTTCCTCGCCTCCGATGAAAGTTCTTTCATCACCGGCGTGGATCTCGCCGTCGATGGAGGCATGGCGCAGGTCTGACCCCGGCGCGGTCGCTTCTCGAACTTTAGTTCTAACACGAGATCGGAGAAACATTATGAGCTGTGCGATTGTAGGATTCGGGAAGATAGGCCAAGCCCTCGCTCACGCCTTCGCCCGTAAAAACATGCCGATCGAGGCAGAAAACCGGACGCACATATTAGCTAGCATTTCGCCGTGGAGCATTCTGCTCTTGACGGTTCCCACTGCATCAATAGTTGACGGGTGCGTAGAGCCGGACCCGCGGGACCTCGTACCGATGGGAACAATGTTACGGACAAGAGTATCTTTACTCCGGGCCGTTGTTTACTCACCAACTCTCCCATGTCTGGATCGACTTTCGCGGCATTCAGGATAGCTTCATGCGCGGTAAGGGCATCGACTATTTTGAAAACAGCCGCCGAGCGACGTATATTCAACAACAATACGCGATCGACAACCCGCTCAAATTCACCGGCTACGCCGCATGCTGCTTCGAAATCAGGGCGAGCGAAGGACCGGGTCCTGACATCATAAAAGCGGACGGCACGGAGCGACAGGTTTTTGATTACGCAGGCCGCGGAGTGCCATACGGGCCTGACGACGGAACCCTTGCGCCGTGGGCGTTGGTGGCCTCACTGCCGTTCGCCCCGGAGATCGTAATGCCCGCCATTGACCATTGCATTCACAAGGCTAAATTGACAAAGTTGAACCCTTACGGATTCAAAGCGTCTTTCAACCAGACCCACCCAGGGGTGCCCGGCAATCCCTATGGCTGGTGGGTATCGCCATGGCATTACGGGCTTAATCAAGGTCCGATTGTGTTGATGATTGAAAACTATCGCAGCGGTTTCTTGTGGCGATTGATGCGGAACTGCCCATACATCGCTGGAGGCTTGCGGCTAGCGGGATTTGCCGGGGGTTGGTTATGAGCATGGCGATCGGCAACTGCGGCAGCGCTGCATCGGGAAACGTGAAATGTATTGAGGCTGCTTCCCGTATCAGGCAAATAAACAACAGATGAACCAAACTCCAGATCAACTCCATGCCGACCTTATGGCGGACACGGTGGCTTTTCCGCTTCTCTCCGCGGCCGAGTTGGAGGAATGTGCGGAGTTCGGCACCCGCTGCTCGTTCGGAGCAGGCGAAGACCTCTTCCGGGCGGGTGCCCATCCGTTTGACTGCTACGTGATCCTCTCGGGCGAAGTTTGCATTATTGACGTCTCGACGGATGAGCCGACCTACTTGATTCGCCTCCGGGGGGGCAATTCACGGGTGACATTGATTGAGATGTTGGTGCGCCAGCCGACCTTGGGCGCGCGTATTTGGCGAGCGTTTCAACGCCGGCGCGAGTTGCTGATGGCGACGGATTTCCAGGGGCTGCGTGTATACGGGGCTAAGGACGACAAGCGAACCCTGGAAACCGTCGAATTCCTCTTTCGCAACGGCGTGCCGCATCACTGGATGAACATCGCGGAGGAAGAAAACGCCACGCGAATACGAGAAATCGCTGGCGATGACCTCCACTATCCGATGATCACCTGCGGAAAGAGGCTGCTTTTCCGTTCTCCCGGCTTGACGCAACTGGCGGAAAATATCGGCGTACGTCACCGTCTCCCTGAGAAAACATATGATGTCATCGTCCTCGGGTCCGGACCGTCGGGATTAGGCGCGGCCATTTGCGCGGCCTCCGAAGGTCTCTCGACCCTGGTGCTCGACGGACTCGGGCCAGGCGGACAGGCCGGTTCCAGCTCGAAGATCGAGAACTACGCGGGCTTCCCCAATGGCGTGACGGGGCGCGAACTAGCGCAACTCTCCTATTTGCAGGCGCTCAAGTTCGGCGCGGAGTTCGTTGCACCCTGCCATGTGACGGAATTGAAGCGTGACGACGGTCTCTACCAAGTGCGTACTAGCGAGGGCGACGTTGCTATCAGCAAAACGGTGATCATCGCCACGGGTGTTTCCTACCGCTTGCTCGACGTGGAAGGATCAAATGACTTGCTCGCTTCCGGCGTTTACTACAATGCCACCGCGGTCGAGGCCCGGATGTGCAAGAACTGGCCGGTGCATGTGATCGGCGGGGGCAACTCAGCCGGGCAAGCAGCAATGTTCCTCACGCAGTATGCGCGAAAAGTTACGCTCGTGGTGCGCGGTAGTGATTTGCGCAAGAGCATGTCCTCGTATCTCTGTGATCGGGTGGCGGCAAATCCGGAGATCGAAGTTCGTTACCATACCCAAGTAACGGCCATCGAGGGAAGTGAACACATCAGAGCCGTTCACTTGCGCGACGACGTTGGAAACGTTGCCCGCGAGGAGACGACGGGTGTTTTTATCTTCATCGGCGCCAGGCCGAGAACGGATTTCCTGCCGGCCGAGGTGGCTCGCGATGACAAAGGTTTTGCGTTGACGGGTTCGGCCGTTGCAAAGTTAGAACGTTGGAAGGAACGGCGGCTACCCGAGGCACTCGAAACGAGCTTACCGGGAGTCTTTGCTAGTGGCGATTGCCGCAGCGGTACTACCAAGCGGGTGGCTTTTGCAATCGGTGACGGGGCTCTGGCGGTCAGATGCGTCCACAATTTTCTAGGCACGTACCCGATTTGATAGTTAGATGTTATTGATTGACGTTAGAGTTGACAGATGGGACGCGCGACACCCTCGCCGCCGCTTTGCAACAACAAATCAACTCCACATAAATGCTAGGAGCCTGTCCGAGAAGTCCGCAAGATCGAGGGAACAGATACAACGAAATCGGGTGATAATGTCTTTATGCCCAAGGGCTACCGAGCCTACCTGCCCGATCAAGACCTGCTGTTGCCGCCGAGCCTGCGCGAATGGGTGGCAGAAGATCATCTGGTGTACTTCGTGAGCGACGTGGTGGATCAACTGGATCTGTCGGCCATTCACGCGGTGTACGGGGAGGAGAAGCGAGGGCAGCCGCCGTACGATCCGCGCCTGATGACGAAGTTATTGGTGTACGGGTATTGCACGGGGGTATTCAGTTCGCGCCGGATCCAGAAGCGGTTGCAGGAAGACATCCCTTTTAAGGTATTGGCGGCGGGCAACGAACCGGACTTCCGAACGATCTCGGACTTTCGCAAGATCCACATCGGGACGCTGCAGGGACTGTTCGAGCAGGTCTTGGGGATGGCGCTACCTCCAGCGCACCCTTTTCGGCGGCCGCGCAAAAGCCGCAAGCACACCATCATCATGGAGCGAGCGCCGGTCCCGGAGCATAAGCCATGAGCGTCAAGACAAGCGCGGAGCTTGCGCTGGTGATGTCGGACGCCGGCGTCGGTTCGTGGGCACCGGAACGGGGCGCAGGGAAGCGGCCGGCGTGAAGCGCGTTATGCCACCGAACCGGGCACCCGGAAGCATCGTCCGGCGCCACTGCGCCACGGGCATCCCAGTGACGCGGCGGCGCACCGACGTCCCAGGATCCGGCACACTCGGCGCAATGGCGCGCGATCCACCGGCCGGCACCGCGCAAATCATGGACAGACGCGCCCTCCGCGCCGCCCGCATCCCCATCCGCCCGCGGGCGGTCGCGGCGACGGACAACGCGGTGGCGTGCTATGGCAAGATGTAGAATTGATGCCCCTGCAAAACCGCGTCGACCCTTTCGGCAACCTCATCAGGACCCCAGCTCGCGGCACGATGATGGGCAACCGCGGCGGCGCTCTGCACAACGCCGACCAGGAAATCGTGCGCAGTTACAAAAGCAGGCGCTGGATCACATGCGTACTGGAGTTCCGCGGCCGTCACCGGGAGGTGATGTCGCGCTACCGCTATACCGAGCTTTTCTTCATCGACGAAGCCGTGGCCTTCGCCGCCGGGCATCGGCCCTGCGCAGAGTGCCGCCGGGAACGGTACAACGCGTTCCGGGACGCGTGGGCCCGCGCGAAGCAGCAGAACGACCGGCCGGCCGCCGATGAGATGGATCTGGAGTTGCATCCGGCACGGATCGACAAGCGGAAAAAGGTCACTTACGAAACCCCGCTGCGCTTATTGCCGGATGGCTGCTTCGTGCAGATAGTGGGTGATGCGTACCTGGTGCTGGGCGATGCGCTATTGCTTTGGACGCCGGGAGGATACGCGAGACGGGAGGCTCGGCCTCAGCTTTTCGAGAGGGATATCAGCCGGAGATTCACGAGTCGCTGCGCTTTCCATAGGGCCATTGGACGCGGCGCCCTCCGCCCGCGCGCATCCCCATCCGCGCGCCGGCGGTCGCGGCGACGGACAGCGGGCGGCGGGCGCCGGAATGGTCCGCCGTGGAGCGGGCTACGCGATGCTCGTTACGACAGCCCAACCCGGCAATCTGCTGATTCCGCCCGCTGGTGACCCGCTCACGATGTCGCCGGCGCCTTGGCCGCCGCACGCGCATTGATTGCGGCGCTCAACCGTTTGCGCCGACGGTCGACAGTCGCCTGAGCATCGGGCGCCGACATCACCACCCTCTCCATGTGTTGGCCAAGCTCGGGTTCGCTCATTCGGGAGCGTAGTTCCGCCAGAAACGGCTGGATCTTGCCGAAAGTAGCCACGATCTCACCGTGCGCGGCAAGGAATGCAGCCCCATCGATGGCCCCGGTGGTGACCAGCGATGCAGCCATGTCCCAGTAGCCGATCACCATACGGAACGAGGTGTTTCGCTCGCCGCAGATGATCCCTGAGAATTCCTCGTACGTCTCAGGATTGAATTCACCGATGTACCAGGCGCGCGCCTCGCGCAAGACTGGCTCGCGGCGAAGTTCGAACAATTGCAGGTTAAGCTGAGCGCTTTCAAACGGGGTGGGCATGGCAACTCCTGCATTCATCATAACCGTCTGGGATTGGGTTGTAGTCTGCGTTCGCCCGGAGCGCCGCGAACTGCGCCCTCGTGCCTTCGCCCGCCATTGGCCAGCGCCGGACGCGCTGGCGTGGCTCAAATGAAAGCTGTTTCTACGATTTGCTGACCGCGCGCATGGTGGAATTCGCTTCCGCGGCGCCGCTCATCGTCATCCAAAGGTATCCCCCGGCGCAACTGCGCCGCGCGCCTGCAGGCTGCGCGTTGGCGTCCCGGTGAAGTGGCCGCGCGCCGACGTCCCCGGACGCGCAATGGTGCGCGATTCACCGGCCACAGCGTGCATATCGCGCCCATTAGCTCCCTTACAGTGATTCGTCTTACCCTCGCCTTAGTAGGCGGCACTGGCGCGAACATCAGCGAGCGGCTTCGAAAGGTCCGCGAGTAGTTCTGGGCCGACGACGGAGATAGGTGTTGACCCGTAGCACAAGAGCCGGTCATGGAAGTCGCGCAGCGAAGCGCCCGCGCCAGCCTTAGCCCGGTACTCCGACAGCAGTGCTTCGAGCTCCGCGCGACCTGCGGTGTACGCAATAACATAACCTGGTCCAAGGGCGATCCCGGCGACGGCCGCTTTCGCCTGCGCCGGCGAGAAGCCCGTCTCGTGCGCGAAGAACTCAATCGCTTGATCTATGCTCCAAGCGCCGCTGGCCAACTCCGGATCGACGATGGCCCGGGCGCCGCGCACGCGTTCCCACTGCGCAATGTAGTAGCGCGCATCGAGATCGTCGCCGTAGAGACCGAGTTGCACGAAGAGCTCTTCGCCGTAGAACGCCCAGCCTTCACTGAATTCACCACTGCCTTGGATTTTGCGGACGAAGTCCGGGTGGCGGCGGGCGATCGATAGTTGCAGAAAGTGGCCCGGCATGGCTTCGTGCGCGGCCGTCGAAAGGATGCGATCGCGGTCGAAGTCCTGATTGGCATCCAGATTCTTCGCCGCCTCCGCAAGCGATGTCGGAGGCGTTATGAAATAGAAGCCGGTGGTGCCTTTGCTGAACAACAGCGGCGAAAACATCGAAGCGCCCGGCGACACCGGCTGCAGAAACTTCGGCGTCTCGACGATGACCATCTCACCGAGCCAGGCCGGCACATCAACGACGTGATGCTGCGAGACGAACTCCCGCAGTTGAGCTATGCGCGCGCGATAGTAATCGATGAGCGCGGCACCCCCTGGAGCGAGGCCTCCACCATTTTCCGGCCCGATCGGCGTGCCGCGCTCGGCGGCGAGTTCTTCCACCCAGCACTGTACGGCCCATCCGTGCGCGAGCTCGTCGCGCGCCATGCGCTCAATGTCAACGGAGTTGAACGGCAGCAACTCCTCGTCGCGGAGCATCGCGTCGTAAGCGGCGCGCCCAATCGCGTAGTTCTCGGGCCACGATGCCACATGCGCGTCGATGTACTTCTTCGTCTGCTCTATCGCAGCGAGCGTCGCGTCGCGCGCCACGCCGAAGGCCGCGAAGCGATCGGCGGGCAATTGTTCCTTGGCGGCGTCCGTCAACGGCCCACCGAGGAAACTCGGCGCCCCTGCAAGCTGTTCGGCGCCGGTAACGCCGTAGAGGTGGCCCGGGTGGGTGACGAGCGCGTTGCCCGCCGCGATGTACGCGGGTGCGCCGGCGAGCCGGTCAATGATTTTCTGCCACGCAGTGGCGACGTCGGCCTTGGTAGCGCCCCCAGTGCCGGCGATCGGCAGGTGGAGAAACTGCGTGTAGATCGCGCCGATGATTGCCAATGATGGCGCGGATGGGTCCTTCTCATAGGTCTTGTAGGTGAGGTACTGTCGCTCATAGCCGACGAGTTGTGCACGGAGCAGCTTGGCGTCGTCCACGTCCCTGAGAGACGAGCCGTCAAGCGGTATTGACGCGAGATCCCTTTGCCAGCCGCGGATCATCGCGATATCGCGGGCATTCTCGGCGTCAGACGGGCTGTCGAGCTGGCCGTCTTCGTCGCTAAGGCCAAGGAATGTCGCAGTGAGCGGGTGCGATTTTGCCCAGCCGAAAGTAATCGATTGTGCAAGGGTTTGGAGCCGCTCAGTCGTCGGCGGTGCGGCTGCCGCGGGAAGGGCGCACGACGCGAGCAACCCAAACAGCAGCAAGGGCAGAGCAGAGTCAGAGCGCTGAAGATTTATAGACAGCAATGCAACCGCATGGGTGCTAAATCGCATAGTTCAAGAGGTTATCAAATGGGGAAAGCCTTGTAAAGAGGCGATGGCTGGCTCGACTTTAGCCGTCTTCACCGCCGAGTGCCCCGCGGGCACTACAACGTGCTTTAGAACCTCCTTCGAGGCGAGTTTTTGGGACAACCGTTGGTAATGGAGCAGTGCGTCTAAGGCGTTGCGTCGCATTGTCGATAGCGCTCGGCGTTTAATGGCCAGGTGGCCTCCGGCCTCAGCGACCTGACTTCGGATGGCAGTCATCGCAGTGCGCCCACTCGTCCTTGTGAGACTTCCACCAGGCTCGTGCCGCGAGCGTCTCTGGCGGTGGGTAGCTGCTCACACGCCGTTCGTGCTCAACGAACGCGGCCCGAAGCTTACGCCGGCCAACTCCCGTATGGCTTCTGTAGCCGCCATGCCACTCACGTTAACGCGCCGCCTTTCGCCCGCCGCGCATCCCCATCCGCACGCCGGCGATCGCGGCGATGGGCGGCGGGCGCCGGGGAGCGGGCTGCGCGAAGCGCGTTATGGCAACGCGGCCCCGCCGAGTTCGCCCATCCGGAGGTTGTCCCCAGGCGCAACCGCGCCGCGGGCGTGCAGACTGCGCGTCGGCATCCCGGTGACGTGGCCGTTTGCGGACGTTCTTGGATTGCGGCGCAATGGTCCGCCGACCGGTGCCGCGCCAAACATGGATGCGGCCGCCTCCCGCCCAGCGCGCATCCCCATCCGCGCGCGGGCGGGCGCGGCGACGGAGCACGGGCGGCGGGCGCCGGGACGGGCGGCTGGGAGCGGGCTGCACGAAGCGCGTTATGGCACCGCGCAACCCGAGTGCCGAAGACCAGCAGTGGATAGGGCAGTCGTATACGGACCCGGCGTCCTCACTTCTATCCACACGATAATGCCGCAACGCGCGCGGCTCAAGGATGGCCTTGATCCAACCACCGAAATGTGAATATCTCCTGCCACCCTCTGGCGCTTGCCGGCGGTAACAGAGTCAATGCGGGTTCGCATAAAGACCCTGCATATTTGTTTGCCAATGCGCACACCTGTTCCAGGCACTTTCGAACGTCGCCGAATGTTGGATGATCCGCTCCGAGATCCCGGCGGTCGGCGTGGGCAATGCGCCGGTCGGCGAAGGCCCGGATAAGGTGGGCAGTACGGTCGAGGTCATCAATGTCGGTTTGTATATCGGCGGCGGTGAGCCTGTTTCCGGCGATACCGGGGTCCGCTTGCAATTTCGTAAGCAGCCGCCTCAAGGAGATGCTTTTATTATCGCGATCAATCTGCCGTCTGACCGCCATTACGATTGAGTCCTTGAAGAGCATATTCACCCAGTAGAGAAAGACGTTCTGGGAATTTGCAAGCCTTTCGTTTTGGCGAATCATATCCTGGAATTGCCAAAACAGGACGTCTTGGAGGTAGGCGTCTCGGATATCGTCATGGATAGTATCCATCCATGTCGCGGCTTCAGCACGCGTCATCGTTGCCCCTTCGGCGCTTCGCCCTGGCCCCGCTGTTGGGCTGTTTTATGGGAATCCCTGATCTCCCGCAGTCTTCCCGGCCAATCGAACATGAACGGGAAGCGGTTGAACTGCCGCATCACGTCCGCCTGCCATGACGTGAGGTGGGCCAAGAAGCCGCCAAGAAAAGTGAGTTTGTCTCGCGGAGGTCTTCCCCGAAAGAGTAGGTCCATCGGCGTCTTCTCGATGGCGAGCTCCGGAGGAATCTCGCCAGTTAACAGGATGTCGTAGAACCGTTCGCCGATTGGGACGGTATCGTCAAGGCGAGCAGCCCAGAAATCGGGCATGTAGTCGAAATCCCTGTTCCGCAGCGTGTGTTTGAACTTCTCGATTTTCGGATCTTTCACCGTCACGAAGACATACGAATTGAACTCCAGGATGAACTCCAGTTGCGAGGCGGCGGCCAAAAAGTTCTCCGCTGTCCCGAAGTGCGACGGCCAAGCCTCCTGGATGCGTTCTCTCCAAAGCGCCCGGTTTCGCCCGCCTCTCATATCAGGCAAGCGCATGGAATCGGAAAAGGGCCAAAACAGCAAAGGCACCCAGAAATCCGATTGGTTATCGAACGTGAAGTACCGGACGTATTTCGGCAGAAGCGCTGCGAGGAAATGGAACCGCTTCCTCCGGACGGCATACGTCGCGAGCGTCCGCAGGCCCATATATATTTCGAATGCCGGTCGGCTGAACGGCAGGACGTCCGAACGGGCGCCCAACGCTCCTGATCGAAGCCTGTCAAGACGTCGGCATGTCTCGAACGCTTCGAGGAGGGTCTCTACGACCGTGACGAGCCATCCGATTGGGGCATCATATTTAATGACCTGAAGGCCTACTTCGACGGACGACTCCAACGAGGGAATAAACCCGTCGCGGTAAAACTCGGAGATTTCAGCGATCCACGCCCCGATATCATCCGGCAAGCTGGGTCCGTTCGTCTGATGCGCATCCCATCCCTCGCCTAACACCTCGTTGGCCATCTCGATCAGCATTTTCAGGCGGCCCGGATCGCCGCTGGATATGGTCGCTTCTGAGAAATCGCGCAAGTCCTTCCTGGAGCCGACCAGCAAGCTCCGAGTGGGAGTCGCGATGACTGGCTGGAGGGTCGGATGGCCGCCCAGTTCTTCCTGGAAGTGCTTGAACCTTCGTCGGGCTCGGTTCTCCGCCTCCCGATTGATGTGTTGCTCGTACATCATGTCAAGATCGGCCCGAGTTGCCAATTGAAGGCTCGTGCCTTTCTTTATCCAGATGTCGCCCTCTCGGAAGTGCGTTCGTTTGTCAGAGGTCCCTTCGCGCGCGGCAATTACCGGACGTGGCTGCTCCGGTGAAAAGACGAGCAGAACGAATGATCCACCTCCCTCAATCTGCAGGTTGTTGAAGACTTCGATCCGAGGCTGAGGTTCGAGATATTTCGCGAGGACCTGGAACAGCCGTGCGGCGTCAAACTCGTCGCTGTTCGCTACCGGGTAAAACTTCCGCTCCTGAGGGTCTGCCCGATGACGACAAACTTCTCGTCGCGCCCCTCGGAGTTTGCCATGCCCTGGATCAGCTTAATGAAGTCTAGTCTGTCAGCCAAGTTCTCGCGGACGATCGACGCGGTACGCTTCAGCTCGACGCCCGGGTGTTCGATGCCTTCGCCCACAATCCGCGCAATTTCAGCTCGATATTGCTCGACTCTCTTCCCCACCTCCAACGGTGATGGCTGCGCCGCTCCGGCTTCCTGCATTTCGACATTCCTCTTCATAGGGTATGTCATTGCGGCATCGGCTGCGACCTGTTGCTGCAGATCACGATCGTTTGGCACACCGGCGGGAATATCGGCGGTCAGGCACTGCGCAGATTTCCACAGGATGGCCGCGGGCAGACCGACGGCAATGCGACACTTAAGCCGGATTAATACCGGGAAGTCCGCTTCGATCCGGTGATGCGCGTCGCACCTGCGCGCAGGTTCCAGCCAAGGAACTGCAACCCAATGCCCGCAGTCTGGGGTGGCCTTCCATCATCGTCCTGGATGGTTAATGCAGGATGCTTTATGATAGGAGTCAAAGCAGGTCATGATCGTATGAGCAGGCCACTAGTAGACCCGTTTGACAGCAGTAAGGGCTATGGAGGCCCGTAGTACGGTGCTTTTGGGTTCGTGCTGCGTTGAAGCGCTCTCTCCATAATCCGATGGCGAAGTGGTAAGGTCGCCAGCGCTAAGGTCATAAAATGTTCAAACGGCACCAAGAACGGAACGAAGAACCGGAGCTTGAGGAACGCCGGGTAGAGGCCCTCTCAGCTATCGGAGGAGAACGCGCGAGCGTCGAGGCCATGGCTCAACGTCCACGGAGTGGCGACGATGTTCTTGATGTCGCACTGTTACAGACGGTGTTGAAGCGTCTCGACCAGATCGAAGCCAGTGCCAAACAAGCAACTCGCATCAGCGATCTTGACGACCTAACCGAAGATGCCGAGGTACAGGGCCAGTTCAGCGCCTATCTTTGCCCACGTGATGAAATAGATGGAGAAGGTGAGTTGGTGATTGATACGATCGAAGGGTGGGGCATCCCAAAGGCCGCGATCAAGAGGCTGCGTGATTTATTCGGCAAGAAGCTGGAAAAGGCGGATACAAACCCGGCAGCTGCCAGAAGTGCGTTACATTCGCTCTTTGTAGAACGGGATGCATGGTCAGATTATGTCGATGACTACGAAGATACGATGAGACCTTGGGCGAGAGGGCTCTTTTGCGCCGCGGTCTCCTTGCCGTTGCTTGCTACCCTCGCTTTTCATTTCGCCGCTCAATTTTCACCATTACTGATTTTAGGTTTGCTGCTGGCCGGAGCTGCGGGTAGTTCCGTCAGTGTCATGGCAAAGATGCCCGCGCTAGACGTCAGTCTGGCCGGCGAACTCGATGCTTATGGTCGCCGCGTCCTGAGCCGTATCGGCATCGGCGTAATCGCCAGTCTCATCGGTTCTGCTTCGCTGGCTTGGCTTCCCGTCTCGGTTCAAAATCAGACGTTCGCCGATGCCCTGAATTCCTGCGCGACGACAAGCGCAACGAGCATCAGAATACTCGTTATTCTGGGACTTCCGATGCTATTGGGGTTTAGCGAACGTTCGCTCACTTCTTTTGAGCAGCGGGTTTTCGGAAATCAGAGTAAGCTACAAAAGGGCTAAACCCTGCAAAGGCTCCAGTGCCGTTTAGTTCCGCTTTTTCGGGAAAACTCGAACGCGCGGCGGGCGACGGAACTGGCGGCCAGTCGTACCGGCACGGCGTCCCGGTGAAGTGGGCGCCCGCGGACGTCCCTGAACGCAACGTCCTTCCCCCCGCCACGCATCCGCATCCGTGCGCGGCGGTCGCGGCGACGGACCGCGTGCGGCGGGCGCCGGGACGGGTGGCCGGCAGTCTGCGCCAGCCATGCTGTTGGGCTGCGGGATGGCGGGTGGCGTTTGCGCCACGCCCAGTAAGCGCAGTTCTTGCCTGGAACATTTCGCCTTTGAAATGTTGTGGCTTATACGGTACCATGATCTTCGTCGGCATAGGCCGAAAGGGAGAACCATGACGCAATCGCAAATCGTTCAAGCATTGGCAGAGAAGTGCGAAGTGACCAAGAAAGTCTCGCAGGGCTTTCTCACCGCCCTGTCTGAGACGGCCATCAGTGAGGTCAAGAAGAATGGCGTATTTATCCTGCCCGGTATAGGCCGACTGGTCCGTGTGGATCGTAAGGCGCGCATGGGACGCAACCCGGCCACTGGGGAAGCAATCAAGATCGCCGCCAAGAAAGTGGTGAAGTTCCGGATCGCCAAGGCGGCGAAAGACGCCATCGTACCGCCAAAGAAGGCGAAAGCCTAAGAGAATACTGCGAACGATGCGCTGCCCACTGCGGCGCATTCAAATTTTGCACGTTCAGGGGTACAGGGGAGAGAACCAAAATGCCAAGGCGGGCACAGCCAACAGTAGACAACTCCATGCTGGAGATGGCCATCGTCGGTTATCAGAGCGAAGTGGAAAGGATCGGCTCCAAGATAGCTGACATCAAAGCGCAACTGGGTCAACGCGGTCCGGGCCGGCCAAAGGCCACGGCAGCCACGATAGCCGCGGCGGCCGGAACGGATCACGCGGGTCTGCAGAAGCGCCGCACGATGAGCAAGGCCGGCCGCGCCAGGATCGCCGCCGCACAAAGAGCCAGATGGGCCGCTCTGAAACGGCAAAAGACCCAACCGGAGCAGCCGGTGAAGCCCACGAAACGGAAGTTGTCGGCGGCAGGTTTGAAAGCCATACGGGAAGCCACGAAGAAGCGCTGGGCGGCTTACCGCAAGGCCCACAAATCTACTGCTTAACAGTCGTGGCTCCCCTCCTCTTGCTCGCAGTCGCGGCGACGGACCACGGGCTGCGACCGCAGGAATTGGCCCGCCGGCATCGCGCAGGATTATGCTGCCTATTGCGCGACCCAATCAAGCCGAGATGCGCGCGTACTTCGACAAGTATGTTATCCATCCCGCCGCAGAGAATCAGCAAGCCGTCGCCGGACGACCCTGCAATCACGGGCAGAGTGGTGGAGCTATGGTCCCTTGGCCCGCCATTGCCAAGAGGTCTTGGCTCGCCCTGTTGAGCAAATCCTCCAACGACGTGGTGCCCAAGCCGGGAATCCGACTCGCGGTCGTGGGCGGAGGAAGTGTCCACGCGTTTAGGATGTCCTCGTAGGGGGCTTCCAGATATTGTATCGGCGCACTGCCGCACCCTCCCATACCTACTCCCATCGTCAGTCCACCGTAGTATGCGGCGGCGGGCGTCCCGTGGAAAAAGACGGTCAGCACGTCGTAGGCGGCCTCTTCCGTGGTCACTGGGGGGGTGCAAGTTGCAGTCGGACATCCTACCTTCTGGATGTTATTGCCGGTCGAAACGGGATGATCGAACTCGGCTCCGCCGAGCACGGGCGGCGGCGCCGGTGGTGGCAGCGATGGCTGCACCACCGTGAGCAGCTTCACGCCGCCAATGCCAATGCCAAGTTTGCTGTTTTTGGCCGTAACCGGGCTCGACGCTGTCATTCCACCGACCTGGGTGGCCTTTGCGTTGGGACCATCCGTGTAGTTGTAGAGGAAGTAGGACAGGATGTCCGTTTTCGCCGCGCAAGAAAACGGATAAGCCGCGCTCGCACAGTCAAGGTTATATAGAGCCTGGTTCAGGATCGTTGTCTGCAACTCGGGCAGGTAGTTGCCCGCATCCGGGCTGAGGGCCAGGGTCACGCCGAAAAAAATGGCTTCGTAATCGTCAATCGTTTGCGTCCAGGCGTCGACAAACGCCTGATCCGAGTTCCAATAAGTGCTGTCGCCGTCTGGAAAGGAATTTTGAATCAAGACGGGCCACGCCGTGTCTGCCGCAACACCTGGGAGGGGGCCCATGGACGAACCGTAGGCGGAGGTCGGAAGGATGATTTCGTCCGACGCACAGTTCGGACGCGCGACGGCGATGGAGACAAATGCGGGATTGCTGTTGCTGTTGTATCTGTCTTTGAGAAGCCCCAGAAAACTGTTCCACTGGGTCCTATAGACGGCGTTCCAGGGCAGCGGAAGCACGGTACCGTCGGCTCGCTGCTGTTGCTGGAAATTCTGGATGCTCACCTTCCCGCAACCGGGCTGAGACGTGCCATTACTGACCAAGAGTCCGTCGCAAGAGGGGATTTGCACCAACACCCACAGCGGCGTATCGACGCCTGGAGTAATGATCAGTTGTACGGTCCCGCCGTGCGCCTTGGCTACCGCAAAGGCGTCGTCCAGGTAGAACCAGTCTGTGCTAGCCAGGAAACAATTCTCCGGGATCGGGTCAAAACAGCCCGTGGAGGAGATCTGGATGTTGTCCCAGCGCTCTCCCACCGTCAGCCCCGAGATGGCCGTATTCAGGAACAGTTTCTCGTAGAGCTTGTGGAGGCAAGAATGGAAATCAGCCGTCCCGTCCTGATAGCCCGGACATCCTTTTTTCGCGTCTTCGATATCCACCTTGGCGTAGACGCCTGAGGGCTGGGCATATTTGGGCGCCTGTGCATGCGCCTGCGGCAGACTCGCGCCTGCCATGAGCAACATCCAACCTCCGTTAAGCGCAATTCGCTTGCAGGACATCATTAAACCTCGATCTTCGAAATTGTCCGCCGCAGGGAATGGCCGCGACAGGCTCACGGATAAGGTCGAGCGTCGGATAACGAGCTTCCCTTTGGGCCCCTGACGAGGATAGTCTACCTCAAATCAGGCACGGATTTTTTGGCTTCTGGAACGGGATGGTCACCTTGGTGGGTCGCGCGTTTCCGTCGCTTCCGTCCGGAACCGTCCCTGCCGGTCCTGCGGCACCAGCAGTTCCAGCCTTTCCACCCGGGTCACCAGCGTCCGCGGGTAATAGCCAATCCGGTATCCCAGCCGATGGGGCGCGCGCTCGCTCTTTTCAGTCGCCAACGTCTCGTCCATCTTCGCTTCCGGAACCTGCTGCACAATCTGCTCCGCCGACGAGCGGAGAAAAGTCTCCTGCTCCTTAACCGCTTTGGTCAAGGCTCTCCTTCCAATCCTGCTCTTTTGGCTTATCCTGGTTTAGGTTGCATAACCCGGAAGTATCGTGCAGCGTTACCCGCGCCACGGGCGTGCAGGCTGAACGTCGGCATCCCGGCGAAGTGGCCGGCCGTCGACGTTCCTGGTGGATCACGACAACTCCGAAATCTTACGCCATCAGCCGGCCGGCTCCGCGCCAACCATGGACGCCGGTGCCCCGCCGCGGCGCGCATCCCCATCCGCCCGCCGGCGGTCGCGGCGACGGACCACGGGCGGCGGGCGCCGGAACGGGCCGGCGGAAGTCTTTCCGTCGCACCTCCGCCACGGGCGTGCCGGCTGCGCGTCGGCGTCCCGGTGAGGTGGCCGCGCGCCGGACGCTCGTGGATGCGGCGCGCCTGGCAAATGGCGCGCCCCTCACCTGTCGGCCCCGCGCCGATCATGGACGCGGGCGCCCTCCACGCCGCGCGCATCCCATCCGCGCGCCCGGCGGTCGCGGCGACGGACCACGGGCGGGGGAGAGCGGGCGGCGCGATGCGCGTTACGCCACCCAACTCGGGCAGCCAGAAGCTGTCGGCCGGCGCAACTGCGCGAACGGGCGTGGCGGTACCTGGCTGCGCCTCCGCATCCCTGTGAACGATGCGCCCTCCGCCGACCGACACCGCGCCGATCGCGGATGCCGCTCCTCCCGCCCGGCGCGCATCCGCCGACCGACGCCCTGTATTGTGCGGCACCTCCCGGTCGCGCACATCCCA
>JBEKPZ010000232.1:0-11667 GCA_049520215.1 Bryobacteraceae bacterium | reverse complement strand
GCGCAAGCTGTCGCCCAGTTCACCCTTGCCGGGTTCGACGAAGGCCTCATTCGGTCCCCAACCGCCGGTAGCGTAGCTCTGATCTTTCAGAATCATGTCAACCGCGTTCTTCACCGCGCGCAGATACTTCGCGTCCCCCAGCTTCAAGTATCCCTGCACACCTGAGCTGAGCGCATTCACGTGGCTATACGCGTGCAACCCCGTGAGCACGTTCCGGCCCTCCGCAAGGGGATCGAAGAAGCCGCGATCCAACAGATACTGCTTGCCTAAGTCGTAATACTTGCGTTCGCCGGTCCGCTCAAACGCTAGGAATACATTCTCCGCGAACGTGTAGGTCTCGTCCCAGGTATAAGTCTCGTCTTTGTGGGGACGCTGCTGCATCTCTTCGGGAGTCAGGGCGCGATCCGCCATGTGTGGGAGCGCCGCGCGTGTGGTCGCCGCGAGAACATCCAAAGCCGTCGTATCGTCTGCATACGAGTACGCGTCGATCAGCCCGCACACCAGCTTGTCGTAGGTATAGCCTGGATAGCGCAGATCCACGAAGAACTTGCCTGAAGGGTCCAGCGTTTCGGCGTAGCCGCGAACCAGGCGCTTCACCTTGGCGCGCGTGGCTTCCGAACCGGTCGCGCGGGCGAACCGCGCCAGTGCGGAGACGTACTGCCCAAAGTGCGCGCCCGGGCAAAAGTCGTCGTACCAGCCTCCCATGTCTGGCCCAGGAGCGGGCATGCCTACCCGCTGCCGGTAGATTTTCAACATCCGGTCGTCGTCCAGGCCGAGGAAGAAGGCGTGATTCGTGTCGAACTGGCGGCGCAACGGGCTGTCCAGGAGTTCCACCTGGGAATAGTCGAAGACAGAAAGAGGAACGGAGCCGCCTGCGCCCGCGATAGCCGGCGACACGGCGCCAAGTTGCAGCAACTCTCTTCTGGTGAGCACGTCTCTCACATCTCCTTGACGGCCGTTTCGGCCGCCAGCACATCATGATTGGCGTTCAGCAAGACATGCTTGGGTTTCTTGGGCAGGCGTAGCTTGAACTCGTTGGAGGTCATGTTTCCGAGGAGCGCTACCGCGCCCGCGCGCTGGACGTGCCCATCGAAGTCGAAGTAAATCGGCACCCCCATCACAAACTGGGGAGATACGCCACTCTGCGTAACTTTTGCCGTAAACAGGAATTTGCCGCCTGGCTCCGGCGCCAGCGAATACTCCATCCGGTAACTGGGGATCTCCGTGCCGTAAACCCACTCGCGGAAGAACCAATCCATCTTGCCGTTCCTTTCGAGATCCAGCGCCGGCTTCATATGTTTCTCGACCACCGACTTGAACGACTCTGTCGAAGCGTTCTGGTTCAGGTAAGTGGACACAAAGTCGTGCATCATGGCGATGAAGTCCTTGTCGCCAGTATCGCGATCGAACATCAGGTAGCGCAGCATGTGCAGCACAAAACCACCCTTGGGATAGATCAGGCGCTGGTAAGCGCCGCCGGTCTTGAACGTGTTAAGCCGGATACCCATCCAGAGAGGTCCTACGTCGTTCGGGCGATTTCCAAAGCTGTTCTTCGCCGTGATCGTTTCCTGCGCCCGTTCCCAATACTTCAAAAACTTGTCGGGTTTAGGTTCGGTGGCCTGCAGGAACAACCCGGCGGAGAAATCGGCGAAGCCTTCCGATAACCACTGATCGTGATAGGACGCCCAGCCCACCATGTGACCCCACCACTGGTGCGACACCTCGTGCGGCGTGACTTCCTGGATGAAGTCCGCGAATCGAAACGCGCTGCCTCCCATCAGCATCCAGCGTTGCGTGCCGTCGAGGAATGCGCTCACCGGCAGATACACCAGCGTGGGCCACGACTGGCCGAAATTGAACGCCGGCTGCTGGGTGATGGCGATGCGTCCGTACGGTGCGGCTCCGAACCACAGCGTAAAACAGCGGATGGCGTTTTGCGCATCGATCATGGCGCTCTCCGCCATGGCGCTCGGGCTCAGGCTCATATTCCTGGCATGGACGCGCAGATAATCGGGCGTCTCAGCGGTAGCGTACGCCTCAATCTCATAGTGCGTGGTGTCGTCGTAAACGGACTTCTTCTTATACAAGCCGTAGTTGAAACCGGCCACCGCCAGCGGAACGTCGGAGACCCAGTGCGACGCCATGTAATCGTCTTCCCGCCATTCTTTCTCCAGCTTGCCTACGCCCACCAGCGTGTACTGCCTGGGCACTTTGAAGGTCAAATCGTAAGTGGCACGGTCGGCGAATGTGTTCAGACTGGGATACCAGCTCGTGCGTGCGCCCACCGAAAAGTTGCCGGCCCCCTCTTTCTGGACAACCTTGTCGCCCTCATATTCGATGCCGATGCTATAACTCTGGCCCGCGGTCAGCGCTTCCGGCATGATCGCGTAAAAGGCCCCGTCTTCCTTACGGCTTTCCTGAATAAAGGAGATTTCCTTATCCTTGTAAGTCACGCGCGTGACGCGCAGCCGCGGGAGTAATCCGAAGCCGATCACGCGCACGCCCGCTAGCATGGCCTTCAGTTGCACCATGCACGTGGCCGACAAATGATCGTTCTTGCCTATGGCGGTCTCGATGCGATAGTGCTCGGCTGCGACCGTGTGGCGATTTTCCGTGGAACGGGCGATGCCCGCCTTCCACTCCTCCGCAAAATGGGTGAGATACCAAATGCCGTCCTGCGTGCCGCCGGGATCGAAATTGATCAGCGCCACTTCCTCCGGAGAAGGCATGAAGGGCATCGCACCCCGGGCATTGACGATGAAGCGGAAATCGGAATGCTTATTGCCGTGAATGAAAGCGTGAAACGAACCCCTTTCCTTCGGGTTGTAGATTTCGCCCAGGATCTCCGCCTCATAATTTTCGATGTCTTCATCCTGCAGCATGAATTCCAGCATGCTGCGCGGTGTTTCCGTGCGGCGGCGGGCGCGGCTCCTGAACTCGTGCCACGCATTGCCCGCTTGCGATGCCTGATCGGTGGCCTGCGCCTGGCGCTTGATCTCGTCGAAGGTATCGTCGGTGAACCAGACGACCACCGAGCGGAAGGATTCGTCAACCGTCTGTTCGCCCGAAATTCGGCGCACGTAGGTCCGTTCGAGCGCTGTGGCTGGCTCCAGATGAAACGTGCCTTCGCCAGTGAACACGCCCGCCACCACGCGTCCGAGCACGGGCGGCAGAAAGCTGAACTGCCCCGCGGTGAAAGTAAATGTGGCGGTATCGCGCTTCAGCGTCAGGTTGGCGACACGAAACGCCGCGCCGGGCATGGCGTTGCGCAGCGCGACGTAGTTCGGATCGGAATTGGCGAATGCGGAGCGCTTGCCGCCCACCTCGACCGCCGTTTGCTGGGTGGCGATCTTCATTGCGAACGCAAGAGTTACGGGAGCGTCGGCGACGTCGATCGCCTTTTCGGTGTCTTCAAAGCCGTCGTGCTGGATAGTTATCGCGTACTTACCCGGCGCCACATCGGCGAACGTAAAATGACCCTGTGTATCGGTGAGCGCGTTCTCGGCCTGCAAGGTCTCGGAGTTCTTCAGGATGACGGCTGCGTTGGGAACGGCGGCGCCACTGGGGTCCTTCACTACGCCTTCAACGGTCGCGGCGGCGAGCAGCGCCGGGACCAGAAACACAAATACGGCCAGTTTGGAAGCCACTGAAGCATTGTACTCCAGGGGGCCTCGTGGGGCAGGACTCCAGTCCTGCGGCCGGCGTCCACGCCGGCCTGCCGTTACACCTTCAAAAGCCGTCGCAGCGTGTAAGCTTCCGGATTCATATTCTCGCGTTCCAGCCGCTTCCAGTCGTCATTTACGTGGATCAGCTTGCCGCTGATGTGATTGGAACGCTCGGAAGCCAGGAACAAAGCGAGGTGAATCTGTTTGTCGGGATGCGTGCCGCCGGTAAGCCGCACATCCTCGGCTTGCTCGATCTCCTTGCTCCCGGCGCGTTCGCCGGAGTGCAGGATCTCATCCGTCATGTGAGTGTAAGTGCTGCCGGGAGCCAGGCAGTTCACCTGCACGTTAAAGTCGCGCACCTCTTCCGCCAGGGTTTCCACGAAACGCACCACAGCCGCCTTGGACGCCGCATAGGCCGAAAAGCGCGGACGCCCCGAGGCTGCGCCGCCGCCGCCGATCACCACGATCTTGCCGCGGCGCTTCTCAATCATCTGCGGCAATACCGCCCGGCAGGCGTGCATCACTCCCATCAGGTTGGTCTCGACGGTTTCGGCCCAGGCGCGCGGCTTCACGTCCACCAGCGGTCCAATGGGTCCCTGAATGGCGGCCGCCGCGATCAACACATCGACGCCGCCGAAAACCCCGCGCATGCGCTCCACCGCCGCGCTCATCTGGTCGTAGTCGCGCACGTCCGACCGGATGCGCAGCGCCATGCCCCCTGCGTGCTCGATCTCCAATTTCGCCAGATCCAGTTCGGCCTGGCTGCGCGCCAGTAATCCGACGCGCGCGCCTTGCGCCGCAAACCCGATCGCCAGCCGCTTGCCTATTCCGCGGCCCGCTCCTGTAATCAAAACCGCCTGGTCCTTTAACGGCCGCAAGGTTAGTTCTCCACGCGCGCGTCGAACATCCCGGTCTCCACCTTTCCTCCGCGCTTCACCTGCACGTAAATGCGATAGTTGCCGGGCTTCGGAAAGCCGTAGGGGAAAGATACCTCGGGCGGCAGCGCCTGCGTCATCATACCCGCCATGCCGGAGTGGTCCATGCCGGCCATCGCAGCCATTGCCGCGCCGCCGTCGCCGGCATTCTGCGTAAGGCTCAGCGACGCCATGGGCACCGATCCCGAAGGATGCACGTGCGCAAACACGCTGCGGTCCGAGCCCACGAACGCAGCGTGCCCCGGCATGCCCATGTAGAGTTCTACGTTCTGCGCGGGTTTGCCATCCGCGTCCTCCAGACGGAAGCGGAAGTACATGGCGCGCCGGGCGTGCAGCGGTCCGGGTTCGCGCTCCCAAACCATGCGCGAGCCGTCCGCCAATTGCGCGATCGTGCGGTTGAAGTCCGCCTGCGAAATCGGCGGGCCTGCGCCTCCGGCGTCGTCGCCCTCCATCGGCTTGCCCGCCACGGCCGGCAGCGTCACTTCGGTCACCAGGGTTTCCGGCAAGCCGTCGGCATGTACGATGTCCGCGTACAAAGCGTACCGTCCAGCCGGCATGGGCGGCAGATCCTTGGCGAACAGCCCAGCCTCCACCCGGTCCGGATGCAGGTGCCACACTCTTTCCATCTCCGGCAAACTGATCGCGTACAGGTGCATCAGGTGATTGTGGTCGGGAACCAGATCGTCTACCTTGCGCCAGCGCGCCCAGCCGGGGTCGGTCAAATGCAGCATCAGCCGTTCGCCGTTCTCCAATGTGGCAGACATCTGCAATGGCTTGAAGATGTGTTTGTCGTACTCGCCGGCTTCGCTCTTCCACCAGAGTCCGCCCAGCCCGGCCAACGCCAGCACGAAGATCGTGGTCGCGGCCATCACCCACCGCGATCGCCGCACGCGCGCCGGATCGGGTTTCAGCCCCGGCTCCAGTTGTCCTTCCCGCACGCCCGCGCCCACAATGCTGACTGCGCCCGCCACCAGCAGCAATCCCAAAGCGGCCAGCATAATGCCGATGGGCGCATCCATGCCTTTCGTGCTGGAGGACAGCGCGGGAACGGGCACGGAAAGCTGGCCCTTCCCTCTGGCGCCTTCCGCGGTGACACGCACCTGCCAGGAGCCCGAGGTCATCATCCACAGCGATCCGGTGAAGAACTGCGGATCGTCCTTCGAACGCGTCGCCAGATCCGGCACCGGAGCGAACTTCGCGCCCGGACCGGTGAGCGGCGTGGGCACGATGTGAACCACCTCCACGTCATTCGCCGCGCTGCGCACTTCGATCTCCGCCACGCCCGGGATCACCGAGGGCGCGCGGATGGTGACCAGCAAATGGTAAGGGCCCGCCTGTCCTTCGTAGAAAACGTCCGGGCTACCTACGTGGGCAAAGGCGCTGGCGGCGGCCAGCAGGAACACACTGAGCAATCGGGACATTCGATTAACGGGAGTTACCGGCGGACGCGCCGCATCCAATCGCCCCATGCAAATCCCAGCCTGATGGTCAGGGTGCCCAACACCGCGGCTAGCGCGATCTGCGTCCAGAACACGGACGGCGCGTCCGGCGTAATGAACAGGTGGCGCACCAGGATCGAAGTCGGTCGCGCGTTGTAGTCGAAGATGTTCATATGGAAGAACCAGTTCTGCGCCGCCGGCGAATTAAGGAAATCGGCGAACGGCCACTGCACCGCCATCAGCACGCCCAGGAACAGGATTGCGGAAACGGCGGCTTTCTTCCATAGGTTCCAATCGCGCGTCCGGCTCCACAGCAGATCCAGCGCCAGCGCGGGGATGAACAGCAACATCGGAAATTCCGGCGGCACGAATTGCGTGACATGGTGATACACCGGACCCAGTTTCGGCTCGGCGGGAAACAGCGGCAATATCCAACCCATGCCCGCCCAGAAGAGCCAGTAGACCGCGGCCACCGTGGTCGCTGCCCAGCGTTTCCCGGAGGCCCGCGCCACCCCTGCCAGCACCAGCGGCACCACCATCGACACCACGCGATAATACACGCCATTATGCATCATGGCGTGCCAGGAGAATTCCATGATCATCAGCATCAATCCGATCAGGACCACGCCGCCGATGTAGAGGAACAGCCAGTCGAGTTTGTTGCGGAACTCGTCCCGGGCGCGGTTCATCATGCCCAGGATCAGGATCAGCGTGCCCGTGTTGACCGCCAGGTTGCCCAAAATCAGGAACACGTGCGGGGGGCTCAGGATCTTCACATCCAGACCGTAGGCGCTGTGCCACCAGTTGTCGAAGGGCGCGGAGGTGAGCATGGCCACGCCGCCCCAGGCCGCGATAAACGCGCCCAAAGGGGCTTCGAATCCCCACATCTTCACGGAGGTGCTGCGCAGGTGCGAGAAGTTGCCGAAGGTGGTGGCCAGGATCAGGTAGCCGCAGGAGAGTCCCGCCAACAGGCCACACATGTAGATGGCCATGTGGGCCGGCGTCCAGAACGTGTCACGCCCGATGGAGCGGTGCCAGGAGATGTCCCACTGGCCGCCGATCATGGCCGAAGTGACGCCGAAGACCGCGCACCAGACATACCAGGGAACCCGCTGGACGGACTCGCGCACGGACGCCGCGGAAATGGACGAAATTGTAGTGGTAGTGGATGCCATGCTGTCCCTCTGTTCGTTTACGATTATATCCTTGTTCGGATTCCGTGGGGCGGGACTCCAGTCCTGCGCGGGTCCTCCAGGACCCGCTCTTTTCAGTCGGACTACCCGAGCACTTCCAATCCCGCGCCGGCCGCCGTCAAGTGCCGCATCCTTCCATCGAACGTCACAAAAGTGGCTTCGTGCCGCCGGGCCAACGCCAGCAGATAAGCGTCCGTAACCTGTTAGTGCCCCAGCAACCTCGCCAGCGCAGCGCCGAAGTCCCGCGCAACCGGCGATGGCAGAGCTTCCAGATAGACGTGCCGGGCATCCTGGACCATCAGGCTCAACAGCGCCGCCGCCTCGGCAGGACGCCGTGGGCCCGGGACAACCGCGGGATTCGCGGACAGCCGAATGAACCCAAGCTGGGTGAGGGCGCAGGTGGCCCAACGGTTCCGGCTCGATTCCAACCGCTTGATTACCGCCCGATGGAACTGGTGGTTGGGCCACGCCATGGCCAGCAGGACGTTTACATCCAGAAGCAGCAGTTCAGAAGTAGCCTTCTTCATCGATGACACGCTGGACCCTGGATGCCGGAATGATGGGTGCGTCCGCGGGCACCTCGAATATCGGAAACCGGCGCTTGCCTCGTTTCGGGGACGGCGCCTGCGGCGGGGCTAAACCGCGGCGGGCGAGCTTCGATAACACCATTCCCAGCCGTTCCCCCGACACGTCCGCCAGATGCATGGCGGCGGCGTACACGTCGTCGTCCAGTGTGACGGTGGTCCTCATGACTACATCTTGATTCAGTGATGCAGTGATGTCAATACGCCTCCGTTGTGGGGCAGCTTGCTAAGCTGCGGCCGATTGTCAATCGGCCCACTGCCGCGCTCGCACCAGACAGCGGCGCTAGCCAACCGCCGCGCAGCCTGCCAGCCCCACATGACGCTAGCTATTCCACTTTCGGGCAAAGCATTGCGTGCAGCAGCAGGCCGGGTGTATAATCGGGGCGAGTTTTCCCCAAAGCCACTACCGCCAGGTGGACCGTAACGCAAGGTGATTGAAATGCTTTTAATGAAGACGACCAGAATAAGCAAGGGAGTTCTAATAGTACTGGTAGCGCTGCCCTGGGCGGCCTACGCCCAGGATCAGGGAGTCGCCGCTATTCAAAAGAAGCTGGAATCCGAGTACCAGTTGACCAAGACCACGGACGACAAGTCCGATATTGTAACGTCTGGCTCAGTCCTGGTCCTGCACAAAGACAAGGTGTTGATGGTAGCCGCAACCAGTACGGCTAATCCGTGCATGAACACCTATAAGGACGGGAAAATCACCCCTACCAAGGCCTGCGGAGTTGGCGAGAAGCTCAGGCGCCTCCCAGGATTTGGCCATGTCCCCGGTGCGGGAAGCGCGCCGGCAACCAGGAACTTCGTGAGCGGTGAGAAATTCTGGGTAACTAAGATCGACGTACGGGCCAACGGAGTTGTTTTGGACTTCTTCAGCGACTCGGTCCCTGCCGGCGACCAGGGGATTCGCTACAAATCCGCTCTGACGATTCCGTTCGGAGCGCTGACGCCGACGCCGGAGGAAGCCTTGAAGGCGGTGGCCGAGGTCATCACCGTGGCGCCGGCGGAGGACTCCAAGGACGCTAAGGGCGGCGACAAGGGGCAGGCAGCGCCTCAAGGCGGTCAGCAGGAGGCCGCGCCGCCAAGCCAGCCAGCGGCGCCCGCGGCGGCGGCCCCGGCGGCCCCGGCGCCCGCAGAGGCCCCGCCACCGCCGATTGAGGCCCCGCCGCCCCCGCCGGCGGACCCGGTTGAGGTTTCCGAGGGACAAACGATAGAGCAGGTGGTGGCGGCCATGGGGCAGCCACAGAAGAAGGCCAAAATCGGAACCAAGGAAATCTATTACTATAAGGACATCAAGGTGACTTTCGTCAACGGCAAAGTGAAGGACGTACAGTAGACCGCCGCGCGGCTGAGTTCGTGAGCACACACGAGGAGATTTCAAATGAACATACGTGGAATTCGCAATATTCTATCCGGCAAATACCTGGCCGGGTCCCTGACTTTGCTGTTTTTCGCTTATCCGGCGCTTTGCGCGGATAAACCGAAGGCGGCGCCCGCCAAGCCCGCGGCCGCACCCAAAGCTGCGCCCGCAGCCAAACCGGCAGCCACAGGCGCCAGCACGTCGAAGGGTTCCAGCCCGACGACTGCATCGCACGGCGCCACCACCACTGGCAGTCATCCGACCACTACGACGCCCCACGCGGCGACTACGACGCCCCACTCGACCACTTCGACGCCCCACTCGACCACTTCGACGCCCCACGCGCCCGCCGCTGGCGCGGCCTCGCACACCGTCGCCGGCGGAAAGACGTTCGGTAGCGGCGGAAGGACAGCGACCCCGGCGAACCACACCACGGTTCAGACACGGAACGGCTCCGTCACCAAGCGGCCGGATGGACACGTCGCCACGCTGCACGACAATAAGCGCGGCATGGACGTTCACCACAACCTTTCTGGAAACCGGCGCGTCGAAGTTGAGCGTCGCGATCATTCCCGGGTTGTCGCCGAGCGTGGCGGCCGCGGCTACGTGCAGAGGCCTTATATGTATCATGGCCACGAGTATGCCCGGCGTTCCTACTACTACAACGGACGTTACTATAACCACTATTATGGACGCTACTATTACCACGGCATGTACGTGAATCCGTATTACCCGAGTTACTATTACGGGCCAGCTTTCTACGGATGGGCCTATAATCCGTGGGCCGCGCCGATTGCGTATGGCTGGGGCTGGGGCGGCAATCCGTGGTACGGATACTATGGCGCTTACTTTACGCCCTACCCGGTGTACGCCACCCCTTCGCTGTGGCTGACGGACTATATCATTGCGAACTCGCTACAGGCCGCTTATCAGGCCCGCCTAAACGCCGAGGCCGCGGCGATGAGCAATCCCGCGCCGCTCACGCCCGAAACGAAGCAACTCATCGCCGATGAAGTCCGGGCACAGATTGCGCTCGAAAACAACGAGTCCAAGACCGCCCAGGGCGCCGAGCCGGACGCCGCATCCAGCAGCATCCAGCGCGCGCTGACCGACGGCAAACCGCATGTCTTCGTAGCCGGCCACGATCTCGACGTGGTGGATGCGGGAGGCACGGAGTGCGCCATCAGCGAAGGCGATGCGCTGCAACTCACCGGCCAGACCGCGCCGGACGCGCAAGCCGCAACCCTCTCCGTATTGGCGAGCAAGGGCGGCAAGGAATGCCCTAAGGGCGACACGGTTCAGGTGTCGCTTACGGATCTGCAGGACATGCAGAACCATATGCGCGAGACCATTGACGCGGGGATGCAGGAGCTGCAGAAGAAGCAGGGTCAGGGTGGTTTGCCGGCCGCTCCGGCCGCCGCCAGGACCGCTCCGGTAGAGAGCGCCATGGCCACCGCCGCGCCGCCGCCGCCGCCGGAAAGCGAAGTGAAGGCTGAGATCAACCAGCAATCGCAGGAAGCCGACAAGGCGGAGGCGGAGGCCGGCGGCACTGCTTCCGGTCCCGGGCCCAACGCCGCCGCGGAGCCTGCGGCCGCGCCGGTCAACATCGAAATCGGCCAGACCATCGATCAGGTGACAGGGGCGCTGGGGAGCCCTAAGAACATTGTGAATCTGGGCGCTAAGAAGATCTATGTCTACAAGGACATGAAGATCACTTTTAAGGACGGGAAAGTCGCCGACGTCCAGTAACCGGCCAGTCCGGTGTAGCTTGTGACCGGCGGGCAGCCCTCTAATTCTCGTTAGAGTGCAGCCCGCTGCTCCCGCGCGGCCGGAATCTCCACGATTCGGTTCCTCCACTCTTCGCCATCGGAAACGGCCCAAACAAGCGCTTCACGAGAAACACGCCAAGGCCAGAGCCACCTCGCTGAAGGAACTCACCAAATTATCCCGGCATGGTCTTAAAATCGGACGTGACAAGAACGCGATCCTGCTGGGCAGCGAAGGCCAGCACCGCGGGATCTGGCACATCGTCAGCTTTGCAGTGCCGGCAGTTGACGCCGCATGTGTCGAACTTCCGCTGCGCTGTAGGCATCTTCTTCGCGCGCGCGTTCTGCCATGGCTTTCTCTACTTCGTCCTTGTGGCCCAGGTAGAAGTGCTCCAGGCTCAGTGTGGGGAAGTCCGACCGAATGGCTTCCGGAGACTCGCCCTGCCTATTAAACTCCAGCACGATGAAGTCAAGCGGAACACGGCTCGCCGCCACATAGAATCCCCCGTTTCGGCGCTCAACGAATTCCCGATCCATAGCCATCCTCGCTTTCAGGTTATCAGGACAGGCCAGGAGGCCTGTCCAACGCGAGATTCGCTCGCGAAAGGCCGATTAACAATCGGCCTGCAGGTTACCAACCTGTCTTCATGGCCCTGCGGGCCACCAAAAGTGATGAAAACGCGCGCCATGCGTGAGCTTGAATCCCGCCAGCATCCAATAAAGTA
>JBEKPZ010000231.1:0-11712 GCA_049520215.1 Bryobacteraceae bacterium | reverse complement strand
TTGGGGCCAAAGATCGCAGCCGCGGGCGTGCGGTAGATCGCGCCATAGCGCGGGCTCCACCAGCCTTGTAACGGACGGTTCAACACGTCGATCACGTAATCGGCCGCTTGTCCGCCGGAGTTAAAGCGTTCGTCGATGATGGCGCCTTGCTTGTCCACCTGCGCGAAGTAGTATCGGTCAAAACTCGTCAATCCGTCCATGGCAGTGTTCGGCATGTAGACGTATGCCAGCTTGCCCCCACTCATCTGATCGACCTTGCGGCGATTCTCCTCCACCCAGGCTTGATGGCGCAATGGCTGCTCGGTCGCCACCGGCATTACGGTGATCTCGCGCGAATTCGCACCCGTCGGGTCCGCTCCAATGCGCAGCACGACCCGCTTATCGGCCGTGCCTTCCAACAAATGGGAGACATCATCGCTGCCTTGGAGGTCCTGGCCGTTGATCGCCACAAGGTAGTCGCCCACCGACACGTTGATCCCCGGCTGCACCAGCGGCGCGCGCAACTGCGGGTTCCAGCTTTCACCGGTATAGATCTTCTTGAAGCGGTACCGGCCGTTGACGATCTCGTAGTCGGCGCCCAGCAGCCCGCCTGGTACGCGCTTTGCCTCCGGAATGTTGCCGCCACCGCCGCGCAAGTGCCCGGAGGTGATTTCGCCCAGCATTTCGTGGAAGATGTAATTCAGATCGGCGCGCGAAGCCAGCGAATCCAGATACTTCTCGAACTCCTTCTCGCTATCGGCGGAGTTGACACCATGCAGATTCGGATCGTAGAAGTAGCTCCGCTCGATCCGCCACACTTCGTGGTACATCTGCTTCCACTCGGCTATGGGATCGACCTTCACCTCGACGTCAGCCAAATGCAAGACGCCTTCCCCGGACTTGAGCGGAGCCGAGGCGGATGCGATGACGTACTCGGGCGGAGGAGCATTCCCTTGTCCCGCAGGACTGGGAGCGCCGCCTTCGCCACCCCGCACGATTCGCAGCAGCATCTTTTCCCCGTTCGCCGACAGATCAAAACCAGTAACACCGTCGGCCAGCTTTTCGATCTTGCGGGTCTTGAGTTCGAATTTCGAGAGCGTTCCACCGCCGCCAGGACCACCGGGGACGTTTCGGCCGGGCTCAACCAGATAGATGACACCGGCCTTGCCCGCGGCGAGTGTCTGAATGGGGCGGGCTGGTATGGGCAGCGGGACGGTGCGTTGAATCAGCTTGTCGAAATCGATGCGCACGGGCTTGGGCGGCGCCTCCGCCGCGGCCGAAGCATTCCCTTCCTTGGCCTTGCCTTCCCCGGCCGGCTTCGATTCGTCTTTCCTGGCCTCGCTCCCTTTCTCTTCGTCGCTTTCTGGCGCGAGCGGCGACGCAACGTCGTTGGGAAGCACAATCAGGTAAACGCTGCGGGTCGCCTCATGCAGGTTGCTGTTCATGTCCAGGCCGCTTGAGGTAGGCCCGTAGTTGGTGCTGGCGGTGAAGTAGAGATACTGGCCATCCCTGTCAAAGACCGGAAAGCGCGCGTCGCTCAGCCCGTCGGTGACCTGGATGCTCTTGCCGTCACTCAACGAATAGATCGACACCGCGTGCAGGCGGTTGGGAAGGTTCTTCACAAAGGCTATCCACTTGGAGTCAGGTGACCAGGTGAAGTCGCGATTCAGCTCGTAGGAATAATCGGTGTCCACTTTGGTCAGTTTTCCCGAGGCCACCTCAACGTCCCATAAGTCCAGTTGATTGTCGCTAAACGCGATGTGTTTGCTGTCGGGCGACCAGCGCGGGTCGAAATAGAAGGCAGACTTGCCCTGGAGCACCACCTTGCGCGCTTCGCCTTCGCCGTTCTGCGGCTTGATGTGCAGCCCGTACTCACCCGATTCATCGGAGAAATAAGCGATCGATTTGCCGTCCGGAGACCAAGCGGGGGTCCGCTCCATCACGCCGGGGGTGTTCGTCAGGTTGCGAATATCGCCCTTTTCAGCCGGCGCGGTGAGGATCTCGCCATGCGCCTCGAAAACGGCGCGCACGCCGCTAGGAGAAATCTTGGCGTTGCGAATCTCTTTCGCGACGTTCTGCAGATGCGGGCGCACCTCCGCGAGATCCGCCTCGATCTCGATCGGCACTGGACTGCTCTTTCCGCTGGCGATATCGTAAATATGAATCTGGCCGAATTGTTCGTAAACGATCCCACCGGGACCCACGCTCGCCGATGCGATGTCCTTGCCCGCGTTCTTGATCACCTCGGTGACCGCTTTGCTTCTTGGATCGTAGCTGAACAGTGTCATACGGCCATTGCGGTCCGAGAGGAAATAAATCTTGTCGCCGATCCACATCGGGCAAATGTCGTTGGAGTCTGTGCGCGGGATTTTCTCCGTACGCAGGTCGGCCAGATTCACCAGCCACAGGTAGCTGGCCGTGCCGCCGCGATAGCGTTTCCAGGCGACGAAATTGGTGAATCCGGTCGCAAACTGGCCGCCGTCTACGGGCGCATAAACCATGCGTTTGCCGTCGGGGGAATAAGCGCCGAACGTAGCCATCGGCAACGGCAAGACTTCGGGCAGACCGCCTTCGGTTGAGACCGTATAGAGCTGGTTGAAGCGGGAGTAGCTGAGGCGGGTGGAGCGGAACAGAATGCGCTTGCCGTCCGGCGTCCATCCCACTGCACGGTCCGGATCGGGATGATAGGTAATGCGCTTCGGCACCCCGCCGGTCGCAAGTATGGTGAACACATCGATATTGCCGTCATATTCGCCTGTGAAAGCGATGGTCTTGCCGTCCGGCGAAAACATGGCTTCGGTCTCCATGCCGGCGCCCGCCGTGAGCCGGTTGGCAACCCCGCCCCGGCGCGGCACGCTCCACAAGTCGCCAGCGTAGGAGAAGACAATCGTCGTTTTGTTCATAGCCGGCCGTTGGAGCAAGTGCAGGGTGGCGCCGGCGCCTAAAGCGGCCGAAACGCTCGCGCACAGTAGAACGAACAGAGTGGAACACCTCATAAACGGGCCTCCCGGATGATCAGTGTTTTTGCAGGGAGCGGGCTGGCATTTCCATTCTTGGCTCCCGCCTTCTGCGTTAGTATACACCCAGCCAGCGCTTCGACTGGTCCTGAGAACGATTGTACTGAGAACGATCACCGCGATTGCCGGGTGCCGTGAGAGCGGCAACCGTGGGATCATTGAGGAGTCATGAATGCTCCCCTTGACCCGCAGCCTACCCTGGGCCGGATATTCGGCAGTGATTGGACGATTGCGAATGTTGCGAAATTGCTGCGTTTCAACGCCGGCCAGGACTTCGTGCGCACAGGCGCGCTCATGGGCGGCCTGCGGGAGATCAGCGAGAACTACCTGCGGAGGACGTCGGCCCGGCACCTCCCTTCCGTGGAACGATGCTTTGGCTGAGGAGTGGCTGATGGCACTGTTCCTTCAGGATCGCGCGCGCGTGCGGGATGTCACGGAAGGCGCTCCCCAGCCGAGCACGGTCCGGCACTTCAAGTTGGCGGTATAGGGCGGAACGCATTAAGCAGGGTGAGATGACCGCGCACGCCATGGTGTTTCGGGCTGACAGCGAAATCGTAGCCGCTGCCTCATCGACTACAATGGCGGAGAGCCGATCATGAAAGACATATTCCAGCCGAAGCGGTTTGCGCTCGTCGTCGCGGTCGCGTCTGCGTGTTGCGCTCTACAGGCGGCGGACGTTCTGAACGCGGCGCGGTGGGGAAAGCAAGCCCGCAAGGTGACCATCATCCGGGACGATTGGGGAATCGCGCACGTGTACGGTAAGACCGACGCAAACGCTGTTTTTGGTGCGATCTACGCCCAAGCTGAGGATGACTTCAATCGCGTGGAAACGAACTACATCAACTCGATGGGGCGGCTGGCGGAGGCGGAAGGCGAGTCCAGAATCTATCAAGATCTGCGGATGAAACTGTTCATCGATCCGGCGGAGTTGAAAATGTTGTATGCTGCCAGCCCGGCGTGGCTGAAGGTCCTAATGAACGCCTGGGCCGACGGCCTGAACTTCTACCTCTCCAAGCATCCGAACGTGAAACCGAGGGTAATCCAGCGATTCGAGCCATGGATGGCGCTGAGCTTTACCGAAGGGAGCATCGGCGGAGATATCGAGAGGGTCAACCTTAGCCAGCTTGCGGCGTTCTACGGCAAGGCTCCGGTGAGCGAACCGCGCGCAGCGAAGGCGTATGATTACGATCGGGAGCCTATAGGTTCGAACGGCGCGGCCGTCGCGCCCTCGAATACGGTTGACCATCACGCGCTGCTGCTGATCAATCCGCACACCTCCTTCTTCTTCCGGTCTGAGTTGCAGATGGTGAGCGAGCAAGGACTGGATGCCTACGGCGCGGCGACGTGGGGCCAGTTCTTCATTTACCAGGGCTTCAACAACCGCGCAGGCTGGATGCACACATCGAGCGGAGTGGATGCTGTGGATGAGTACCTGGAAACGGTGATGAAGAAGGGCGACCGCTACGTCTACAAGTACGGAAATGGCGAGCGTCCCGTTACCGCAAAGGAGATTACGGTACCGTATAGAAGCGGCGCGAGCATGGCGGACAAGAAATTCACCGTATACTACACGCATCATGGGCCCGTCATCCGCGAGGCCAACGGCAAATGGGTAAGCATCCGGCTGATGCAGGAGCCGGTGAGGGCGCTGACGCAATCGTACATGCGCACCAAAGCAAGGGATTATAAGGAATATCGGCAGACGATGGAGTTGAAGGCGAACTCATCGAATAATACGATCTTTGCGGATGTGGATGGAGATATCGCTTACTTCCACGGCAACTTCATTCCGCGCCGGGACACTAACTACGACTGGACAAAACCGGTGGACGGCAGTAATCCGGCGACGGAGTGGAAGGGATTGCTCGATATCGACGAGACACCGCACTTGCTCAATCCGAAGAGCGGCTGGCTGTATAACTCGAATAACTGGCCGTGGTCGGCAGCGGGTGAGAGCAGTCCGAAAAAGGAAGACTATCCGGCTTACGTGGAGAGTGGCGGCGAATCGGCGCGCGGACTGCACGCGGTGCGGGTACTGCAGGGCAAAAAAGATTTCACGCTGCAATCGCTGATGGCGGCAGCCTATGACAGCTACCTGACGTGGTTCGAGAGGCCGATGCCAGCGCTGATCAAGGCATGGGACGAGACGCCGGCCTCGAATCCGCTGAAGGCGAAGGTGGCGGAGCAGATTCAAGCGTTGCGCGCGTGGGATCTTCGATGGGCGACGAATTCGATTCCCACGTCGCTTGCGGTGTTCTGGGGCGATGAGGTGAGGCGCCGCGCCGCCACCGACGCAAGACGAGCGGGGGTGGCTGTGGACGATTACGTCGGTAGCAAGGTGGCGCCTGAACAGTTATTGCAATCGCTAGCGGCGGCGTCAGACAAGCTGGCGGCGGATTTCGGAAGCTGGCAGACACCGTGGGGCGATATCAATAGATTCCAGCGGCTTACCAGCGATATCGTGCAGCCCTTCACTGACGCTGGGCCAAGCATACCGGTAGGGTTCACGTCCTCGACGTGGGGGTCGCTGGCGTCGTTTGGAGCGCGTGCCTATCCAGGAACGAAGAAGTGGTATGGGAGTAGCGGGAACAGCTTCGTGGCGGTGGTGGAGTTCGGTAAGACGCTGCATGCAATGGCGGTGACGGCGGGCGGCGAAAGTGGCGATCCGTCGTCCAGGCATTTCAACGATGAGGCGAAGCGATATGCTACGGGCGATTTGCGCGAGGTGTACTTCTACCGGTCGCAATTGAAGGGGCACACTGAGAAGGAATATCATCCGGGCAGTTGAGACGACGGAATTACACCCGTATGAGGGCGCCAGGAGAACTTCGTCTTGTGCCGGCCTCCGCGGCTTCGTTGTCCGTCGCCGCGACCGCCAGCTCGCAAGGCGGCTAGAGTCTCGCGCGTCGCGCGCTTCCAGCGACGAAGCAAGCGCCGTTCGCCGGAGTGGTTCCCGGCTCGCGAGGGTTTTGATGCACCTCGAAGCTGGGTTCTCGCCCACCGGCATGGGGATAGCCGTAGCACGATAGAACACTGCCATCGACGCGAATTATCCCATCGGGAGGGGCCCGCAGCAACCGAGGGCATTCGCGCCCAGGGTGCCCTTTTCTCGGTCTCCGAGGCGATTAAGCAAGACATTGATGTCCGCGGCTTCTAGATCTAGAGGACCATTCCGCTGACGCCCTGGTGGGTGCGCGCCCGCCGCCAGCGAGGGCGGCTGGTACCCGGAATTCGAACCGTCTTTCCCCACTTAGCCCGCATCGGTGGGATCTCGATCTCGGCTTCGGCGGCGCCTTGGGCTTAGAGCACCCGTCGCCCGGCCCGCGCCAACCACAGATGCAGGTGGCTTCCGCGCCCCGCATTCACAGAAAGGGCCGCTTTGGTGGGCTGTGGCGATCCAGGCCAGCAGAATTGGCCGAGTACCTGGAGGAGGACGTGCCTGGTCGCGGCGAATTCTAGCACTTGTGGCCTCAGAGCAACGCGGCCCGCGTCCCAGGAGCATCGTCGGGGTACCTCGCACGCCCGATGCCCGGCGGCCAGTCCCCGCCGCCCGCCGCCCGCGGTCCATCGCCGCGACCGCCGGCGTGCGGATGGGGGTGCGCGGCGGGCGGAGGGCACTGCAATGAAGTGCACGGTGCCGTTCCGTCGGGGCCTACTCGTAACGCAGCAAGAGACTTGCCAAAGCGTTCGGGCTTCCAGAGCATCAGCAGGAGAATCTTTTTGCCTTGGCATCGCCTTGATAAGCCAGCAGTCCCGGCCTAAACTGCCTCATGGCGATTTCGCCGGAGGTACTTCTAGGCCTTGCGGCGGCACGGGCCTGGTGTCATTCTGGTTCCGTAAATGAGTGTTCCGGAACCACTGTTAGCTTCCGTGTATGACGAGCTCCGGCGGCTGGCGGCATACCAGCTTGGCAGGGAGCGGCCGGGCCACACGCTGCAGGCTACCGCTCTGGTGCATGAGGCCTACATGCGGCTTGCGGGACAGAGCGGAGGCCAGTGGCACGACAGGCTTCACTTCATCAGGGTCGCTTCGGAGATGATGCGCCGAGTATTGGTCGATCACGCCCGGTCACGCCTGCGCGACAAGCGGGGCAGCGGCGCGGCGCATGTCTCGCTGTCGGAGGCGATGGAATTGGTCGACGGGCGCGAGGTTGAGGTGCTGGATCTGGATCGCGCCCTCAATCGCCTCGCCGACGCGGACCCTCGCAAGGCCAGACTGGTGGAGTTGCGTTACTTCGGCGGGTTGACGATGGAGGAGTGCGCCGAGGTGCTGGGCGCATCCTCGGCCACGCTGGAACGCGATTGGCGATTCTCGCGCGCGTTCCTCAGGCGCGAGATCGGCTCGACCGGCTCCGGTTAGCGGCTCGGCGGTACTGGCCCTAGATACCGGTCGAGCCAGTCCAGACTCTCCCGTGTGGTCGCCGGAAAGCCAACCATCGCGTGACCCGCCTCCAGCAACACCAGCTTCTTATTCGCCGGTGAGGCGCCGAACAGTTGCAATAGCGGGCGTTGGCTCGTTTCCAGGTCAAAGACCAAATCGTAGCGGCCGTTCAACATCATCACTGGTGTGTATGCTCGCGGCGCGAACTGGAATGCGTCGGCCTCAGGCAGATGGTTCGCGTGCTCGAGTCCCCCGACAGCCAGCACTGCCGCCCGGAAGCGCGGTTCCGTCGCCAATACCATCGGCGCCATTACGGAGCCGGCGCTGAAACCGAGATATGCCAGCCGCGCGTGGTCGATCTCTGGCCGAGTCTCCAGATAATCCACCGATCGCCGAATGTCCTGGACTTCCCGTATCACACGGGTGCGCCAGGCTTCCGCCGCGCTCCCTGTCAGGCCTTCCTTCCGCTCGTACGTGCCCCATATCACCGGGTAGAGCACGGCCCGCCCACTGCGAATGAGCGGGTCCAGATACCACATCTCGAGATGGCTGCTAGACTTCTCCTGATTCGCGATGCCGCTCGGAAAATACACGATAGTCTGGTACGGCGGCGTGCTCCGGCGGGGAAGAAACAGGTACGCGGCCACCCGCTGATTTCCGTAAGCGGCGTCGAAGCTCACCTTCTGCTTGCGCCAATAGGGATTGCTATCGTCCGTCTCGTCGACGGCCGCCCGCAACGGCGTGGGGCCATAGTCGTACAGTTTGCGGAACTGGGCGAACCTCTGGTCGCCCACCGGTACCTCTTTGCTGAAATCGCGCTCGGGCCCCGCGACCACGGGTTCCGTAAATGCCGGCGATGGCTGCTCCAGGTACCTCACGCACCGGAACCCGATATTGGCGCGCCGGTCAATGGGGGCAGCCTGATCCAGCACGCCCGCGGCATAGTAGGCTTCATCCCAGGCGCCGCCGGCCACTACGCGCTGTCCTGGTTTCCACTCATTCCAGATCCACTCTTTACAGTTGCCCGCCAGATCGTAAGAGCCGAACCGGTCCAGGCCGCGATAGCTTCCCACCGGAGCCAGGCCTTTTCCTGAAAAGTTGCTCATTAGAATGGCGTCCGCATAGAGCCATTCCGTGCGCGCCGCACGCAGCCAGTAGGCATAAGCTGGCAGGCTTTTTCCCGCGAACTGCGCGTACGCGGCTGCCTCATACCAGCTCACTCCCGTGACAGGGAAATCGGCCTTTCCTTCGGGATAATTCCCCAGTTCCCACAGGGACGGTCCAAACCTGCCGGTCTGATCGCGGAACGCATCCATGGCCTGCTCCCAGGTAATGTTCCTGCCATCGCGCTCGAAGGGTTCCCGCCAGAACTCGCGCCGCCGGTAGCCGCCCGCGTTCACGAATTCCTGGTACTTGCGATTGGTGACCTCGAACTGGTCGAGCCAGAACTCCGGAACCGGTACAGCCTCTGGGCCGAAGGTATACCCCTCCGGTACCAACACCATGTCAGCCGGGCTATCGGCATCCTTGTACAGCGCGAAGTGAATGCCCGGTTTCAGGATGCCCGTCTCCGCGAACTCGCGCGTGCGATAGCCGGGAGCGCTGATGCGCCAACGAAAGTAACCCAACGGGATGGTGATGTTCGGCAGCGGCGCTTTGCCCAGCACGCGCCATGGCGCCTCCGGCGTCGCGTAGTCCTTGATCGCGACCTCCGCTCCCGGCGGCGTCGTCAGCACCGAATTGACCAGCCGGTAGTCGCGCTGGAACTCCCGCACCTGTTGATCGTTCGGGACAATGGTTTCGATTTCACGGACCAGCTCGTCGGCGGCATTGTAGCGATGCTGGGCCACCAGCGCGGCAATGCGGGGCTCAATGGTCCGGCGGGCGCGGCGGACGCGCCACTGCCGCGCTCCCCAAAACGCCGCTCCCGTGAGCAATAACAAAAGCAGCGCCACAGTAGGAACCAGCACCTCCCGCCGGCGGAGAAACTGCCAAACGCGGTGCCGGGGAGTATCCAGTCGGACCTGGCAAGCGGTTAGCGCCCGCAGCAGCTCGTCGGCCGATCCGTAGCGCTTCTCGCGATCCTTTTCCAGACATTGTTCGACAATCCGGCCGATAACGCGCAGCGTTCCCGGACGGAGCCTGCGCACTGGGGCCGGCGTATCGCGCAGAATTGCCGAAAGCGTTCCCGCGAGCGATCCGCGATCGAAGGGTCTTTCCCCTGTGAGCGTCTCGTACAGAACGGCGCCGAATGAAAACACGTCCGATCGCGCGTCCACCGGCTGCCCCTGGGCCTGCTCCGGCGACAAGTAGCAGGCGGTGCCCACAATCTGTCCCGTCGACGTCCTGAGCGATGGCGATTCGCCGGTCTCCATGAACTTCGCCAGGCCGAAGTCGAGAATCTTGATGGCCCCATCCGGTTTCACCATCAGGTTGGCCGGCTTCAGATCGCGATGCACGATGCCTGCCGCGTGCGCTACAGCCAAGCCTTCGGCGATCATACGCGCCAGCCGAAGCGCTTCTCCCACCGGCAGGCCGCCAGCCGGAATCGTCTCTCCCAGGGTCCGCCCATCCACGAACTCCATTGCTATGTAGTCCTGGTTCTCGGCTCGTCCGACTTCGTAGATGCCGACTATGCAGGGATGATGCAGTGCCGACGCTGCTTTGGCTTCCTTGAGATAACGCCGCCGTTGCTCGGGTGAAATCAGCGCAGGGAAGACTTTAAGGGCCACCTCTCGGTCCGACCGGACGTCGCGCGCCCGATAGACCGTCCCCGTGCCTCCACGGCCGCACAGGGTCAGGATTTCGTATTGACCCAGATGTTCACCAGCCGCCATCGCGTCTTTATGCAACAGAAACGGCGCGGGCAGAATCCGCATACTCTCGTCGGCGTGCAATAGACTTTGCACCTCGCGCAGCATGCCGTCGTCGCCGATGCACGCGGCGGAAAGGAATGCGCCGCGAGCTTCGGGCACCAGCCCCAGCGCCTCGTGAAACAACTGCTCTACTCTCTGCCAGCGCTGGGACATGGGGACCTTTCTGCTATCTATCTATTATGGAACCGCGGCCACACCGGTGGTAAGCCTCTCTCCCGAGGTGTGCCGCGCTCACTTAATAGCGCGACAAAAGAAGAAATACTCCATCGTGTGATGGCTTTTCTCCCGAAGCGGCGCGTTTCTAGATGAGGCAGGCATTCGAGCCTGCCATCACAATACGAATTGAGGATTGCACAATGACGAAGGTTCGCATGCTTATGTTTGCCGCTATCGCGGTAATCGTTGCTTTTGGCGTGGGCGGGTATCCAGCCCTTGCCGCGGCGCCGCAGTTTCACCGAAGTGTGATCGGCCATGTGCCGGCACAAGTTAGCCCCGATACCACCGGTCCAACGATATTCCAGTTAGTCACGAATTTTGGTGCCTTGGCGCCAATAGATGGGAGCGGCAATTACGAATGGCCTTGCCTCACCGGCGATCCCATCAATTACCCCGACTGCTCCAGCATGCCGGCGGGCGGACTGGTGATCGGCCTACCGACGTATACAGTTTCGCTGGCGAACTGTCTCGACCCCAATGTTGCATGCATAGGGGGGGAGGAAGTCGTCGAGGACGACAACCCAAGCACCACAAAAGACTTCAACTGGGGTCTCAGGATCACACAGGGCGATGCCGTCATTCTGGATACCGGAATGCTCAACTTTGGCCCAAATATGCCAAATACTATTCAATTCATCGGTGGCAACCTATATGTCGGTCCGGGGAATTGCGCCACCGGAACTTGTGTAGCTCCGGTTGCCGGGAAGGCCACGGCCACAACGTACACATGGGTGGGCACGTCAGTGGCCGTCGGCCATGCAACCTTGAATTTCCAGTAATTAGCGAGAATTGTTAGCTCGATTGTGGCTATGCCTCCGCTGCCTCCACAACCACTTCCACATTTCAAATCAAAGCCGTGAGGCATCACCTCTACGGCCAAGTTCCTTGTAAGACCGGGGGTGTCCGCCGACGAGGGCACCCAAATTAGGTGAGATTTCCAAGGGCCGCTTATCGAAGGCGAACTGTTCGGTCACACCAAGGGCGGTTTGGGCCCGCCGCGCGCCGGATCGGCCGCCGGCAGCCGCCGGACGCGATGCGGCCGAGGAGCGGCGACGAGACCCGGAACGGTTGTGACGTAAATAGACGGCAAGGGCTGCGCCCAAGTCGGCGGCCAACGGCAACTGGGCCGATTTCCCGCCCTTTCCGCGAATGGTGATCTGGGCCGTGCTCCAGTCAATATCGTCCAAGCTCAGCCCAACGACTTCGCCGGCGCGGACGCCAAGCCTGGCGAGCAGCAGCAAGAT
>JBEKPZ010000230.1:0-11744 GCA_049520215.1 Bryobacteraceae bacterium | reverse complement strand
CACTTAAAGATGTTTCGGTGGGGCAGACGATCGTTTTATGTCGTCTGCCAGCGCTCCCCGAAGGCGGCAGACCACGAAGTGCGATGGTCTGCCCCACCAAAGTGAACAGTATTGAGGCTAGGTCCTCTTGTTGGAAGCTTGCGCCTAAGCGGTTTTGAAGTACGGATTGACGGGCGGAGTGTGGGTTTCCGTATTTCTTGATAAATATCGCCCGCATATCCTCATAGTTCTCTGGCGGGAATGAGCCGCTTGCTTTGATGAATCCCGTGTCGTGGAATATTAAGAAGCCGGTGATAACGAAGCCCCCACCTTCGATAACCGCTTTGCAGTAATGTCCTCGGTACGGTACGGAGCAGCCCATGGCCTTGAGCGCTGGCCTGGCTTGCTTTGGGTCCGCCCCAAACTGTACGCCCTTGAATCCATCTGGTTCTTCGGGCCACGACTGGGCGCATAGCGGCGCGACTGCCAGCAGTGCTGCGGCGATTATTTTTCGCATTGGGAGGTCATTTTCAGCAGAATATACCAATTTACTCCGAAGCAAAGGAGGGGGACTGCCTGTTTGGGGTCCAATCCCCCACCCTTTCGTTTTAGGCGGCCAACGGAACCGCTTCTACTGCGACGCCTTCTGCGTGCGGCCCGGTTTGTGATGAATGGTCCTCATCCCAAATTGAACCACACGCCCGACAGGCTACCGTCGGATAATACTTGGTCTCCAAATCGGGGCAATCGCAGCATGGCACCCCGTCCGATGATTCATATGAATGCATCGTTGCCTCCTTTTACTACATGAAGTGGGCAGGGATGACCCCTGCCCGCCCGAGGCGGTGCGCACCGCTCGCAACTGCACTAACATACTACGGGGTATATGATATCAGATCTAATAGCCCAAATATCTGATTTTTTGATTTATGCCAACAGCTCCTTGAGTTCCCAGACGTGATCGGTGATCCCGGCTTCCATTGCGGGCGTGATGCGTAGGCTCTGGTGAACCGGCAGAAGTTGTACCAGGCGAAATGCAGGCAGTACGCAGCCCAAAGGTTGTCCCACTTTTCAGACACTACCATGACGCTGACGATAGACCTTCCGGAAGCAGAGGTAACGGCGCCTGCCGCCAAGGCTCGCGCACGAGGCGTGTCCGCCGAACAGTACGCAAGTGCTGGACGCGACCTCGCGCCGGACTGGCTGCGGCGATCATGGGAGAGTGCAACTCAAGCCGGGTTGAATCGGCTCTCGATGGATGAGATCGACGCGGAGATAGCCGCTGCACGGAAAGCGCGGCGCGAAAGCCATCTGAATCCAAGTTCATGATCCGAGTTGTCCTCGACATGGGGAACAATCAAGAACGATCTTCCGCCGCTCAAGACGGCTGTCCTTCGTGCGCTGACGCCGCCCCCGGCAAGCCGGAAAGGGCCGCCCGCGAGCTGACGCTGCGTCTGAAAAAGAATAACTTCTCCTGCCGTCCCCATCCCGCTTGAGATCGGCCGGTTTTGAGTCACAGCCCAAGCCAAACAGATTTACCCAATCTTTCAATCACTTAAAGGAATCAGGTCCGTATTTCCCAAACCCACCCCTGTAACATATAGGCGAGGTCGGGCCAAACGCGCCCGCAACAACAGTATGAGACAAACAAATAATACGAAACAAACGGATGAACCCCGCACCGCGACGGAAGCCCAAATTAAAGCGAACCGCCAAAATGCAAAAAAATCTACCGGGCCCAGGAGCGCCCAAGGCAAAGCCGCTTCCAGCCGCAACGGTCTCACTCACGGCCTCTCCGCCAACAAACACATCCTGCTCGACGAGCATCCCGAAGAGTTCCTCCTACTCCTCAAAGACCTCTATGACCGCTTCCGCCCCGTCGGCCTCGGCGAAGAAAAACTGGTACAGCGTATCGCCAACGACCAATGGCGCCTCGACCGCGCCATCCCCATGGAAGCTGGCATCTACCGCCAGCGCCTCGATGCGGTCGCCGCCGACGACTATTTCCGCAAACGGGAACGGGTCAACCATAGAAGGAACCACCAATTGAGGCCCGAGTTTGTGCCGCCCCCGCCGGCTCCGCCCGACGCAGGCGACCGCCTGACCCGCGCCTTCATCTCAGACTGCAGCGGCTCCAACCTCCTGGCCAAACTCACCCGCCACGAAGCCGCCCTCCAGCGTTCCCTCGACCGCGGCCTGCGTCAGTTGAAAGCCTTTCAGGCGGCGCGCGAAATCCCGGTAGCCAGCCCACAACCCCACTCCAGCCCTGTAGCCAAAGCTCCCGATCCTCCTGAAACCAAACCGCAAACCACCCCGGAACCCGCCCCCGCGCCCCCCCCACAAATGGATTACAAAGCGAACCCAAAAAATGGGGGTATCGTGCCGCCTGCGGCTCTCCCCAAAGCGCCCACCCCCAACGGACAGGTCAACCCACAGGGGGAACTCTGCTAAAATTACAGCCAGTCGACGCCACGAACCGCGTACCTCATCCGACGAACTCTGAGTTTCCCCGATGAGCATGTCCGGAAACACTCTCGATGCGCCCCTGCTATGCGCCGGTTATCGCCCGGCCAGCGGCGTTTATGATGAAATGTCCGCCGCCCCAGGCGTTCTGCGTCCGCACTGGGACACCTTCATCGGCTCCATGTCCGCGCTCGGCGCCGAAGAACTGGCCCGCCGCTGGAAGATCGCCCGCCAGCGCATCCGGGAAAACGGCGTCACCTACAATGTCTACGGCGATCCACTCGGCATGGACCGACCGTGGAATCTGGATTCCATCCCGCTCCTCATTCCGCCCGCGGAGTGGAATGCCCTCGAAGCCGGCCTGATCCAGCGCGCGCGCCTGCTGAACTATATCCTGGCAGACCTTTACGGCCCCCAACAACTGCTTCGCGGCGGCCATCTCCCGCCGGCGCTGGTATTCGCCAATCCCGGCTTCTGGCGGTCGTGTCACGGCATGCCCACGCCGGTTCATCCATACCTGCATTTGCTCGCCGTCGATCTCGCCCGCTCGCCCGATGGACAATGGTGGGTACTCGCCGACCGTACCCAGGCTCCGTCGGGCGCGGGATATGCCCTGGAGAATCGCACCGTTCTGGCGGAAACCTTTCCCGACCTGTTCCGCGAATTCCACGTCGAGCGCCTTGCATCGTTTTTCCACTCCTTTCGCGACACTCTGCTGCGCCTGTCGCCCTCGCGCCGCGACAACCCGCGGGTGGTGCTACTCACGCCGGGACCCTTCAACGAGACCTACTTCGAGCACTCTTACCTGGCCCGCTACCTCGGTTTCACGCTGGTGCAAGGGGGCGACCTCACCGTGCGCGAAAGCCGCGTGTTCCTGCAAACCCTCGACGGCCTCAAGCCGGTCGATGTAATCCTGCGGCGCGTGGACGACGGCTTCTGCGACCCCATCGAGTTGCGCCCCGACTCATTCCTGGGCGTGGCGGGCCTGGTCGAGGCCGTGCGTGCGGGCAACGTAGTGGTCGCCAATGCGCTGGGCAGCGGTCTGGTCGAATCCGCAGCCTTCGTGCCCTTTCTCCCGCGGCTCAGCCAGCGGTTGTTCGGAGAGCGGCTGAAGCTCCCCTCCGTCGCAACGTGGTGGTGCGGCCAGCCCCAGCCCCTCCAATATGTGCTCGATAACCTGGATTTCCTGGTGATCAAGCCGGCCTTTCCCACGCACGGCCCCACACCGGGAATGGAGCCGGTTTTTGGCGGCAAGCTCACCGGCGACGAACGGGCACGGCTGATTGCGCGCCTGCGGGAACGCCCCCACGAATTCGCGGGGCAGGAATTAGTGGACCTCTCCACCGTCCCGGTCTGGTCTCAAGACAGCCTCACCCCCCGCCGGGTCGTGCTGCGCGTCTTCGTGGCGGCCGCGGGAGACTCCTGGATGGTCATGCCCGGCGGGCTCACCCGCGTATCTCCCGCGCTCGACACGCAGGTGGTTTCCATGCAGCGCGGCGGCGGCAGCAAGGACACCTGGGTGTTTTCGACGCAGCCGGTCGACTTGTTCACCCTGCAACATCCCCGCGACCAGCCGTTGGAACTGAATCGCGGCGGCGGCACCGACCTGCCCAGCCGCGCGGCCGACCACCTCTTCTGGCTCGGCCGCTACGCCGAACGCTCCGAACACCTGGCCCGCGTCCTGCGCTGCATTCTCATCCGCCTCACCGGCGAGTTCGGGGCGTCCGGCTCCGCCGAGTGGGATTCCCTGATGAAGGTGTACGATTGTCTGGCATCGCCTCACTCCCGGCTGTCGGAGGAGGACCCCCAAGGGCATCTGGACCAATGGCGCGATCTGGAACAGGAAATCCTATCTCTGATTTTCGAAGAACAGCGCAGCGATAGCCTCAACGCGGTTCTGAGCCGCGCCGCGCGGGCTGCCGCGCAGGTCCGGGCCAGCCTTTCGAGCGACACGCTGCGCATCGTGAGCCAGTTCGGCGCTGCACACACTTCAGCCTGGGGCTACGCCTCGGCGGGCGAAGCGCTGGCCGTGCTCGATCGTTGCATTGGGACACTCGCCGCGCTTCGCGGAATCGAAATGGGGAACATTACCCGCGGCCCCGGATGGCATTTTCTGGGCGCCGGAAGACGCATCGAACGCGCCATCCAACTGGTCAGTCTTTTCCGCGCCATTATCGTGCCGCTTAGCCCGCGCACCTGGCCCACGCTGGAAATGTTGTTGGAGGTCGGCGACAGTTCCATGACCTATCGCTCCCGCTACTTCACCGTACAGCAGCCCGCGCCGGTGCTCGATCTGTTGATGAACGACGAGGCCAATCCGCGCTCGCTTGCCTTCCAAATCCGCGATCTATGGAAGCATTGCCGGTACCTGTCCAGCAGGCCCTCGGGAGCTGCCTGGCCGCTTTCCAAACAGAGCCGTTTGGAAGAAGCGGCGGCGAATCTGTTTCGCGCGGACGTGGGCATGCTCTGCCAGCCAGGCGCCGGCGAAATCCGCGAGCCGTTGGACCAACTGCTCGCCGCCACCGGCGCGGCGCTGCCCGCTCTGTCGGATGCCATCACCAACGTCTATTTCAGTCATGCGGAAATGGAGCGGGCCACTTGATCTATCGCGTCCAGCACAGGACCACTTACCATTACGAGGACCCGGTCTCGGTCTCGCATCACGTGCTGCGTCTGACTCCGCGCAGTCTGCCAAAACAAACGTGCTGGGAGAGCTACGTGGCCATCCTGCCGACGCCGTCGGTCACCTCCGCCCATTTCGACTACTTCGGCAACACCCTGACCTTCTTCACGCTGCACGAGCCTCACGAGTGCCTCGTCGTGGAGGCCAACACCAGACTGGAAGTGAATCCCATCGCATCTCCGGACTTTTCCGCGTCTCCTTCCTGGGAGACCGTCCGCGAAGCGTTGGCTGGCGATCCCAGCGACGAGGTCCTGAACGCGTGGCAGTTCGTCTTCGATACCCAACGCGTGCGAGCCAGTCCGCAACTGGCCGCCTATGCGCGCGAGTCGTTTCCCGCGGGACGTCCGCTGCTCGCGGCGGTGCTCGATCTCACCCGGAGGATTCACCAGGATTTCCGTTTCGACAAGCAGGCCACCGAAGTCGCCACGCCCGTCCAGACTTTTTTCGAAAAACGCCGCGGGGTGTGCCAGGATTTCGCTCATCTCCAGATCGGGTGCATGCGATCTCTCGGCCTCCCGGCGCGGTATGTCAGCGGCTATCTGAGAACCATGCCGCCGCCGGGCCGCCCGCGTTTGGTAGGCGCCGACGCCTCGCACGCGTGGTGCTCGGCATGGTGCCCCGGCATCGGTTGGGTGGATTTCGATCCCACCAACAATTGCGTGCCTTCCGACGGCCATATCACCGTGGCATGGGGTCGCGATTACAGCGACGTCAGTCCCATCTGGGGCGTGCTCCTAGGCGGAGCCAGACACAAACTCAAAGTAGAAGTAGATGTGGTTCCGGAATAAGTGGGGCAGACTCTTAGTCTGCGCCGGCCTCTCAGGCCGGCTTCTTCGCCAGCCGCGAAAAAGCGCTCTCCACCCACTCCGAAGGCAGTTCATTCACCGCGCGCCGCATGCGCTCCTGCCACCAGTCTGAAATCTGAGCGAGATCCTTGCGCTCGAAGCGATGCTCGATCAACTCGAAGCTCTGCCGTTTATACAGCAGCAGATCGATGGGGAAATCCACGTTTGCCGCGCACAACCGCGTGGCGTCGAAAGCCAGTATGCCCAGCTTAAACGCGTACAGAATGGAATCCTCGTGAGTCAGCGAGCGTTCCAGGATCGGCTTGCCGAACCCGGAATTGCCGATGATCTGATACGGCGTGTCGGGACCGATCTCTACCCAGTTGCCCTCCGGATAAACCAGAAACAACTGGTGCGCGGAGTCGGAAGACATCTGGCCGCCAATCAGAGAGTTGATATTGAAGTGGAAGTCGGCCTGGCGCAGGGACGGCCCCTCTTCCTCCGCGAGCCGCCGGATCTGGCCCGCATACAAGTTGACGACCTTGAAGAGGCGGTCGCGCGCGCCGATCTGCCGCGTATAAGCCTCTTCGAAATAGAGCAGGGCCTTGTCCCGCAGCGAGCGCAAACCCGAGGTCATGATGAAAAAAGAAAAACCAGGCCCCTCATAAGTGGCCACCTTCTTTGCGACCATGGACTCACTGCCCGTGAGCACGCGTGTGTCGGCGATGCCGACCAGGCCATCTTCGACAGTGATCCCCAAACAAAAAGTCATTTGTCATTCATTGTAGCCTGTCGATCTGGTACAGTGATATCCAATCCCATGGACAACATGGACGACCACGATCATCCCGCACACGAAATGCTGCGCGTCATGCGCCCCATGTACGCCCGCCGGTGGCTGCTCGGACCCGCGCCCCGGCATGACGTTCCCGACGAAGGCATGCCGCCTTCCACGGCCTACCATCTCATCCACGATGAACTGATCATGGATGGCAGCTCGCGCTTCAACCTCGCCACCTTCTGCGGCACGTGGATGGAGCCGGAAGCGGCCAAGCTGATGGCGGAGACGTTCGACAAGAACATGATCGATAAGGACGAGTACCCGCAGACGGCGGAGCTCGAAATGCGTTGCGTCCACATGCTCGCCAAACTGTGGCACTCGCCCGATCCCGAGACCACCGTGGGCACCTCCACCATCGGCTCCAGCGAAGCCTGCATGCTGGGTGGCCTCGCCTTGAAATGGCACTGGCGTGAGAAGATGCGCAAAGCGGGCAAGCCGTCCGATCGGCCCAACCTGGTTCTGGGCACCAACACGCAGGTCTGCTGGCACAAGTTCGCGCGCTATTGGGATATCGAAGAACGCTCGGTTCCTTTAGAGGGCAGCGAGTTTGTGACCGATCCGGAACGGGCCGCGCAGGCCTGCGATGAGAACACCATCGGCGTCGTCTCGGTGCTCGGCAGTACCTTCACCGGCGACTACGAAAACGTCGCGGCGTTGAGCGCCGCCCTGGACAGGCTGCAGGAGAAGACCGGCCTGGATATTCCGATCCATGTGGATGGCGCGAGCGGCGCCTTTGTGGCGCCCCTCATCCAACCGGAACTCCTCTGGGACTTCCAATTGCCGCGCGTGAAATCGATCAATACATCGGGACACAAATATGGTTTGGTGTATCCCGGCGTCGGCTGGGTCATCTGGCGCGAGGCTGCCGATCTACACCCGGACTTGATCTTCAACGTCGACTACCTGGGTGGAACCATGCCCACGCTGGCCATCAACTTCTCGCGCCCAGCCAGCCAGATCGTGGCCCAATACTACAATTTGATCCGGCTGGGAAAATCGGGCTATCGCGCCATTCACCAGGCCTGCCAGGATGTCGCGGTGCGGCTGGCGGGCCAGATCGCCGATCTGGGGCCGTTCGAACTCGTCAGCCGCGGCACAGATCTGCCGGTGTTTGCCTGGACCTTGAAGGCGGACGCCCACTGGTCCTTGTACGACCTGGCGGACCGCTTGCGCGACCGCGGCTGGCAGGTGCCCGCCTACCGCATGCCAGCCAACCGGCAGGAGATGGTCGTGCAACGTGTGGTGGTGCGCAACGGGTTCACCTGCGATCTTGCAGACATGCTCGTGAAAGACATCCGCCGCCATCTGGATTGGTTCGCCACCCAGCCCGGATTGCGCCCCAAAGCCGAAGGCTCGCAGTTCCACCACTAGTGGGGCAGGTTCTCAGCCTGCGGCGGCCTCTCAGGCCGCCCGGCTGTTTCCCGCACCACCGCCGCGTTGCGCGCCAGCGCCTCGGCCAGTATCCCGGCCTGCCGATGAGCTTCTTTCCAATCGCGTTTCTCGACAGCTTCCGTAAGGCCGGGAATGCCGTCCGGATTCCCCCAATTGGATTCCACCCGCATAATGCCGCGGTTCACGCCATCCGTTCGAGCCTGTGGCGAGTGAGGCCTGGGAAGATAGGAAGCTTTCAGGTGGGGTCGCGCTTTACGGTACCAGGGTTCAGCCTGTTGCCTTCACCCTCGGAGCTGCCCGCTGTCTGGTGCCATTCTGGTGCGACCGCTCGCGTCCTTCGGCTTGAGCCTTCGGCTCCGCTTTGGCAAGTATGTTGTCACCGGACGGGCTGCATCCCCGGCACCGCAAATTTCTCGAGCGTGGCGTTAACTACGACGGCTGAAACTCGATCGGACGGTGGGGCTCTGGATAGAACGCGCCCTTGCGGAACCCGGCGTGTTGTTGCTGCGCTTAAATCCGCAAATCCATCGCGATCCCGCCGACCAGTTGCTGGTTTCGACCGCCCGCGTCTTCGATTGCCCGCTGATGACTGAAGACAGCAAGTTCAAAGCCGCGACGGCTCCGAGCCGCCACTCCCACCCCCCAATCCGCAACCTCCGGCTTGTAGAAAACATCTACACGATGGTACATTCTGTTATCCTGGAATCATACCTTGAGATTTAATCTGAACCGGCACGTAATCTGTTTGCTCGCTGTGTCCTTCGGAACGCTGAGCGCCGCCACGGCGACCAGTCCGGAATCCGTCGTCGAAAACTATTGGGTCGCGTCCCAGCAGCAGGAGCGCGCCCTCCAAGGCTCGTCAATGGAGGTGGATATTGAAGCTTCCCTGCCCAAACTCAAGAAACATGGCCGCTTGCACGGGCTGCGCCGCATCTCGCGACTGGGCCGCATCACCTACGAAGCCCTGCACTTCGAAGGCGACAATTCCGTCAAGAACCACGTGATCGCGCGATATCTCTCCGCCGAAGTCGAGGCTCAGGCCGATGGCTCCCCGTCTCTGGCCGTCACGCCGGCCAACTACAAATTCAAATACAAAGGGCCAATGCAGTCCGCCGGCCAACTCATCGAGGTATTTCAGGTGACGCCGCGGCGCAAGTTGGTGGGCCTGTTCAAAGGCGAAATCTGGATCGACGCCAAAACATTTCTGTGTGTCCGCGAATCCGGCCGCCTGATCAAACCCCCGTCGCTGTTCTTGAAGAAAATCGAATTTGTCAAAGAGTATGAGATTCAAGGCGGCATTGCGGTTCCGCGCCAGATTCACAGCGTAGTCGACACCCGGCTGGTGGGTCCCGCGGAGCTCACCATTGATTTCCGGAACGTATCGTTGGCCGGCAGCCCCAAACAGGCGAGCCTGGTGGATTTGGGCGAGTAACCATTCGCCCGCCGAGTGACCATTCATGAGAACACTGTTTCTGAATCCGCCTTCTTTTGAAGGCTTCGATGGCGGCGCCAGTTCGCGTTGGCCGGCCACCCGGGAGATCGAGTCTTACTGGTATCCCGTGTGGCTCTGCTATCCGGCCGGCATGTTGCCCGACAGCAAAGTGGTCGACGCGCCCCCGCACAAGATCTCTATCGAGCAGACCGTCGCCATGGCCAACGACTTCGAGCTGCTGGTGCTGTTCACCTCCACCCCGGGATTTCACGTGGACGTGAAGATGGCCGAGATGATGAAGGATACCAACCCCAAGTTGAAGGTCGCCTTCGTTGGACCGCCCGTTACCGTGGAGCCGGAGAAATCCCTGCGCACCTCGCCCGCCATCGATTTCGTGGTGCGCCGCGAGTTCGATTACCAGATCGCCGACTACGCCCGCGGCACGCCCGTGGAGGATTTGCCGGGCGTCAGCTTCCGCAAGAACGGCCATATCGTCAACAACCCCGAGCGGGCCCCCATCGAGAACCTCGATGAGTTGCCGTGGGTCACCAAGGTCTATAAGCGCGATCTCGATGTCCGGCGCTACAACGTCCCGTTTCTGCTGAATCCCTTCATCTCGCTCTACACCTCGCGCGGCTGCCCGGCGATGTGTACTTTCTGCCTGTGGCCGCAGACGCATTCGGGTCACCGTTGGCGCTTGCGCTCCACCGACGACATCGCGCGCGAAGTGGCCTACGCCAAAGAGGCCTTCCCCTATGTCAAGGAAATATTCTTCGACGACGACACCTTCAACTATCAGAAGGCGCGCACCATCGAGTTGTGCAAGAAACTGCAGCCGCTGAATTTCACCTGGTCGTGCACCTCGCGCGTCACCACCGATTACGACACCCTCAAGGCCATGAAGGACTCCGGCTGCCGCCTTCTGATCGTGGGCTACGAATCCGGCGACCAGCAAATCCTCAAGAACATCAAGAAGGGCGCCACCATCGACATGGCCCTGCGGTTCACCGACAACTGCAAGAAGCTGGGCCTGCTGGTGCATGGCGATTTCATCATCGGCCTGCCGGGCGAAACCCGCGAAAGCATCCGCAAGACCATCGATTTCGCCAAGCGCCTGGATACCGAAACCATCCAGGTCTCGCTCGCCCATCCCTACCCCGGCACCGAGTTCTACGACTACGTCAAGAAGAACAATCTCATCACCATCGACGCCATGACCGATGAGACCGGGCACCAGCTTCCCAACATCATCTATCCCGGCCTCGACCGCGGCGAGCTGGTCGAATGGGTCGAGCGCTTCTACGGCGAATACTACTTCCGCCCGCGTGTCATTTGGCGCGTCGTGCGCAAGGCCATTTTCGATTCCACGGAGCGCAAGCGCCTCTCGAAGGAAGCTCGCGAGTACATGGCCTTGCGCTCCAAACGGAAAAAGTTCGTGGCCTCCGAGAAGGCTCTGGCGACGGCCAACTCCGGTGACTAGCAAAAGTGGGGCAGGCTCTCAGCCTGCGGCGGCCTCTCAGGCCGCCCGCCTCAAAACCCGCTTCTTCACGATGCTCGTAATTCTCAGCAGCCTCTTTGGCAACTTCTCCTTAAGCTGGGGCATGCGCCAAGTCGGACGCTTAGTCTCCCTATCGCCCCTGGCATACATCCGAGCGGTCTTTAACCCCTGGGTGGCCCTAGGCATTTCGCTCCTCATTCTCTGGCTGTTCTCTCAACTGGCCTTGTTGTCCTGGGCAGACCTGAGTTATGTGCTGCCGGTGACCTCCATCGGCTACGTGCTGTCGGCCCTGGCGGGCACGCTGTTTCTGCACGAAGAGATCACCCGCTGGCGCTGGGCCGGCATCCTCTTGATCGTGGCCGGCGTGGTCCTGGTAGCGCGCACCGCCCCGCATCGCTCCGGAGCGCCGTCATGAATTGGCTGCTGGTGGCCCTGATCGCCGCGGCCACGACCGCCTCCGATGTATTGCAATCCGCGGCCATGAAGCGTCACGGCGAAATCCGCGATTTCCGGCCCGGTGCACTTGGGCGCGTGCTAGCCCTGCTGGCGCGCAACAAGCTGATCGTAGCCTCCGTGGCCGCCATGACGGTCTCCTTCTTCGCGTTCATCGCGCTGCTCTCGGTGGCCGATCTCAGCTTCGCCGTGCCGGCCACCGCCGCCAGCTATGTGCT
>JBEKPZ010000229.1:0-11746 GCA_049520215.1 Bryobacteraceae bacterium | reverse complement strand
GCACCCAAGCGCGCTCCCAGCCGCCGTGCCCGGATGAGGGGCGTCATGCCTTCGCCCAGCGTGACGACCGACTCATCCGCGGGCGGCAAGACCGGCGCATAGCGCCACATGCTGTTGGGGCCCTCGCGCACCTGCGACGGACTCCACGTGCCTCGGATCGCTTCCAGATCGTACCGCACCAGCAATGGCCCGCCGCAGGAACAAAGATGCTGCACCCGGTCGGCCGCGCACCTCTGCTTACATAAACTGCACTCCAAATAAGTCGCCTTGGACATTAAGTAGCAAGTCTATCAGCATTGGCCCTGTGGGGCGGGCGTCCGCGGCTTGCAGCGGGCTGAGAGCCCCGCGCGGGCTGAGAGCCTGCCCCACTGTAAATGGCCAATCTCCAGAACTCTCGCTAAGGCGCGCGAGCAGCGGGCAACTGAATGCCCTCGCCGATCTTCGCCACCCCCGGAATCGTCACCGGCAATCGCCCCCGAATGGCAGACTCCCCGAGCAGCGCCTGAACCGCCGCGGTCTCCGATGGCGGCACGGTGCTGAAGGTCAGCAGGAAAGCCGCCGCCTGGGGAAAGCTGCGCACCAGGTACGGATTCCCCAGCGCGATCAGGACCACGGGTTTGCCGGTAGCCAACAGCGCCTCGAGCATGCGCGGAAATTCGCCGCCCAGCGCCACGTCGCCGCGGTAGGCGGCCACCGAGGCGAAGGCCGCCACTGCCAAGCTCTCGCAGCCCGCGGTCTTCTCCACGGCCGCATCCAGCGAAGCGCCCCCCAGGGATGCATCCAATTGCATCACCGTGGCGTTCTTCTCGCGGCGGCGCACCTCTTGGGCGAACTCCAGACCCTCGCTCGAGTAGTGGCTTTCCGCCAGCGTCAGGAAGCAGGTCTTGTCCGGCGCGCGCAGCGGAAGCAGATTGCCAGCATTCTTCACCAGGGTGACCGCTCGGCTGGCGATCTCCTGCGCGCGCTCCTGATCTTCCGGCATGTCGATCTGGTCGCCGATGCCTTCCAGATCCACCGTAGCGCCGCGGCCCAGCCCCAGGCGCTCCTTGGCCGCCAGCAGGCGGGCCACGCTCTCGCCGATGCGGGCGCGTGTGAGGCGTCCGCTGGCGATCGCGGCCAGGATCGCCTTCACGGCCGCCTCCGGATCGGGCGGCATGACCAGCGCGTCGGCGCCGGCTTCGAGCGCCAGGACCGCGGCCTCGCCGCTCGAATAGCCCTGCGCGATGCCGCCCATCTCCAGCGCATCGGTGACGATGATTCCCTTGAATCCCATCTCGCCGCGCAGCAGTCCGGTCAGGATGGCGGGCGACAGCGTGGCGGGCACATCGGCGGGGGCCAGCGCGGGCACCGCGATGTGCGCCGTCATGATGGCGTCCACGCCCGCCTGGATAGCCGCGCGGAAGGGCGCCAGTTCCACGCGCTCCAGGCGCTCGCGCGGCGCGCCGATCACGGCCAGGTTCAAGTGCGTATCCACCGCCGTATCGCCGTGTCCGGGGAAATGCTTGGCGGTGGTCAGCACGGCATAGCGAGGGTCCGCGCGCGTACCTTCGAGGAACGCCGCGACCAGCCTCGATACCTGCCCGGGGTCCTCTCCATAGGAGCGGATATTGATGATGGGATTATCGGGGTTGTTGTTCACATCGGCCACTGGAAAGAAGAGCCAGTGAACGCCCAGGGCGCGCGCCTCGCGGGCCGTCACCTGGCCCTCGAAGCGCGCCAGCGCCGGGTCGCCTGCCGCGCCAAAGGCCATGGCCTGCGGAAACACGGTAGTGCCATCCACGCGCATGGAGGCGCCCCGCTCGAAGTCGCCGGCCACCAGCAGCGGCACGCGCGACAGTCTTTGCATGCGGTTTAGGAACGCGCCCAGCGCATAGGGCTGCGCCTTCTGCGTGACGCGGCCATTGTTCCAGTTCACCAGCACCATGCCGCCCACGCGTGTCTCGCGGACCAGCTTCATGAATTGCCGGTATTCACGCGACCGGCTGTTGGGCGCCGCGCCGTGAAACGGGATGAAGATCAACTGGGCCACCTTCTCACGCAAGGTGAGCGTCTTCATCCAGCGGCGCACCAGGCCCGATTGTGGCGGCAATTTACGCAGCGGAGCGGCAGGCAACGCGCCAGCCAGGGCGAGCAGAATCGGGAGACAGCGCAAGCGCAACACCACTCCAGTGTACAGTGCGCGTCTACTGTGCCGGCAAAATAAGCCCCGGGGGACTCATCGTGCCGCCTAGTCCAAGGCGGATCTCGGGGTTGGCCGGAAGCGGGTCGGGGAGCCGCACGTTGACTTGGTAGAGGCCCGCATACCCAGGAGCCAGGCCGGCATAGCCGATCGCCGTAGGATCCAGTGCAACCCCGTCGATCCAAACCGTGAATTGGTTCAGTTGGCTGATCCATTGCAGGTGCGGGTAGGGGAGCGCCAGAACGCCGTCTTGGAGTTGGGGGTCTGTGTTCCCCAAGCCGGTCGCCCATAATGTGACGACTTCGCCGGCGGCGGCGGGCGCATCGCTGGAGACCACCGACCAGTCCAGGTGGCTAGCGACCACCGCGCCAGCCGAGATCTGGAACATAGCCGGGGCCGCGTCTTGCAATGTCACGCTGACGATGGGGCCATGGGTACCCTGCCTGGCCACCCAAAACTGGAACGTGCCGGCCAGCAGGTTGCTGGGCACCAGGATATTGATTTGCGTGGGAGAGACGTAATAGATATATGCCGGCCAGCCTTCGAAGTAGACCTCTACCTGCCCCATGGTGGTCGGCATGGTAGGACCGTCGATACTGCCGACGATATCGCCTTCTTCGAGGGCGTGCGTATCCCAGGAGAGATTCGTGCCGAAGATGGAGACAATGGTGTTGGGCGCCAGGCCGGGGGAGAAACTGGCGCCGTTCACGATCCCGGCGGCGGTGTAATTCGGGGCGTTGGCGTCCTGGGCGCACAGGAGGGCGGCCAAAGCCAGTACGGCGAGTAGAGCTTTCACGACAATATTCTAGTGCGCCCCAGGGGGAACTAATATCACGTTTTTTGAGTGGGGCAGACCACAGACTAAAGTCTGTGCCACCGCTAGGATGCTGAAAAAGGCTCTCACAGACCGAAGTCTGTGCCACCAGTTATCAATGACTTAGCGGCAGTTGGTGGCACAGGCTTCAGCCTGTGAGAGCCTTTTAAGCATCCTGCTTAGTGCGGCATCCAGTATGCGGCGATTTCCGCCTTGTAAGCAGTCCCCGTCGCGGACACCTGCCCGAGTCCCAGGGCCGACTGAACGGTGCTGGTGACGGCGTTCAGGATGGAAAGGTCGCAGGCCTGATTCTGCCCCGCCGTGCCGGCTGGGTAGACTGGCTGGCAAGGCAGCGTCGCGTAGGGCTCGTAGGCCCAGAATTCGCCGTCGTTGAACGCCGACAGGTATTCAAGCGATCCCTGGTTGGCCATCTCGAAAATGACGGGGATGTACTGCTGGTCGAGGGGCGCCCAAAAGTTGAAGCTATCGCGCGTATCCACATCCAAAAAGCTCTCGCCCCCGAGCAATGACTTGTGCGGCCAGAATTCGCAGATGGTGGCGAATTTCCCGGCGGCTTGCACTGCGGCGACCATCTGCATGGACGTACCCAGTTCGAGGGCCATGCCCGACGCGCTCTGCCCGGTCAGGAAGTAGACGTGGTTATCGATTCCGTCGAGCCCGGTGATTCCCAGCAGGCCCGTGTCGGCGCCCGGCGTGCCCAGATAATCCTGCCAGTCGGTTTGCCACGTTCCCATGCCCGATCCAAGTTTGACCGTGGAATGCAGCCCCGGCACCTTGGCGGCCGCCAGGTTGTTCACGATCAATTGCACCATGGCGACATCCGTGGCGGCGGTGTTGAGTTCCGGACGGTAGTCGTCGCGGGCATCCGTGTCCGGCTCCGACTGTACGATCAGGTAGTCGGGCTGCACGTATTGGGCGGTGGTCACGGTGTTGGCGCTGCGGCGCTGCTCGTAGGTCGCGAAACTGAGCGACTGATAGTAGGCAGTGGGGTCCATGTTCGTGCCCGGGTTGTCTGTGGTAAGCAAGGGGTTGGCCTCCACGATCATGCGCATCGGCGTGCCGTTGATGTCCTTGCGGCCGTGAATGTCCTGGGCCACCAACTCGTAGTAGGTCAGGTAATTCTGGACGGTTTGCTGAGCCTGGGTAGGCGTCTGCCCCAGGAACTCGTAGAAGTGCTGGTCGAACATCGGGAAGCCCAACGACACCATGACCGCATTCATGCCCAGGGCCTGCGCCCCGTTGAGTGCCTGATCCACGGACGTCAAGTTGGTAAAGAGGGTCCGCATGCCGCCATTGTCATTAGCGGTCGTGAGGGCCATTGAGTAGTTCACCGGGTACTTGGCGCCGGTCGACTGGGCGTTCATGAGGGTGAGATCGGTGGCTATATTGCTCTGCAGTCCCTGGTAGAGCGACTGGTAAGCGGCGGGCACGCCCGCCGGAACCGATGCAAAGGTAGTGACCGCGATGGGCGGAGCCTCGGCAGAGGCGTTCTGGCTGCTGTCGAAGGCGGTTACCGTATAGGTGTGGTAGGATGCCTTTGCCAGTCCGCTGTCCTGATAGGAAGTGAGGCCGGTCACGGCGATCTGTGCGTTGTCGCGATAGACCGTGTACCCTGCCACGTAGCGGTTGGCCGGGTCTCCGCTGCTGTACCAGTTGAAGCTAACCGTGCTGGAGCCGGTGGCCGCCACGCTCAGGTACTGCGGCACGTCGGGTGGAGTGTTGTTCGGGGGCGGCAGAATAGTGCCTTGGGCATAAACGCCGTAGCTATCGTTGACGGAGCCACTGTTAGTGGCCGGGGGGGAGGAGCCGTTGTCGCTGAGGGTTACGGTGCACTGGTAAGTGCCGCCCGCGGCCGGCACGCTTGCCGAAACGGTCAACATTACGGCATTCTGCCCCACCAGCGTGCCTTTGCTGGGGCTGACCGCGCAATAGGCGGCCCCGCTGCCGGAGAGACTGGCATGCCATTTCAGGGTACTGCCGGCGACGGTGTTGTTCACCACGATGACCTGGGAAGCCGGGGCAGCCCCTTTCGCCGCCGCCGTCATGTACAGGTTGCCCGGAGAGACGTTGAAGGTAGGTGCGTTCGCCGCATACATGCTTGGCAGCAGGTACAGACCGAACGCGAATATGCTTAAGAAACGAGATAAATAGGCCATAAACTCCTTATAATTACTTAATCACTGAATTCGTTGCGTGGCGCGAGTATCGTCGAACTGTTTCTCACTCTCAGCGTCACACGGACATCAAGTCGGATGCTTCAACAAGACCGCGGCCCGAACCAGTTCAAAGTCTCATGCCGTCAAGCGCAGACCTTGGGCGATGGATGAGAGAGCCAGCGGAAGCTGTAGTATTCGGGGTCGGCGAACTTCTCCTGGAAGACCCGCTCCCAACGCGCGTCGTCATCGCGTTTCTGCAAACTGGGCATCCGGGATTCGCGGGGACTCTGTTGCGCGGGCGCCGCGCAGACCGCAATCCGCCCCGGGTGGGAGCATTCGAAGAACGAGGGCGCGCAGGTCCGGAATTCGTACCTTCCGATTGCCATCTCGGCCCGTCCCGGTTCAATCCGTATAATGGTCCCCGAGGCAATCAAGCTTAGCTGAACCGCATTGTCCAACAGGACCGGCCACTTGACATACAGTTCCACGCACGCATCCAAAGCTAAAGCGCGATCCGTGGTGAAGAGTGCCACTCTGCTGCCGATATTTACGATCTCCCCCTGCCCGAATACTCCTCCATCCTCGAAGCGGACGGGAAGCTTAATCGGGAAACGGATGCTTCGACGGGTTTCGTCCGGCTCTCCGCTGTTGGCGCGAGGTCTCGACCAGTCTCGCGAATGGGAGCGTTCGAAAGCGAGCGATTTGGAAATCGGCATGCGGCCCTTCCTGGTTGCCTGCGAAAGACAAGGCAATCGCGTCACCTCCACTGCAAGACGGTTGCCTGTAGAGCGGGAGGTCGCCGCTGAAGCGACCTCCGGACTTGCTCAGATGAATTGGTTGTACTAATGTAAACACTGGCAGTAGCCATAAGTTGCACATTGGTTGTAGATTTCGAATCGGCCTCCCTCCATACCTTACGGTGGTTTTTCGCGCCAACCAGCCGCGAACGCGCCCGCAGGCGCTAACAGGATGCTGAAAAAGGCATAAACATCGCTCATTCGGGCAGCAGACTAAAGTCTGTGCCACCGGTTATCAATGACTTAGCGGCAGTTGGTGGCACAGGCTTCAGCCTGTGAGAGCATTTTTCAGCATCCTGCTAAGATTGCAGATGTTGGCCCACACCGAATGAAACTGGGAATCGATTTTGGCACCACCCGTATCGTGACCGCAGCGGCAGACCGTGGAAACTATCCGCTGGCCGGTTTTGAATCGCCCGACGGCCAGACGCGGGAATGGTTCCCGCCGCTGGTGGCGATAAGCGGCAACGAACGCCGTTTCGGCTGGAGCGCCTGGGCGGTCCAGGGCGACCGCGCCTGGACGGTGTTGCGCTCGCTCAAGCGCCTGCTCAAACGCGCCGGTCCCGCCACGCGCCTGGACCTCGCCGGCTGCAACATACCGCTTATCGAACTGGCGTCCGAGCTTCTCTCCGCCTTCCGCCAGCAGTTGCGCCAGGCGTCCACCCTCTCGCTCGATCGTGGAGAACCGCTCGAGGCCATGATCGGCGTGCCCGCCAACGCCAACAGCAACCAGCGATTTCTGACCGCGGAGGCCTTTCGCGCGGCCGGCTTCCAGGTGCTGGGCATGCTCAACGAGCCCTCCGCCGCCAGCGTGGAGTTCGGCCATCGCGAGCACGCCCAGCGCAAGGGGCAGCCCCGGCGGTCGCTGCTGGTCTACGACCTGGGCGGCGGCACCTTCGACGCCTCGCTGGTCGAAATGGAAGAGGACACGCACACCGTACTGGCCAGCGCCGGCCTCTCGGATCTGGGCGGCGACGACTTCGACGAAATCCTGGCCAATCTGGCGCTCGAGAGCGCCGGCCGCGCGGGCCAACGCGAAGCGCTTTCCGATGCCGAGTCCTTCCGCCTGCTCGAAGAGTGCCGCGAGCGCAAGGAGTCGCTGAATCCCAATACCCGCCGTATCGTGGTGGACCTGGATCGCGTGCGCGAAGGTTGGGGCGAGGTTTCCATCGGCGTGGCGTCCTATTACGAGCTTTGCCGCCCGCTGGTGGAACGTACGGCGGAGGTGGTCCACGAACTGCTCGCGGCGCATCCCGACCGGCCCATCGAGACACTCTATGTGACGGGCGGCGGCTCCGAACTTCCCGCCGTGGCGCGCGTACTCAAGGAGACCTTTGGCAGGGTGGTGCGGCGCTCCGCCTACATGCGTTCGGCCACCGCCATCGGCCTCGCCATCGCCGCCGATGCGCGCTCGGGCTATGTGCTGCGCGACCGGTTCGCAAGTAACTTCGGCGTGTGGCGCGAGGCCGACCACGGCCGCGCCGTGGCCTTCGATCTGCTCTTCCCACGCGGCCTGGAGTTGCCCCGCCGCGGCGCGCCGCCGTTGCGTGTGGTGCGTTCCTATCGGCCGGTCCACAACATCGGCCACTTCCGTTATGTCGAAGCGGCCCGCATCGGCGAGGACGGCCAGCCCTCGGGCGACCTCACCTTGTGGGACGACATTCAGTTTCCCTTCGACCCCGCGCTGCGCGGCGCCGGCGACCTCACGCTGGTCGACGTAAGCCGTATAGGCGAGGCTGCCGGCTCCGAAGTGGAAGAGGAATACTCGTGCGACTCGAGCGGCCTGGTGAAGGTGACCATCTGCAACGGCTCGGCCGCCTACCGTCGGGAGTACACCCTCGGCCGCTGGTCGAACGCGGCGCCGCGAGCTGCCAAGCACGGCTGGCAACAGCGCCACCGGTAGCGGCGGCTCGATCTTGTGGGGCGGGCAATTTTGCCCGCAGCCGGCTTTCAGCCGGCCCGGGCCGCCTGAAAAGGCGGCTGCGGCCAAGATTGGCCGCCCCACATCAGCCCTGATGGAAAGCGCAGTCACCGCGGCGCCACCTTGACCGCCGGATAGTCTTCGACATACTCCTCGCCGGCGCAGCCGTAGTACGCGACTGTGCGCGCTATAAAATCGACATCGTAGCGTACCACCCCGGCGCGCCAGCAGGACGCCAGGAACTCGGGGAACGTGCTATCCCCGGCTTGGTCGGTTCGCAGCGCCGAGATCAGCGCCTCACGGTTGAATGGCGGCACGTCCGCGGCGCCGGAGACCAGCGGCGTACCCAGGGTCGCGACCGGCCCATCCTCGGTCAGATACAGGCTTTGGCATGCAGGCAGAAACCAGAGATTGCGGGTCACGCCAGCCTGCCTTAGAGTCTCGGCCAGATATGGGAAGCCGCCGGCTTTCGGCCGGACGGCCAAGGCTCGTTGCTGGGCCGCCTGTAGGTTGTCTATAGCTTTGCTCATTCGGATTCCGTCCTTGTGCGATTGATGTGAGGCCGGAGAAGCGCGGCCTCGGTTCCATATCTTTACTTTGACAAATAACGCGCCAACCGTGGATGTGAAGACTGTGCAACTCGTAACCTTCCGCGCCAACGGCAGTATGGATACTTAGCCGGCCAACCGGACTCGCCGGACGCCGTCTAACGAACAGCCATGCGCTACGCTATCCGCACGCTTCGCCGCTCCCCCGGCTTCACCATCATTGCGCTTCTGACCCTCGCGCTGGGCATCGGAGCCAACACCGCTATCTTCAGTTTCGTCAACGGCGTGTTGCTCAAACCCCTGCCCTACCGCGACCCGCACGGCATCGTGATGGTCTGGGAGAAGCCGCCGGGCGGCGACCGCAATGGCATCTCCACGCTCAACTTCCTCGATTGGAAAAATCAGAACACCGTCTTCGAACACATGGCCGCGATCAATTTCGGCGGCAACGTCACGCTCACCGGCGCCGGCCAGCCCGAGGAATTGCAGGGCGTGCGCGTCTCCGCCTCTTACTTCGATATCTTCGGCGTTCAAGCCGTCCTCGGCCGCACCTTCGCCCCCGATGAGGATCAATTGGGCAAATCCCAGGTGGTCATTCTCAGCCACCGCCTCTGGGAGAATCGCTTCGGCGCCGACCCATCCATCGTCGGCCGCACGCTCACTCTGAGCGGCAAGCCCTGCACTGTCGTCGGCGTGATGCCCGCCCACAGCCCCTTTGATCGCTCCTATGCGCAGCTCTGGATGCCCCTGGCTTTCGAACCGCGCGACATGACCCGCGACTATCACTGGATGCTCTCCTTCGCCCGCCTCAAGCCCGGCGTCACGCTCGAAAAGGCGCAGGCCGCCATGGACGCCATCGGCGCGCGGATCGCGGCGGCTTATCCGGAATCCAACCAAGGCTGGGGCGTCACCGTCGAACGCTTCGAAGACCGCATCGTCGGCCCGCAACTCCGCCGCTCTCTGTTGGTGCTGCTGGCCGCGGTCGGCGCAATCCTCCTGATCGGTTGCGCCAACCTGGCGAATCTCACGCTGGCGCGCGGCGCGGCCCGCGAACGCGAGATCGCCGTACGCGCTTCGCTCGGCGCCGGCGCATGGCGTCTCATCCGCCAGTTGCTCACCGAGAACCTGCTGGTCGCCGCCGCGGGCGGTGCGCTGGGCTTGGCGCTCGGCTACGCCATGATCCGCGGCCTCATCCTTCTCGCGCCGCCGTTCTCTCTCCCCAGCGAAGCCGACGTATCCATCGACCCGGCTGTCCTTCTGTTCACCCTGGCTGTCTCCCTCCTCACCGCGCTCCTGTTCGGACTCGCACCCGCCATCCACGCCGCCCGCGTCGATCCCGCCTCTTCCATGAAAGAGGGCGGCCGCTCGGCCTCCAGCGGCGCAGGCCGCGCGCGTCTGCGCAGTGCGCTCATCGTGGCCGAAGTGGCCCTCGCCTTCGTGCTGCTCGCCGGAGCCGGCCTGCTCGTGGGCAGCTTCTTCCGCATGTTGCACGTCGATACCGGCTTCACCAGCACCAACGTCACCACCGCCCGCCTGCCCATCGCGCGCGACCGCTTCACCCACCCCGAGCAACTCCTCCAATATGTGCGCCTGCTCGACGATCGCCTGCGCGCGGCCCCCGGCGTGCGCGACGTAGCCTTCAGCAATGTGCTGCCCATGCAAGGCTGGGGCGACGGCATGCCCTTCCTCATCGCCGGACGCGCCTTCGTCGACCGCGCCAATCGCCGCGCCTGCTTCTATAAGCGCGTCACCGGTTCCTACTTCCGCACGCTCGAGATCCGCCTGCTGCGTGGCCGGACTTTCTCGGGCGACGATACACGCGGCGGCGCGCCCGTCACCGTCATCAACGAGGAGATGGCCCGCCGCTATTTCAAAGGCGAAGACCCGCTCGGCAAGCGCATTCTCATCCAGGAAATCCTCTACGGCCAGCCCGGCCTCGGCCCGGAGATCCCCTGGGAAGTGGTGGGCATCGTGGGCGACGAACAGACAGGCAGCCTGATCGACAACAAAAGCCCAGGCGTCTACGTCACTTTCGACCAAAGCCCGACCAACGACCTGAACATGGTCCTGCGCGCTTCGCTCGATCCGCGGATGCTCACTTCTGCCATCCACGCCGCGGTCCACGCCGTCGATAAAGATCAGGCCATCGCCGACCTCGAAACATTGGAGCAAATCAAGTCCGGAACCGTCTCCAGCGACCGCATGCAGACCATGCTGCTGGCCCTCTTCGCCGCGCTGGCCTTGTTGCTGGCAGCCATCGGCATTTACGGCGTCATCAGTTATTCCGTCACCCAGCGGGCCCACGAGCTAGGCATTCGCGCGGCTCTGGGCGCAAGCCGCGGCAGCCTGCTTGGCATGGTGATTCGCCGCGGCATGCAATTGACGCTGATCGGACTCGCCATCGGAGTTGCGGGCGCACTGGCGCTCACGCGCTTGCTAGCCAGCCTGTTGTTCGGCATCTCGCCGCGCGACCCAGTCACGTTGATCGTAGTCGCCGCGGTCTTATCCACGGTGGCCCTGCTGGCCTGTTACATCCCCGCGCGCCGGGCCGCCGCAGTCGATCCCCTGGTGGCGCTCCGCTACGAGTGACTGCTCACTCGCCGTGGCCCTCTGCCGGATACCCCTTGCCGAACCAATCCACATGCATGTTCGCCGGAATGTCCAGCACGCGCACATGCTGGAAGCCCATCTCCCGCAGCACGCGGTACGCCGGCCGGATGTTCGGACACCTGTCCATCGGGCAGCAGCCGCAATAAAGGACGATATCGGCATCCTTCGGCAAGTCCGCGGCGGCCTTCTTCAGTAATGCAATCCCCTCAGGCTTCGATCCCGGCCCTGCCTCCAGCGCATGCGGAATGCGCTTGCTGCGATACAGCACCGAAAACGCTGTACACAAGACGACCGGAGGCTTGGCCGAGTGCATCGCCTCCACCAGCGCCGCGGGCTCCATCAACTCCGCTTTGGCCCAAGGATCTCCCGCCTCCTGCGCCAAACAAACCATTGCCAGAACCAGCATGCCAAATAGTTTTCGCATAATCACCCAGCATACCCCGAGTTACAATCGCGGCATGAGCCGCCTCTTGTTTGCCGCATGCGTTTGCCTGGCCGGGGTCCTCGCCGTACTTGCTCAACGCTCCGCCACTCGCCCCGCCGACATCCCTTTCGAGAAGCACACCCTCGACCTCGGCGCCAACGAAAGCTGCGCCATCGCCGACATCAACGGCGACGGCCGGCCCGACATCGTCTCCGGCGAGAACTGGTACGAAGCCCCTCGCTGGATCAAGCACAAGTTCCGCTCCTTGCCGTACTC
>JBEKPZ010000228.1:0-11802 GCA_049520215.1 Bryobacteraceae bacterium | reverse complement strand
GGACCCAGTTCACCGCGTGAGAGGATGGGCAGGACCGCCACCGTACCTCCGGCGTAGTTGGCAACCAGCACCCATTTGCCGGAAGGGTGGACGCTCAGATGCGCCGGACCCGCGCCTTCGGAGCCGACCGTGTTGAGCAGCGTGAGTTGCCCGTTCGCGCGATCCACCGAGTAGGCACTGACGGAGCCATCGGCCGTCTCGTTGGCGGTGTACAGATGCGTTCCAGGGGGGTCGAATGCCAGCCACGAAGGGTTCGCGCCATTGGGAAAAACCTCGCGCGGCGTGAGCGCCCCGGTTTCCAGGTTCATCTGAAACAGGTAGATTCCCTGCCCATTTCCGTGGCTGCCTTCCGGACCTTGCGGGGAACTATAACTGCCTACATAGGCTAGAATCGAGCGGCGCGGCGGCAGGGCCAGGGCCGCGGTGGCGGGAAGCAAACCTTGGATTAAGCTACGGCGCGAGATCATGTTCCTCCGGGTTCGATGGCGCACCGGTGTAATCAAGACGAGACGCTGCTCGGGTAACCCGCTTCGCAACCCTGCAAACAGGGCGGCCGGCGCCGGTTGGCAACCGGCGCGCAGGATACCATCCTGCCCCACACGCCATGGAGATCATTTGCCCCCTACAGGCATTCCGTCGCGCAGCTCATCGGTGCCGCGGCGAACCACCCTGTCACCGGCTGCCAGCGCGCCGCTGACCTCGATCAAGTCTACGCCGGCGGCGCCCTTCTTCACGTCCACCCACTCGGCGCGGCCGCCTCGCGCGCGGATGACGAAGGTGCGCTCGGTGGTGGTTACCACGCTGGTCTTGGGCACGAATAGCGCGGGATGTTCGCGCCGCACGGGCCATTTGACGCTCGGATACATGCCGGGCGCGAGGGTGCCATCGCGATTGACGACCTCCAGTTCGACCGGCATGGTACGCGTCTTCGGATCGAGCGCGTGAGCGATGCGCGCCACTGTTCCAGTGTACGCGCGGTCCGGGTACGCGGGCACGCGAAAGGAAATGCTCGCACCGCGCACCATTCCGCCCAAGTCCTCTTCAGGGACGGGCACGACCAGCCGCAGGCGCGAGATCTGTTGAATCACCAGCAGAACCGGATCTGCGCCCGGTCCGACCAGTGCGCCGGGATGCACGAGGCGGTCGGTCACCACGCCGTCGAATGGCGCGGCGATTTTCAGGTAGGCTTCCATGTCTTTCTGGGCGCGCAACGCTGCGGCGGCCGCTTGGCTGGCCTGATCGCGCGCGCGCACCAGGGATTGGGCGGCTTCCACCTGCTTCTGCAATTGGACCACTTCGTTGCCGGCCACTGCGCCGGGCGTTTCGGCGGCCTTGCGGAGGCCCGCATAGGTGCTCTCGGCCGCCGCGAGTTGCGCTTGGGCTTGCAGCTTTTCGGATTCTGCCGCCTGCACCTTGGACTCGCCTTCCGCGATTTGCGCTTTCAGCTCGGGCGCGCTGAGTTCGGCGAGCAGGTCGCCTTGCTTGACGATACTGCCGCGATCCACGAGGACGCGCTCGACGTAGCCCGGCACTTTGGCGTGCAGGGAGACGGTGAGATAGGGCAGGATTTCGGCGGGGAGGTCGATGGTGCGGGTTATGGGTTTGGAGACTACGGGGACTAAGTCCACGGTTTGCGCGCAGAGTGGCGCTAGTTGGACCAGAAACGCAAGCCCGGCCAGGCGGCCTGGGAGGCCGCCGCAGGCTGAGAGCCTGCCCCACATTGCGCAGGGACGATTAGGTCGCGTCATAGTATCGGCTCGTTGGATCCATCGGGTTGAGCGACGGCGAATTTAGAGAAGCTTTGCGCTGCAGGATGGCGTAGATCGACGGCAGGATGGTGAGCGTCGCGAATGTCGAAACGAGCAGGCCGCCGATGACCGCGCGGCCCAACGGCGCGGATTGGGCGCCGCCCTCGCCGAATCCGATGGCCATCGGCAGCATCCCGAAAATCATCGCCGCAGCGGTCATCAGCACCGCGCGCAGCCGGCTGCCGGCGCCTTCGCGCGTGGCATCCAGGACCGGCCGCCCGGCGTGGCGCGCATGTTCGGCGAAAGTGACCAGCAGGATCGAGTTGGCCACCGCAATTCCAATGGCCATGATCGCGCCCATGAACGACTGGACGTTGAGCGTTGTGCCGGTAGCAAGCAGCATCAGCAGGACTCCGCACAGCACCGCCGGCACCGTCAGCACGATGGCCAGCGCCAGCCGCACGGATTGGAAGTTCGCGGAAAGCAGCAGAAAGATCACCACGACGGCGAGCAGCAACCCGATGCGCAACCCGGAGATGGTTTGCTCGAGCGCCGGAATCTCACCGCGCAGCCGCACGGAGACGCCTCGTGGCGGCGCGCCCGCCGCAGCCACGGCCCGGTTCAGTTTGCCGGCCGCCTCGCCCAGCGTGATGCCGTGAATATTTGCCGTGAGGCTGACCACGCGCTGGCCGTTATACCGGTCGATCTCGCCCGGCATGGTGCCTGGGTTCAAGCTGGCGATGTCGGCGAGCAGCGGCTTCGGACTGCCCGCAAGCATCAGCGGGATGCCGCCGACTTGTTCGACGCTCTGCATCTGGTTTTGGGGAAGCTCCACTTGGATCTGGAAGGCGTTGCCGGTGTTCGGATCGCGCCAGTAGTTGGGATCGGTAAACCGGGAGGAAGAGGTGGCCGGCACCACCGAGTGCACCACATCCGCCATGGTCAGGCCGAACTGGCCCGTGCGCTCGCGGTCGATGTTGATGTCGAGCGTTGGATAGTTGTTCTCCTGCGCGAATTGCAGGTCGCGCAGGAAGCTCAGCTTGGTCAACTGCGCCTGCACCTTTTGCGCGTAGGCGTAATCGTTCTGCAGACTGACTCCCTGCACGGCGATTTCGATGGGGGTCGGCGAACCGAAACTCATCACCTGCGTGACGATATCGGCTGCCTCGAACGAGACTTGCGTGCCGGACAACTCGCGGCCGAGCGCCTCCCGCAGGCTTTCGCGGAGCGCTTCGTCGCGCACTGCGCCGGGTTTCAGCGCCACCTGGATGATGGCCTCCTGCGGCCCGCTGGTGAAGAGGTGGATCAGTTGCACAGGGTAGCTGGGGGGCACTACGCCCACAAAGTCGCTGGTGATTTCGACATTGCTCGGGCCGGCTTCGTGTTGGATCACATCGAGCGCGTGCATGACGATGCGTTCAGTCTCCTCGATGCGGGTGCCGGCGGGGGCGCGTAGCCGGATGCGCAGCAGCGGCGCGTTGGCGTCCGGGAACAGCTCCGTTCCCATGTGGGGCAGGACCAGATACAAGAGTCCCATCGCGGAGATCAGGTAGATAATTGCCAGCGGCCAGCGGAACCGTAAGACCCCATTCAGATAGCGGTCGTAAAAAGAGCGGAGGTGTCCGAAGAGTCCTTCGCGTTCCTCGCCGCGATGCGCTTCCCGCATCAGCCAGGTCGAAAACACCGGGACCAGGCTGCTCGACAGCAGGTATGACGCGATCATGGAAAAGGCCACCGCAAGCGAGAGCGGCACGAAAAGCTGGCGGCCCACGCCGATCATAAAGAACGATGGAACGAAGACTGCCAGAATGCAGAACATGGAGAGCAGGCGCGCCATGGCAGTGCGGCTGCACGCCTCCACCACCGCGCGCGCCCGCGAAACGCCCGGCAGCATCTGGCTGTGAATGTTCTCGATTTCGACCGTGGCCTCATCCACCAGAACGCCGACCGCCAGGGCGAGACCGCCCAACGTCATGATGTTGATGGTCTGGCCCGCCGCCCAAAGCAGGATCACGGCGGTCAGCAGAGCGAACGGGATATTCAGGATGACGATCAGCGCGCTGCGCCAGTCGCGCAGGAAGATCAGCACCATCAGGCCCGTGAGCGCCGCGCCCAGCAACCCTTCGATCACCAGGCCGCGCAACGAGTTGGTGACGTATCCGGACTGGTCGAATTCGAGGCGCACGTCGACATCTTCCGGGACGGCCTTCTTGAATTCGGGGATCGCCGCCTTCACGGCGCTGATCACTGCCAGGGTGGATGCGTCGGGGCGCTTGGTGACGGGAATGTAGACGGTCCGCTTCCCGTTCACGTGCGCGTAGGCAGTGACCAGGTCGGTGCCGTTGTCGATAGTGCCGATGTCGCGCAGGTAAACCGTGGCGCCGGCCACGGGCCGGATCGGCGTGCTGAGCAGATCCGCCAGGTTCGCGCCCAGCGCCGAATTGGTGCGTGCGATGCGCTCGATCTTGCCGGTAAACATGTTGCCGGATGGCATCACCACGCTGGAACGGCTGACCGCCGCGATGGCCTCCTCGGGCGAGATGCGGTATTGCTGCAGCTTGGCCGGGTCGAGCATGACCACGATGGTGCGTTGATTCCCTCCGAACGGCGGCGGGGCGGACACGCCGGGCAGGGTCGCGAACAAAGGACGCACGCGATTGAGCGCGTAATCCTGCATTTCCCCTTGCGAGTGCGCGGCGCTGCTGAAGATCAATAGGCCGACGGCCACGCTGCCGGCGTCGAAGCGCGTGATGAACGGCGGCACGGTCCCCGGCGGCATGAAGGCGCGCGCGCGGTTCACGTAGCCGACGGTTTCCGACATCGCCTGGCTCATGTTGGTGTCCTGATGGAACACCAGCTTCATGAGGGCCGCGCCTTGGATGCTCTTGCTTTCCACGTGGTCGATGCCGGTGATGTAGAGGAAATGATACTCGTAGTAGTAAGTCAGATAGCCTTCCATCTGGGCCGGGTCCATGCCGCCGTAAGGCTGCGCGACGTAGATGGCTGGATCGCCGACTTGCGGAAAGATATCGACGGGCATGCGCCGGACCGCAAGAACGGCGCACAGCGCAATGGCGATCAGGGCCACCACGACGGTGATCGGTCTGCGGAGGGCGGCTAGGACTAGACGCATGTTTCCCTCTTGGGAGAACGGTCAGCGGGGCTAAAGCCCCGCGCGGGCTCAAGCCCGCCCTCCATGCGCCTCATTGGCCGACCTCCGATACGAATGGCCGAATGTCTCCGGCTGCGGTCGCCACCGCCAGCAGGCCGCGCCAAACGCCCAGCCGGGCGAGGGCGTCGTCTATTTCGGCTTGCGTGAGCAACCGCTGCGCCTCCGCCACCGCGTCGATATTGCCGAGCCCCGATTTGTAGCGGGCGGTGGCCTGCTCGACCGCAGCGCGTGCGGCCGAAACCTGCACCGGAGTATTCGCCGCAATCCGGCGCGCGCCCTGCACCGTCGCGACGGCGATGTCCCACTGCGCGCGCAAGTCCGTCGCGATCTGCTGCGACCGCGCGGCCTGCGCCCGGACCGCAGCCGACTGCGCCGCCTCCCGGGCCGAGATCGCCGGCCGGTCCGACACGGGGAAACTCACCGTGAAGCCTAAGGCATAATCCTGCACGCTGGGCGCGAGGCCGTTCAGGCCCCCCAGCAGTTTCCCGTCCGTTTCCGCGCCCGTGCCGCGCGCGTATGCCGCGCCTTGCAGATAAAACCGCGGGAAGTACGACCGCGCCAGCGCGTGGAGTTGTGCCTGCTCCTGTTCGACAACGGCGATCTGCTCCCGCGCCATGGGGTGCGCGGCCGTATCCAGCGGCGCGGCGTTCTGCGCCGGTGGCAATTGCAGCAATCCCGGCGCGGAAATGGCGATCCGCGCCGGCTCCATGCCTACGAACTGTGAAACGGTCGCGCGCGCGACTTCCGTGGCCTGCTCGGTCTGGATCGACTGCGTGCGCGCCGCCGCCAGCTCCGCTGCCGCCCGCGAACCATCCGCGCCGGGCCGCAATTCGGCGTTCACCAGCGCCTGGATGGTGCGCAGGATCGTTTCGCCGCGGTCCACTCCCGCCTGCGCCGCGCGAACCGTTTCCTGCGCGGCGGCCAATGTGAGATAGGCGTCCGCCGTGGCCACGGCCACCTCGAACTCGGTGCGATCGAGCGCCGCGGCGGTTTGGGCCCGGGCCGCCGCGGCCGCGGCCACATTCGCGTGCCGCAGGCCGAAATCGAAAGGCTCCCAGGTAACTAATCCGCCCACCGCGCTGCCCCAGGCCGTTCCGAAATTATTCGAGCCGATGACCGGGCCGGACATGGACGGAATCACGCCCTGCGTGGGCAGCAGCAGGCCGAATACGTTGTTCCTGGTGGCGCGGTTGACTTGCGCGACGGCGTCTACGCGCGGTAAATAGGCGGTGCGCGCCAGCCGGATACCGGCCGCCGCCGCGTTGATCTGCTCCTGGGAGACGCGCACGGAAGGATAGTTGTGCAATGCGTCTTCGACGGCCTGGGCGAGGGTCAACTGCGCCGGCAGCGGGGCGCTTGCCGCGACGGTGAATGCCAGGATGCGCACTGTAGCCGGGAGATTCATGGCTGGCCTTCGATCAACTCACCGAATAGTTCACGCACCTTGTTTTTGGCTGCCCGCAATGCTTTCCGTCCGCTAGGCGTGGCATTATATATCTTGCGCAACGATTTGCCGTTGCGCTCCTGGGTCGAGCGCAGGTAGCCCTTCTTTTCCAGGCCATGCAGCAACGGGTAGAGGGTGCCGGGGCTGATGCGATAACCGTGGCGAGCCAGTTCCTCCACCATGCCGAGCCCGAAGATCGGCTCTTCGGCTGCATGGTGCAACACATGCAGACGGATCAGGCCGGAGTAGAGATCCCGGTCTTGACCGTCGGCAATAGAGTCAAGTTTCGTTTTCGCCATGCGATTACGAATATCGTAAGTATACGGAGGGCGCCGTATGCTGTCAAGCCGCAGATGGCACACCCGAGCGGTCGGAGTTTGCAGCGGCGTCTCACGCCGCCTACACAGGCTAAAGCCTGTGCCACCGAAACGGCCAAACTCCAGAGCGGCGTCTCACGCCGCCTGCCAGCCGCCAGCCACTGCTGTAATCTATAGAGATGCGTTTTCCCTGGTTCCTCGCCGCGGCGCTGGCCTGCGCCGCTTGTGCCTGCGCGCAGACTTCCTTCACGCTCGAGCAGGTCATGAGCGCGCCCTTTCCTTCAGCCCCAGTCGCATCGCCCTCCGGCGGCAGGATCGCCTGGGTCTACAATGCGCGCGGCGTCCGCAACATCTGGGTGGCCGAGCCGCCCGAATATCGCGGCCATAGCGTCACCGCATACACTGACGACGACGGGCAGGAGATCTCCGAACTGCAATGGGCTCCCGACGCCCGCCAGATCGTCTTCGTGCGCGGCGAAGGCGCCAATGGAGCGGGCGAGTATCCCAATCCGACCAACGATCCCAAGGGCGCGGAGCAACAAGTGTGGGTTGTGGCGCTCGAAGGCGCGCCGGCTGAGAAGACGCCCCGGTTGATTGGTGAGGGCAACCAGCCGGCCGTATGCCCGAAAGGCGGGCGCGTGGCTTTCGTGCGCAAGGGGCAAGTCTGGTCGGCGCCGCTCGACGGCAAGGAGAAGGCGGAGCAACTGATCCACGCCCGCGGCCAGAACGGCGGTCTCGCGTGGTCGCCGGATGGCGCGCGCCTGGCCTTTGTCAGCGGCCGCGGCAATCACAGCTTCGTCGGCGTGTACGACGCCACGTCCAAAACGGTGCACTACCTGGATGCCAGCGTGGATCACGACGACGCCCCGGCGTGGTCGCCCGACAGCCGCCGGGTGGCGTTTCTGCGCATCCCTACCGTGGACGAGCACAGGTACTTCAGCGCCGTGCGGAGCGGGCCGCCGTGGTCCATTCGGGTAGCGGACGCCACCGGGGCAAGCGCCGGCAAGGAAGTGTGGAAAGCCGCGGAGGGTGATGGCAGCGTGTTCCGCCAGTTGGGATCCGAGCGGCAGTTGTTTTGGGCCGGCGATCGGCTCGTGTTTCCCTGGGAGCGCGATGGTTGGACGCATCTCTATTCCGTCCCCGTTTCGGGCGGCGACGCCACGCCGCTTACTCCGGGGGCCTTCGAGGTGGAGCACGTGGCGATGACTCCCGACGGCCGCGAGATGGTCTACTCGTCGAACCAGGACGATATCGACCGCCGGCATATCTGGCGCGTGGCGGCGGCCGGCGGCGCGTCTCTCCAGGTGGCGGGCGGCACGGGGCTGGAATGGTCGCCCACGGTGACGAGCGACGGCGCGCTGGTCTTCATCCACGCGGACACCGCGCGGCAGGCGCGGCCCGCCATCCGGCTGGCCTCGGGCGAGGTGCGCGACCTGGCGCCGGACGCAATCCCGGCGGACTTTCCGCACGATGCTCTGGTGACACCCCAACAAGTCATCTTCTCGTCCGCCGACGGCGTCACCCTGCACGGCCAGTTGTTTCTACCGAAAACGGCGGCCCGCCAGCGGCACCCGGCGATCGTCTTCTTTCACGGCGGATCGCAACGGCAGATGTTGCTGGGCTGGCATTACATGTATTACTACAACAATGCCTACGCCATGAATCAGTATCTGGCGAGCCGCGGATACGTGGTGCTCTCAGTGAACTATCGCAGCGGCATCGGGTACGGCATGAGGTTCCGCGAAGCGCTCAATTATGGACCGGGCGGCGGCAGCGAGTTCAACGATGTGTTGGGCGCCGGGCTGTTTCTGAAGAACCATCCCGCGGTAGATCCGGCGCGCATCGGATTGTGGGGCGGATCGTACGGCGGGTATTTGACCGCCCTGGGCCTGGCGCGCGCGTCGGACCTGTTTGCCGCGGGCGTCGATCTGCATGGCGTGCATGACTGGACCGAGGAACTGGGCATCGGGAAAGACGATGCGGCCGGGAGGCTGGCGTTCAATTCGTCGCCGATGGCGAGTGTCAAAGACTGGCGCTCGCCCGTGTTACTGATTCATGGCGACGACGACCGTAACGTCAATTTCCGCCAGACCGTCGAACTGGTGGAAGCGCTGCGCGGCCGCGTGCACGTGGAGCAGTTGATCTTCCCGGATGAGATCCACGACTTCCTGACGCAGGCGCACTGGCTGGAAGCTTACCATGCGGCCGTGCGCTTCTTCGACGCGCAATTCAGAGACATCAAATAGATGGCGGAAAGGCAAGCTTGGAGATATGTTTGCAACCGTCAAGAGATCATGGCTGCTTCCGGTCGCGCTCTACACGCTCGCCTTCGCCCCGGCAAAATCCCAAACGGGTTCCCATCCCCTCGTGACCATCGATGCCGGCGTCCTCGAAGGCGCTCATTTCGGCTCGGCGCCGGACGAAGTCATGTTTCTGGGTATTCCCTTTGCCGCCCCGCCCACCGGAGAGCGCCGCTGGAAACCTCCTCAGCCTGTCGCGGAGTGGCAGGGCACGCGTAAGGCAAGCTCGTACGGGGCGGCTTGTCCTCAGGCAGAAAACGCGGAATGGATGGAGGGGTATACAAAGGAACTGGTTCAGACCTTCGAACCTTATTACATTTATCGCATTGACGAAGATTGTCTTTATCTGAATGTGTGGACCACCAACACGCCACATCCAGCCTCCAAACAACTCCCCGTGATGGTCTGGATTCACGGCGGGGGTAGCATGGGCGCGAGTCACTTTTGGCCTATGGGCCCAACGCTAGCGCGAAAGGGAGTGGTGCTGGTCAGCATCAACTATCGTATAAACGCCCTAGGCTTTCTGGCACATCCGGCCCTCACCGCGGAATCTCCGCACCACGCCTCGGGGAATTACGGGATTCTCGACCAGATCGCCGCGCTCCAATGGGTTCAGCGCAACATCGACAGATTTGGCGGAGATCCAGCAAACGTTACCGTCTTTGGCGAGTCTTCGGGCGGCATGATGGTCTGTTTGCTGATGTCGTCACCGCTGGCACGCGGCCTGTTTCAGCGCGCCATTTTAGAAAGCCTGGGCTGCGCCGACACTATCTCTCCGGAGTTGAAGACTCCCACCTATTATGAGGGTGGCGTCGGCACCGCCGAAGAGATTGGCCTGCGTCTGTCGCGGGACCTGAGCATTCCGGACGGCCCAGATGCACTGGCGAAACTCCGCTCGAAAACCCCGAAAGAGATTTTTGATGTCTCGGATCGTGACAGAACCGTGAACTTCGACAGTGAGAGCACCATCGACGGTTGGGTGCTCCCCGAACAGCCTGCCATCGTTTTCGCGCAAGGGCGCCAGGCAAAGGTACCAGTGATCGCCGGGAGCAACTCCGATGAGGGGACTACCATGGTCGAGGAGACGCTGCACGGCTCTCCCACCCTGGCCAACTACAAGGCCTTCCTGAAGGACGAATTCCTCGACTACGCCGACGAGATGTTTCGCATGAATCCGGCGGCCACCGACGCGGACGTTCGCGCCGCCTTCATCGCCTTCGACACGGACTACGAGTTCGGCAATTCAGTCCATGTCATCGCCAAGGATACAGTACGGGCCGGACAGAAAGCGTGGTTTTACTACTTCACTTATCCGGGCAAAGGAAAGTACTCCGACGTCGGCGCATTTCACGGCCTGGACGTCAAGTTACTCACTGGATGGTTTCGTCCAAGCTGGTGGGGCGAGCCTGACGCTGGAGACAAGAAACTCCTCGATTTGATGACGGGATACTGGACGCAATTCGCCAAGACAGGCGATCCCAATGGCCCGGGCCTCCCGCAGTGGCCGGCGTACGATCCCAAGGCGGACCTGGTTCTGGAGATCGGGCACGAAGTAAAGCTCCGGCCGACTCCGCACACCGACCGGTTCGCCGTTTTCGAGCGTAGCCTGAAAAGCAGGCTCGCCTCAACCCCGGCCAAGCCATGATCGGGAATCGATGAAAGCTCCCGGCGCCCCGAACTCCGCGCGCACCAGCGCCAGTGCGTCCTCCTTATTCTGCACGCGGGCTTCGAGCTGCGCATCCTCCACGGCGGCCAGCATCTTCGCGAAAGACGGTCCGGGCTGGTAGCCCTGTTCGATCAGGTCGCGCCCCGTCAGCAGAGGCTTGGGACGCAGATCTTCTTCGCCCAGCTCCGCCAGACGCGCGCGCACGCGTTTGTAAGTGTCCAGCTTTCCGTTGCTCGACAGGCAGTCCAACCGGTGCAACTCCAGATGCTCGGCGAAGTTTTCCATGCGCAGGAAGCGCTTCATGGTGCTCTCGCGCATTTGCCCGGCATCCTTGAAGCGCATGTGATTTGCAATGAGTGCTTCAATCTGCGCGGTCTGGTCGCTTGAGAATCGCAGCCGCGTGAGGATGCCGTGCGCCAGCCGGACGCCTTCCTCCACGTGCCCGTCGAACCGGATGCGGTCGGCCACGCGGAATGTTGGCGGCTTGCCGACGTCGTGCAGCAGCGCGCCTGCCGCCAGCGTCACCGTGGGATGGCGCAGCTTCTCGAGCAGCACCAGCGTATGCGTCCACACGTCGCCTTCGGGATGGAATTCCGGCGGCTGCGCGACGCCTTTCATGGCGGCGACTTCGGGCAGGATGTCGGCCAGCAGTCCGGTCTCATCCAGCAGTTCGAAACCGCGCCGCGCGCCGCCTTCCGTCAGGATGCGCGCCAGTTCCTCGCGCACACGCTCGGGCGAGACTTTCTCAATCAAGTGGTGCAACCGCCGCAGCGCCGCCATGGTGTCGGGTTCGATCTCGAAGCCCAGCCGGGCGGCGAATCGCACGGCGCGGATCAGGCGCAGGTGGTCTTCCTGGAAACGCTCCTCCGGATCGCCGATGGCGCGGACCACGCGGCGGCGTAGGTCCTCCTGCCCGCCCGTGAAATCCAGCACCTGGTTGGTATCTGGATCGAGCAGTAGCGCGTTGATGGTGAAATCGCGCCGCATCACATCCTGCCGGGGATCGATCTCAAAGCGCACCGCGTCGGGACGGCGGCCATCGCTGTAGCTGGCGTCGCTGCGAAACGTGGCCACCTCCACTTGGGACGTGTTCTCCCGCACCAGCACCACGCCGAAATGCGCGCCCACCTGCTCGGAACGCTCGAACAACTCGCT
>JBEKPZ010000227.1:0-11885 GCA_049520215.1 Bryobacteraceae bacterium | reverse complement strand
CAGGTCCGGCTCCGGTCCCGCAACGACAAGGACTTCACTAAACGCTATCCCGGCGTTGTGGCAGCACTGAAGGAGTTGCCGGATGAAACTGTAATCGACGGAGAGGTGGTGGCGCTCGACGCTGGCGGTAAGCCGGTTTTCAGCCTGCTGCAAAACGGTGCCACCGATGTGCACTTCTATTCGTTCGACGTATTGATCCTGTCGGGCAGAGACGTGACCGGCGAGCCGGGTGCTATGCTCTCCGGTGCTGGACGCGAGCCTGTCGGACCTGATCCAATCCATGAGGGCGCAGGGCCTCGAAGACCTGGTGGCCAAACGCGCCAGCAGCCGCTACGAATCGGGGCAGCGTTCGGGCGCGTGGATGAAGATGCGGGTCAACCGCTCCCAGGAATTCATCATCGGCGGCTCTCGGGCACGTTGTGGACGGTAAGCTTGTCTACGTCGCGCGGACACGGAGCGGATTCACGCCGGCCTTGCGCGCGGAATTGCTGCGCAAGATGAAGCCGCTGGAGATCGAGGTGTGCCCGTTCTGCAACTTGCCGGAGAAGCGGCCGGGGCGATGGGGCGAAGGGCTGACGTCGGACAAGATGATGGAGTACCATGGCTCCGGCCGGAATTGAAAGCGCGGACCGAGTTCCTGGAGTGGACCGAAGGCAAGCACTTGAGGCACAGCAGGTTTGTTGGGATGACCGACACTAATACGGTCGCAGCACGGTGTTCTGGGGAGGACACCAATATGCCAAAGGTAGACAACACTATCCTGGAGATGGCCATCATCGGGTATCAAAGCGAACTGGGCAGGATTTCCGCGAAGATAGCCGATATCAAAGCGCAACTTGGGCAACGCGGTCCGGGCCGGCCAAAGGCCGTAGCCATGGCTGCGACCGCAACGGATCACGCGGCTCCACCGAAGCGCCGCACGATCAGTAAGGCGGGCCGCGCCAGGATCGCCGCCGCGCAGAGAGCCAGATGGGCGGCGCAGAAAAAGCAGCAGGCGCAACCCGTAAGATCGGCGAAGCCCAAGAAGCGGAAGATGTCGACGGCGGGGTTGAAGGCGATCAGGGAAGCCACAAAGAAGCACTGGGAGGCTTACCGAAAGGCCAAACAGGCTGGGGCTTGAGTTGACACCCGGAGCCTCACGCCACCACCTCTTCATAGCGGTGTCGCCACGTGATTTCTCCGGCCGATTGAAACACATTCAGCGCTTGTTCATACAGGTCTCGGGGGATTTCAATACCTCCATCCCAACAGCCCAAGGCCTGATAGCTTCGGATGGCGAGCGTTAGAACTTCAGGAGCGATGAGAGGAAAGAACGACGCTTCGGCGGCGGCGACTTCCTCGGCGGACGCTGTTCGGACCCACTCTTTGGCACGTTCGTACGCTTTGAGGAAGGCGCGGTAAGCCTCGGTCTTTTGGAATCCACGACCGCAGCAGAGGCTGCTGAACGCTACCGCCGGCATCGATGCTCCGACCGAGACTACCGTCTCGCCGCAAACAACCGGAGCTTGCAGGTGAACGTAATCCGCTGTGCCTGCGCCGAATGCTGCTTCCATCTTTTCGGGTGTCCCGGCGTCGATAACCTTGATCTTCTTCCAGTCGGCTCCGTTGTGCCGGGCCGCATACTTCAACATGACCAACGGCTGAAGCCCATGGTCCGCAAGTAGGGTTTTGCCCTCAAGCTTGTTCCAGTCGAATGCGGGTTCTGGTTGTCGGCCGAACAGGAAGAAACCATCACGCTGGTTGATCTGGGCGAAATGCACGGGGAGAGGTTCGACCCCGCGTTCCCTCGGTTTCCAATTGGATGACACAGCCGATTGCACAATATCGACTGCGCCGTCGCGGATCAGAGCGTAAGTACGCTGATCGGCTCCCAGCACGCTGTAGGTGACTTCGCGACCTTCGTCTCGGAGGAACCGAATGCAACAGAGAAGCGGGCTGTAGAATGCGGAGTGGCGCGAGGCCATGATGCGAATGGGCATGCCCTACTATACATATCGCAAAGGCTGCGTCTGGGTCCACTACCCGTTGCGGTTTGCAGCAATCAACCTAGTTCGATGGCGACCAATTCAAGACGGTTCGCCAGGACGCGCAGGAAACGTAAATCCGGGATAGAGTAGTGGGGTGACTCGATATGCGGCACTGCTCCTGCTGTCCGCCGCCGGTCTCGCCCAGACGGATTGGCCTTCCTATGGGAATGACCCGGGGGCGATGCGGTACTCCTCGTCGCGCCAGATCAATACGGGCAACGTGGAGCGGCTAAAGGCAGTGTGGACGTTCCGCATGGGAAAGCCGGGATCCGAGGCCGTGCCGATCATGGTGGCCGGGGTGATGTATGTGACGGGTCCGGACGGCGTTTACGCGCTCGTGCCGGAGACGGGCCAGTTGCTTTGGAAATACGACGCGGCGCCTGTGGCTCTCCGCGGTCTGGCGTATTGGCCGGGAGCTGGCAGCTTGCATCCGCGCGTGTTCACCGGGAATGGCCTCTTCCTGCTCGCGCTGGACGTGACCACCGGAAAGTCAGCGCCCGGATTTGGCAATGAGGGCCGGGTAGACCTCAGGAAAGGTGTGCTGGGGGATCTAAAGGATGGGAGATACGCGCTGCAGTCGCCACCCGCGGTGTTCGGGGATATTGTGATTACGGGATGCAGTAATGGGGAGGGATCGCCCAGCGCCGGTGCGTACGGGGATATTCGGGGCTGGGACGCGAAAACCGGCAAGCTGCTATGGACGTTTCACACGGTGGCGCAGCCGGGGGAGCCTGGATCGGAAACGTGGCCTGCTGGTGGCTGGAAGAATCGATCGGGGACCAATGTGTGGGGGTTCTTTACAATCGATGTGAAGCGCGGAATGGTGTACGCGCCTCTGGGATCACCGACCTCCGACTTTTATGGCGCGGATCGAGTTGGAGACGGCCTGTACGGGAACTCGCTGGTGGCCCTGGATGCTCGGACGGGTGTCAGAAAGTGGCACCAGCAGTTGGTCCACCATGATCTTTGGGATTATGACTTGGCCGCTCCGCCGGCGTTGTTTGATATCCGCCGCGGCGGGCGAGTCATTCCGGCGGTCGCCGAGATCACTAAGATGGGTTTGCTGTTCGTGTTCGACCGCGTGACGGGGGAGCCGGTATACGGGATGGAAGAACGGTCGGTGCCCCAAACGGCGGTGCCGGGGGAAGTGACTTCGAAGACGCAGCCGTTTCCCGTGAAGCCCGCACCGCTGGCGAAGAACACGTTCCGCCTGGAGGACATGTACGACCGCTCTCCGGAACACGCCCAGTTTTGCCGGGAGCTGTTTGAATCGAATCGAATGAAAATCGGCGCGCCGTACACACCGCTGCCGGTCGAAGGCAACGCGTTGTTCTTTCCGAGTACGCTTGGCGGCGGGAATTGGGGTGGCGTGTCAGTTGATCCTTCGCTGGGATTGCTGTTTGTGAACGTGATGAACGTGGGACAGTGGGGGCACCTGGAGAAGCGGGGTTCAGATTACATGCGGACTTCGGCCTACGGGCCGTATGCGCGGTTCTGGGATCGAGAGACCCGCATACCGTGCCAGAATCCGCCGTTTGGAGAACTGGTCGCAGTCGATTTGGCTTCGGGCGACATAGCGTGGCGGTCGGTGTTGGGCAGGATCGAGGCGCTGGAAGCGATAGGGGTGCGAGATACAGGAACACTGAACCTGGGCGGTAGCATCGCGACAGCGGGCGGGCTCGTGTTTATCGGGGCCACCAACGATTCCCGCTTCCGGGCTTTTGATTCGCGGACCGGGAAGCTGGTTTGGGAAGCGAAGTTGGAGGCGAGTGGGCACACCAGCCCGATTACCTACATGGGGCGAGACGAGCGGCAGTACGTGGCACTGATGGCAGCGGGGGGCGGCGGGTTCCTCGGCGGCGGGGTCAGCAATAGTTTAGTTGCATTTGCGCTGCCCAACGTTGACCGAAAGCCGTTGCCGGTTTCGGTCACGAAAGCTGTGGCCGCTGGCGCTGCGGCGAGGCTCGGGTTGCCAAAAGTCGGTGGGTTCATGCCTGTGGCGCTACCAGCAGGCGGAGCTCAGGCATTGGTTGAGAAGACTTGCGGGGCAGGTTGTCATTCGATAGAAGTGGTGACCAGCCAGCGGATGAGCGGCACGGAATGGAATGCGGTGGTCGAAACCATGGTGGCTCGCGGAGCGCAGGCATCTGACGCCGAGGTGAAGCTGATCGTAGAGTATCTGGCGAAGACGCTGGGGCACGAAGAAGCACAGCAATGAACCTTTCGACACCAGTTCATATGAAATCTACGAACTTCTGCCTCCTGTTCGCGACTTTTCTCAGCCTCTCGTCTCTCGCTGCTCAACAGCCGGCACAAGATCCGCTGCTCCGGTGGATGGACCAGATCGCCCAGCGGCAACTGCAAAGGCGGGAAACCGCTATTGCCGGAATCCACAACGTCGCGGACGCGGAACGTAGAAAGCAATGGGTCCGCCAAACGCTGCTGTCCGTGATCGGTGGTTTGCCCGACTATAACGGCCCGCTGAACCCCAGAATTACTGGCCTTCTCCAACGTGAGAACTATGCGATCGAGAAAGTAATCTTCGAAAGCCTGCCGAGCTTTTATGTCACCGCCAATCTCTACCGACCCAGCCTAAGCGGTCGCTATCCTGGCGTTCTTTTGCAGGCCGGCCACACGCAAGAGGGCAAGCCGGAAGGGCAGCGACTCGCGGCCAATCTGGCTTTGAAAGGTTTCGTGGTACTGGCTTTTGATCCCGTGGGACAAGGCGAAAGAGAGCAGACCTACGACCGGCGACTGGACCGACCGTTGGCAGGATGGTCCGTCCCCGAGCACATCCAGGCTGGCGCGCAGAACATTCTCATTGGCGAGAGCGTGGCCCGCTACTTTATTTGGGATGCCAAACGGGCCCTCGACTATCTGGTCAGCCGGCCCGAAGTGGACCCCGACCGGCTGGGGGCTGTGGGGTGCTCGGGAGGCGGAGCGCTGACTACGTTTATTGGCGCTCTGGACCCGCGCGTGAAGGCAGTTGCGCCGGCCTGCTTTGTCAATTCGTATCGGCTTTTGTTTGCAGGCCCCAACCCCGATTCGGAAATGAGCCCTCCGCAGCTTCTTTCGAGCGGGCTGGATATGGCCGATTATATCGAGTTGTCTGCTCCGACTCCGTGGTTAATCCTGGCGACCGAAGGCGACTATTTCACGCCCGCCGGGGCCAAACTGGTCTACGAGGAAGCCCGCCGCTGGTTTGGCCTCTACGACGTTGCGGATAAGCTGCGCTTTTTTGTCGGACCGGGTCCGCATGGCACACCACTCGAAACTCGGGAAGCTATCTATGACTGGATGCTCCGCTGGCTGAAGGACGATCAGGGGGATTTTCATGAGCAGCCCGTGAAGCTCTATACCAATGCCGAACTCCTGGTGACGGCAAGCGGCCATGTTGACGACGAACCGGGCAGCCGGAAACTCTATCAGTTGATCTCGGATGAGTTTCACGCCAAGATGCGGCAAGGAACCATGCCTGAACTGCTAGCCGAACTGCGCAGGCTGAGAATTCCTTCGGAGGGCACACCGCCCGTGGTGAGGGTGGCGGATGAATCGAGCGGACCGGAGTGGCTGCGTCAGCACATTCGCTTCGAGAGCGAGCCAGGGGTTGAGATTGGCGGGAAGCTTTACATCCCTGATTCAAGTGGGCGAAGACCGGCTGTACTGCTGGTGGCGGATAAGACCAGCAGCTATTGGATTCCATCCACGGACTCGTTGGCGGAAACGATCGCCAAGACAGGGCGAGTTGTTCTCGAACTGGAACCGCGCGACTCTCCAGGCGAAGGGGAACGGCCATTTGTGGGGAATTGGCTAACCAACGCGCGGGCCGACCAAATAGGCCTCAATCTACCGGCCATGCGAGCGCACGACATTTTGCGTGGGATTGACCTTCTAGCTGCTCGCGATGACGTAGATCCGTCGTCGATCCGAGCGGTCGCCCGTGGCATCAAGGGAATCTGGCTCCTGCTAGCGGCGGCGGCCGATACCCGAATCGGCAAGGTCTGGCTCGATCGCACACCGTATAGTCTGCGGGCCGCCCTGGAAAACTCCATGAATACCGACCTGTTTGATGCCGTGATTCCGGGCTTTGCGCTTCATTGGGACTTGAACGATCTCATGAAGGCTATGGGAGATCGGCCGGCTCTCTGGACGGACCCGGCGAACTGGATGGGGCATCCTGTCTCTCTTGGTCCCCAATTTCGCTATCGGACGGTCATCGGCGATACGACGGATCTACACGACGAAGAGGACACCGCCTTCCTCAGGGATTTCATCCGGTAGGCGTACCTTGGAGGCCGCTTGAATCGACGAACCTGGCTGCGAAGGGGGCTTGCTGCTGGAGCCGGAACAGTGCTTGGGGCCTGGGGCTTCAATGAGGTCTCGCCAGCCTTGTTTCCGGAGCGGCCAGTATGGGACATCAATCGAAGTCTCTGGATGCGGTTTCAACCTCCGCACAATCCGCCTCTGACCACCGATCTTGAAGTGGACGTGGCGGTCATCGGAGCTGGTTATACGGGCCTCTCCGCGGCGTATCACATCCGGCAGGCGGCGCCCCGCAAGCGCGTGGCGGTTTTTGAGGCACGTGGCGTAGGGAACGGGGCATCCGGCCGGAATGGAGGAATGCTGCTGCCGAATGTGGCCAACGAGTATCTACATCTGGGCTCGCCTCCTGACGTACACAAACGGGTCTACGATCTAACGGTCGCGAGCATGAAGAGTCTGATAGCGCTTACGGCGGCATCCAGAATCGGGGGAGCAGTGGAAGCCGTAGGCGCATTGCAAACATTTGAAACCCAGGAAGAGGCTGAACACGGGCGAGCGTATACTGAGAGCGTTCGCGGGCTGGGAATACCCGTGAAGTACCTTGATCGTGGGCAAACAGCAAAGGTCATTGGCACGCGCGCATACACGGCATCTGTATATGAACCGAACGCCGGACACGTCCACCCGATCAAACTGGTGCATGTCCTAAAACTGGCGGCGGAGGCGACCGGCGTCATGATTTACGAAGACAGCCCGGTCCTTAAAGTGGAAGAGGGACCGATGCACCGACTCCACATGGCAGGAGGGCAAACCGTGAAGGCCAGATCGCTGGTGCTTGCGACAAACGCCTTCACTTCCAAACTGGGCTATTTTCGCAATGCGATCGCGCCGGTTTATAACTATGTCGCTGCCACACGCCCGCTGAGCGATGGAGAACTGGCTTCGATCGGGTGGCGAAGCAGGATGCCCTTCAATGACTCGCGAACGTTGGTCTATTATCTGGGGCTGACGCCGGATAATCGGATTCACATCGGAGGCGGATCAGCGGCGTATGCCTGGAATGACGGTGTTGCAGGGAGGCCGGATCCGAAGGCTGTTGACCTCTTGCGCAACGAACTGGCCAGGTTGTATCCAGCTTTGCGGGGCATCGAATTCGAGGCAGCGTGGAACGGAATGGTCGATATGACGCTGGATTGGGCGCCATTGGTCGGGGTCACCGGGAAACAGCAGAATGTTTACTATGGGTTGGGATATTGCGGTCACGGCGTGAACCTGACGTTTCTTTTTGGCAGAATTATCGCGGACCTGGAGACTGGCCGGCAACAGCCATGGCGCGAGTTTTCGTTCGTCAATCGGAAGCCGCCATATGTCCCGAACGAACCTTTCCGGTGGATTGGGATTCAGGCGGAGACTGCGTATGATGGCCTCATGGGCGAGTAGCTGGGGTTCTCAGTCCCGAGCCGGCCAGCGGCATTGTGCGCAAGTCGCAGGCGGTGCATCTGGAGATCCTGGGAACGACGCCAGAACCGGTAGCCATGTAACGCCGGGCTGGAGTGCGGTGTGATCGGCTCGAAGCATCCGGCACGCAGATGATCGTTCGGGCCGCATATCGTGGAAGTGCATACCGGATCAACAAGTATCCTCGGGCGCTCCCGTAGTTCCTAAGATCCCAAAGCTATGCTGCATTTCCCGTCCCGCCCAGCTCCGGCCGCGGCGGGCTCTTCTGCTTCTGGACGTGGTCGTTTCGCGCGCTGCAGCTCGCGCCAGTCTACCAGGAAGCTAGCCGGATTGTCGCGCTCGTGCGATTCTTCGGCTTCCGCGTGGTGGCCCGCATGGTGTTCCAAGCGCAGTTGAATAAAGGCGAAAGCGTCGAGCGTTTCGGCAATGCGCGGATCGTCCTGCCCAAGTTGGGATCGATGGATCTCCAGCGATCTCCCGCAAACAGCCTCCGCCTTCAGCCCCAAACAGGCACGCCTGGTTGAGCAGGATCGCGACCCTCTCAAGCGGCGCCGGGTGTTGGTCGCAAGTGTCCGGTGGTAATTCATACACCTTGCGTCGCCAGCGTGCCGGAAAGCGCGTTGGCCGGATCCAGCGCGGACTGAAGACGCCTCGGCCTCCGCATAACGTCCCTGGGACTAAATGGGCAGTTCCTCACGACCCTGCGCCATCCGGTTGGATGACCAGCCACGTCAGGCCGCGAGCCTGTACTTTCACCGGCACTTCGACGCGGTACGCGCGGTCCAGAACATAGCGCCGCGGTCTTCCATCCCGCTCGCGGATCGACGCCGCCTCCGTGAGGCCGGTGTAATACAACGGCAGCGTGATGCTCTTCCGCACCTCCCGGTCGAGTGGGTTGTAGACCACGGCGAATCCCTTCTCGGGCAATCGCGGATTGACGTGCAGCATCACGTCCAGGTCGCGTCCGTCCGGCCGGCGCACGTGAATGATATCGGAATCGAGAATACCGCGGTGGAGCTTATAGAAATCCACCCAGCGCTTGACCAGAGCCTTGGTCCGGTCGGAGTCGTAGAGGCGCGGCCCGCGGTAGCAGGCTTGCACGCCGGAAGCGAAGTTCTGCGCCAGGTGCGCGCCGTAAGCATCGAGATGTTCGCGCAAAGGCTCCAGCGTGGCGGCCTCGCCGCCGCCGTGATATTGTACTAGCGGCACAAACATCCATCCCATGCTGGGCGCCTTCTCCCACGTCCCGTCGAAAATGTTCTGGCGCCCCAGCAGAATCTGCCGCTCCCGGGGAAGCGACCAGTTCACTTCGCGATAGCCCATCCCTGTCTTGTTAGAGCCCTCCAGAAAATACCAGTCCGGCACGTTGAGGTATACACCGCGCGCGCGGCACCATCCGTACAGCTCCGTAATCTTTTTCCATTGCGCCCATTGAGAATCGTCCAGGCCGCGATGTCCGGGGTGCGTGGTGGACGCGCACACATCGCCGGGATACGAGCCGTCATGCTCCAGCACCGAGATCCCGGTCTTCTCGATGAAAGACATTACCTTGCGGAAGTACTGATCGCCCCACCGGCTCCCAAGACACGGCGAATCGCCAAAGATCGCACCCCCCGGCTTGCCTGTCGCTGGGTTGATCGCGTCGTCCTCGGCGTCGATCTTGCGGCTTGCCAGCAGAGAGTACCCGCCCAGTTCCACGCCCTTGCTCTTGCCGTAGTCCACGAGTTCTTTGATCTGCGCGAGGTAAGCCGGGTCTTCCTTCTCGAGGCTGAAGCCGCTGCCAAAACTCATGATGACCATCTCGAATCCCACGGCGGCGCATTGGTCGATGGCCCCTCGCACGGATTCCGGATCGGCGCTGCGGACGTGCATCAGGATAGGGTTCTCGGTAATCCACGGCGCCAGCGCGCGATACATGCGCCGCACCGCCAGCCCGCGGCGCTCCCGCTCCGTGTTGTCGTGAATCAACTCGAAGATACGGAACGTTTCGAAGGCGCCGCCGGGCTGCACAACTTGCGCCGGTCCCAGCGCCGGCCTGGCCTCCAGCAGCACGCGCGCATCTAGACGGTAGTTCACCTGTGTCGTGTATTGCTTATCGGGAACCCAGTTGGCGACCTTGTTGTCCCCGCTTCCCGGATGGGTGGCGACGAAAGAGTAGTCGCTCTCGACCTGAATGTACGGGTTCTCCGCGGCGCCGGCCGCCTCCACCTGCGATTCGTATTCCACCGCGGCCAGAATCTCGCTCGTAAACGTGTTGACTGTGACGGGGCGTTCGCTGCCATTGCGAATCTCCAGCCACTTCGCCAGTAGCGGGATGCCGTCGTACATCTCGTAGTGCACCAGAACGGCGATGCCTTTGCGGTCCGCGTGTTCAAAACGGAGAACCAGCGAGATGCCGGGTGGGGGCCACGGAAGGTCATCGGAACGGCGCACCCGCTTCCATTCGAGCCTTGCCTTCGTTTTCCCGACCTCAAAGCTGGTGAAGCGGAAGGCCGCGGGATCGGCGGTCATCCCGTCGAGCCATTCGGAGCGAAGATAGGCGTAATCCGGCTGGCCCAGGAGACCGCCCACGTTGTACCGATGGCCGTCCAGCATGATGGCGGCTTCGGGCTTGACCCCGCGCAGAAGTGCCGCTCCGCTGTTCAGGTTGTCAAAGGCCACCGAGGCCGCGTCGGGCACCAGCCGCCACACTCGCCGGATCAGCCCGTTTGACATCTGGATTTCATTCGCATGCGCGCCACGGCAGAGGCTGGTCTGCGAAGCAATTCCGGATACCAGCCAGTCGGACTTGGGGCTTTCGGCATTCGCCGGGCAGACCGGAAGTTCGTCCGTCTTGGTGGCCGACAGCGGCACCGACAGGCACAGGATCCAAAGGTAGCGCTTCATCTTCTTCCGAACCCTTTGAAAATAGCATGCCCCAAAACACCGGTAAAATCGTGGGGCAGGCTGATGCGGCCACCGCGGCGCAAGCACCCAAACGCCGGCATCCGTAGGTGATCTGCACGAGGTCGGCCAGCGAACGGCCTACCGTTGCCGTATGCCCCCGTCATCTAAGCAGAGCCGTTATTACCATGAGGGGCACGGCTGGCGGTCCGGCACTGCCATCGCGGATCGCGAACCCTTGTGCAGCGCCCTCGCATCGTGTTCAACGTCCTGAACAGTGCTCAATCATTGGCCTCTTTTCAGGTGATCATCTATGGCCGGTTTTGGGTGCTCACCGAGGGAAAGCCGGAGTTGTGCTAGCTTCGTAGGTCGAGCATCTTCGCCAAACATGAGGAGGGCGCCCTCGATGTTTTCGAGACGGGACTTGGGAAGAATGGCTTTTTTGCCTGTGTCCACAATGCTGGCCAAAAAAATTGATTCCGCCTTCCACGGCGTGCAGTTTGGGCTCCAGAGTTACATATTCAGCGGCATCGGCTTGCCGCATGAGGGCATCCTCGACCTTGTGATCCAGTCCATGGTCGAATGCGGTCTGGGCGAATGCGACCTGTTCGCGCCGCTGGTCGAGCCTGCTCTCTTGTGGGAGCGCATACGGGCCGGCGCTCCTGCGCGACCCGGAGAGCAAGTTACGGCGCAAGCCGCCGCCGCGAGAGCCCAGGCGCGCGAAGAACTCGCCAAATGGCGTATGACCGTGTCGCTCGACCATTTCCGGGCCATCCGAAACAAGTTCGACGCCGCAGGGATTGCCATCCACGGTCTTAGCGCATTCCCCGGTTCCACGGCAGAGGAAATTACCCGGACCTTCGATATCGCCGAGGTTCTGGGCGCCCGCGTCGTCACCCTCGGCGTCACGCTCCCAGCGGCGATGCGGGTGGCGCCCTTGGCCGAAAGGCGGGACTTCATCGTTGGCATTCAGGGACAACCAGATCTGAGCATTACCGATCCGGATGTTATCTCCAAGCCGGGCCAGTATGACAAAGCGCTATCACTTTCCAGAAGTTATCGGATCAGCATCGATATCGGCGACGCCACCGGTGGCGGCTATGACTCACTCGCGTTCGTCAAGGATCGCCTGGATCGCATCGCCGTGATCTATCTGAAGGACCGGCGGAAAGACCGGTTGAGCGTCCCGTGGGGCGAAGGCGATACCCCCGTCAAAGAGACTCTCCGGCTGGTGAGAGACAGCAAATACCCAAT
>JBEKPZ010000226.1:0-11962 GCA_049520215.1 Bryobacteraceae bacterium | reverse complement strand
GGCGCTAGGCGGATAGAGCCAGCGCCACGCTGGTCTCGCCGTGCACGCCGGCCGTCTGTTCCAACTCGCGCAGCAAGACCGGCTCCAGGTCCTGAGGGTCGAAGTCCACTTCGCAGGCGGCGATTTCGGCAACGCTCGCGCCTTCGAAGCACAACTCACACACTCCCAGATCGCCCGATTCGCTGCGCACCGGCGGGCCGAACGCACGGCAGGTGATGGGGCGCGCCGCGTACAAATCGCACGTTCCGGTTTCGGGATCGAGCGCGGCGCAGGGATCGTCGTCCGCCATCGGCGCTTGGCGGGCGACTGCCTCGCGCACACGTTGGCGCACGCGCGCGGCCCGGTCGGGCTCGCGGGTCCCCAGTTCGGCCAGTCCGCGCCGCAGCCGGGCCGCGTCGAGTTGCGTGATGGGGAACTCGCCCAGGCAGCACTGCGCGCACCCCGGACGGCAGAGCAGCCAGGGCCCGCTCCGGCGCGCCGCTTCGGCCAGCGCGGCGTCTACGATTTGGATGAGGGCGTCGTCAGTGGGCATAGGGAAATAACGTGGCTGGGCCGCCTGGCACCAGTGGGGATGAGGGGCCGAGTTTTCCGATTCGCGTGACACGCGGCAGATTGGGGAGGCGGCTACCAGATCGCAACGAACAAAGCCCATCGTATTGATAGCACATGAGTTGTATGCTAGTGTAGCACCCGGCCGGTGGCCGGCGGTTGTGCACAATGTGCACGATTGTGCATGCGGGGGGACGCGCGAATTTATCCGAGCGAACCCATTTGTCCGGCGGCCAAGGGCGAATAATAGGCGAACACGCTTGAGGTTGAGGTGGTCGGGCGATATTGGCGAAGAGAGAATTCTGTTGTCGATGACCGGCGGGCGATCCGGCAGAACGCGCAATGGCCGAGTGCGGAGGCCCTTACTACCTGACGTGAGGATAGCACGGCGGCGACAGGGGCTCAGCGAACCGATTGGAGTTCGGCGTTTGTTTTCAATTGCGAGCGGAGGGGCGGAGATTGGTGATTGGTCCATCGCCGACGGCCCCGGCGGAGAACGAAAAAGACGTGGGCTGGCGGTCTGGGAGGCCGCCGGGCCCAAAATGGTGCGTTAAACTGAAGACACAGGAGCACAAGTTATGACTGTCACACTCAATTTGCCGCCGGAAAAAGAAGCTGCGTTCGAGGCCCAGGCGCGGGCGCGCGGGTTGAGCGTTGAGCAGTGGATGCTGGAGCTTGCCGAACAGTCCGTGCAGCCCGTTTCCATCGCCCACTTGCAGAGAACCAATCCGCGGGAGTGGGCGCGGCAGTTTCGTGCCTGGGCTGACGGTCATGACCCTACGATCCCGGTACTCTCCGACGAGGCGATGAGCAGGGAGAGCATTTATCCGGACTTAACATGAGGCCCTCTTGCTCATTGACACCAGCACACTTCTCAGGACACTTCAGGTTCGACATCCCCAGTACGAAACGGTAGCGCGCGCCCTTGAAGCTCTGCCAAGCCTGGGCCACGACATTCATATTGTTCCTCAAAACCTCTTCGAGTTGTGGGTGGTCGCTACGCGGCCGGTGGCGCAAAACGGCCTAGGCTTATCGATACAGGAAGCGACATCCGAACTGATGCGTCTGAAGGGCATGTTCCCTCTGTTGCCCGATACGCCGGCGATTTATCCGGTTTGGGAGAACCTGGTCATCCGGTATCAGGTTTCTGGGAAGCCAGCGCACGACGCACGACTGGTGGCCGCCATGCAGGTGCATGGCCTCACCAGCATCCTCACCTTCGACAGGACTGGATTTTCCCGCTATAACGGCATTGAAGTTGTGAATCCCGCGGACGCCGCTGCTTGAGACACCCCGCGTTTCTGTCCGACGTGTAAAGGCGGCCGGATTCGCGAGCCCGACTGTCGCGTTAGCCCAGTCTGCATCTCTGCCACGTCTTTCGTCCGTGGGAGGGATCTGAGGGGGCCGACGCAGACACTATCCCGCAGCGTCTGGTACCGTCCTTAATAGCGCTCTATGGCGACAATCCGAATCTCTGCCTTGGTGCCGCGACTGGAGGATCTTCTCGCTCGCTTTCGCGCCAGCCAAGGGTGGCGCACCTGGCCCCCTCACCGACGCACAGCTACCCGCTGGCGAGCAGGACGCGATTTGCTGGTGCATTTGGCCTTTATCGGAATTCCACCGCTCATCGCAACGTTCCCGCCGAACCGGTCGAAGCTGCCGAAGTTATCGTGTTTGCGAGTCAGTTCCTTCGAATCGTTGACCGCCTGAAGCCGCCGCCTGCTGGGGCTCCGAACCCATGAACGCCGAGATCATGCTGTCTCTTGCCCGCAGCGATGGCACTCTCTGTTCACAGGCACGCCCAAGGCAGCGAAGCTCGTCCTGGAATTCTCAAGCCGGGCACATCGACAACCACCAGACGCGCAGCGCGTACCTGAGCGACACCCGCCGCTTCCTGGGATGATGCGAAGGTCCAGGTGGGCGACCTCTTGGGCGTGGGCTGCTCGACGCCTTGCCGCGCGTTTGCCTGTTTATTATGTAAAGCCGATTTTCCGCGTCTTCCCTGAATCGTCTGTTTCGTCGAGGAAGCGCTGCAGCCCTGCACTAAAGTAATCTTTCGCTCGCTCGCATGCTTCTTTGTAGGCTGATTCCAGCGTGGTGGCGTCCTCGTCTGTCGTCGTGTGGCACCGATCACTGTCCCCGACCCGCACCGTGAAGGTGTCCGGCTCAACCCGCACCCGGAATTGAAACAGCGCATGGACCTGCGGATAGACACCCTCGCCGCGGGCAAGCGTCAATTGGACGTATGCGACCCACCAGCCGTCTTTCTCAAGCTTTGCCGCTCGCATCGCAGTGTACATCGCGTCGGGGTCCCGCGGTTCAGGTGGTAGAAACCTCACTCGGTCATCCTTGCTACCCCGCGGGAGGGGCGCGCCCAGGTAAGACACAAATCCTGTAAGTAGTTTGGCGACGAAACGAATCGATCGCTCGTGGTAGGCGTTCCAGTCGTCAGCAGATTGCCCAAACGCCCCGCACAGTTCTTCATACAGCGTCATTCGTTCAGAGTAGCGCATAACGTCCTGCAAGCCCGACGATTCGGGCCTTGAGCCGCGTGGCCGCCGCGCGGTCAGCCGTGAAGTGCCATGCGCGGTTTGGCCAGGCCGAAGGGCCGATTAACAATCGGCCTGCAGGTTGACAACGTTGACAACCTGCCCCACCGGAGAGATTGCGGTCCAAAATATAAATATGGACATCAATTGTTCCAGCCGTACGTGTGGACTATGCGGCGGCCTTGCCTGAGGAGATGGGCCACCATTTCCGGCCGCACACAGGAATACGAGACATAAGATTAGTTTCGTCTTCTCCTTGCATTGTTACCAGGACACTGATATCATCTCCTCCTCGGCGGAATTCCGGCACAACGTCGCGGAGATTCGGCACATGTATCCCGATCCACCATTGGAAGAGCGGAAGGATTTCACGGCCGTCCTTGCGGCGGAGCTGGCGCGCATCCTGATATGGCGCGGCAACCGAAAAGTTCCCGGCGGCGACGCCCCCCTCGATCCGGCGCAACCGTTGGCGACGGCCGACGCCATGAGGTTGGTCGGTCTGGCATTCTCCGGCGGCGGCATCCGGAGCGCCACTTTCAACCTCGGCATCCTGCAGGCGCTGGCGAAATTGAAGGTTCTGCGCCACGTCGACTATCTCTCCACTGTCTCAGGCGGCGGTTATATCGGCGGCTGGTTGAACGCCATGATCTATCGGGCGAAGCACGGGATCGACGACGTGGAAGCCGGACTCGATCCGGACCAGGCAACAGGTAGCGCCCTGCCGCAAAAGGCGATCGCTCGTCTGCGGGCGTTCAGCAACTACCTCACGCCGAAGGTGAGCCTGTTGAGCGCAGACACGTGGTCGTTGTGGGCCATCTGGTCGCGGAATACGCTGCTGAACCTGGTCACTTTGATCGCCGGCACCGCGGCGCTGGTGCTGCTGGCACGTGCGTTTGGCATGACCGGCCTCAGCGGGTTCCATGGTTCTGCCCTCGACCGGCTGGCATGGTTCAGCTATCTGTTCCTGTCCGCGTCTGCCGTTTCTATCGGACTGAATCTGGCAGGGAAGGGACCGGCAAAGTGGCGCAATGACAAATGGGTCCAGATCCTGGTGGTCTGCCCGGCGTTGGTTGCGGCCTTTCTGATCACTGGGCGGATTTTCGCGAGAGACATAAGAGACGTTCTTTGGACGGGGTTGATCATCTCCGTTCTCTACGGGTTGCTGCAAGTGCTGAGCGGGTTTCCGCGGTGCTTCCTGGCGCAGCACGACAACCGCGCCGCCGTGCTTTTGGATGGGCTGCTGCAGGTCGGCGTGGCACTTGCCTCCGGCTACGCCACGGCATGGATGTTCTATGGCCTGGCAATGCTGATGGACGGCTGGCTCGGCCATATTTACAGCCCGTGGCTCCTGCTGACCGTAGGTCCGCCGGGGGTCGTCGGGGTACTGTCGTTAGGCGTGGTGCTGAATGTCGGACTGATGGGGCGCGATATCCCCGACGACATCCGCGAATGGATCGGCCGGTTGGGCGCCTGGGCCACCATCTATTCGCTCGGCTGGCTGTTGGTCTTTGGCGCGGCGATCGGGGGCCCCGGCTTGCTGAAGTTTGCCGGCGTTTCGGCCGGCACTTGGGCCAAGTCCACAATTACCGGGGCATGGGTCGCGACGACGATCGGCAGTTTGCTGGCGGGAAACAGCGCCAAGACTGGCTCGGCCGCTCCAGACCAGACTGACGTCTCGGCTACCGCCCTGAAGCTGCTGGCCAGCGTGGGGCCATACGTTTTCATGGCAGGCTTTGTGCTGGCGATTGCTTTGGGGACTCACGAGTTGGTCAAATACAGTGAATACGATGCCCCGCGGCCCGCGGTGTCTGCCGATCCCGGTCCGCCCGGGGTTTGGGGTGTGTACTGGAAGGAGATGCAATCGCAGCGGCGGTCTACGGTTGCGCGAACGGTATGGCGCGATGGCCGGCTGAATTTCAAGGGTGATTGGTACGCCGGCCTGCTGGATCTGGCGCTGCTCAGCGGTGCGATCGCCGTGCTGATGTCGTGGCGCGTGGACATCAATGAGTTCTCGCTGCACCACTTTTATAAGAATCGCATCGTGCGCTGCTATATGGGATCTTCGCGCGAGCAAGGCGAACGAGACCCCAATCCCTTTACCAAGTTCGACTACCGCGACGATCTCCGGCTGAACAAGTTGGACTCCCCGGAGTTCAGCGGTCCGTTCCCGATTATCAATGCAACTCTCAATCTGAGCAGCGGGCGCAACCTGGCCTGGCAGGAGCGCAAGGGCGCATCCTTCATCTTCACCCCGGTCTTTAGCGGATACGATACGGGCGTGGACGATTCCGGCACGTCCGCAAACCGGCAAATGCGCGTCGGTACCAAGTTGGATAACGCCTACTGGCCCACCTGGGCCGTCGCCAAGAGCACGGGCGGCGGCATCATGCTGGGTACGTCCGTGGCAATCTCGGGAGCTGCGGCCAGCCCCAACCAGGGGTATCACACGTCCACCGCCATCGCCTTTTTGATGACGGTGTTCAATGTGCGGTTGGGCTGGTGGCTAGGCAACCCGGCGCAATCCAAACCGGACTGGAGCAGTCCGACACTCGGACTGCCATACACCGTGATGGAACTGTTCGGGACTACCGACGCAACCAGCGACTTCGTCAACTTATCCGACGGGGGACATTTTGACAACATGGGGCTGTATGAACTGGTCCGGCGCCGCTGCCGCTACATCGTGGTGTGCGACGCCGAACAGGACGAGACGCTGAGCTTTGGCGGCCTGGCCACCGCCATTCGCATGTGCCGCACCGATTTTGGAGTGGAGATCGACATCAAGAAGCTCTCGGCGATCGAGCGCCAACCCGATAATACTCCGGAGAATTTTTCGGGAAACCATTTTGCGATCGGCACGATTCACTATCCCAACGGTCCGCACGGCACCCTCATTTATGTTAAGTCGTCCATTACGGGCGATGAGCCAGCCGACGTCCTTGGATACCACAAGCTGGTGCCGGCGTTCCCGCACGAATCCACCGCCGACCAGTGGTTCGACGAGTCGCAGTTTGAAAGCTACCGGCGCTTGGGGATGCATATCGGCGAAAAGGTGTTCAGCAGTGGGAATGCCGCTATCGGCGACGGCAAGGATGCGTTTTTCACTGCCTTGGATGTTTCCGTGGAGGGGCAATGAAGCGCGCACAGCTTACTGGATACTCACTGTGGGGCAGGCCATCGTTTTTCGTGGCCTGCCGTCTGCGCCACGAACGCTACACTAGATGCATGCGAAGATCCGCCCTGATTCTGACGCTGGCCTGCGCCGCCGCTCTGTCTGCCGCGCCTCTTGACCAGACGAATGTCGAATACGCCCGCCCGGACGGCAAGCCCCTGCTGCTCGACCTGCACGTGCCGGATGGACCGGGGCCGTTTGCCACCGCCATTCTGATCCACGGGGGAGGCTTCGACGAGGGAAGCAAAAGCACCAATGTCCGGCCTTTGTTCGAACCGCTGACCGGCGCCGGCTTCGCCTGGTTCAGCATCGATTACCGGCTCGCGCCGGCCGTGCACTTCATCGAAGCGATCGAAGACGTGAACAGCGCCATCCGTTGGGTGAAGACCCACGCCGCCGAGTACCGCGTGGATGTCTCCAGGATCGCCATTGTCGGAGAATCCGCCGGCGGGTTCTTCGTGAACTATGCCGGCACCCACGAAACACCGGCTACCAAAGTTGCGGCCGTCGTCGATTTCTATGGACCGTCAGACTACGCCAAGCTGGCCCTGGCGCGGCGCGACCATCCCGAGCGCTTCAACATGGCCACCATTCGCCGTCACGCGGCCAACGGCGGCGGCATTCATTTCTTCGGCGTGGAAGAACTGGATGAAGCCGGCCTGGCAAAGCTGCGCGCGGTCGCGCCCATCGCCGCCGTTCACAAGGGAATGCCGCCGTTCCTGGCGATTCACGGCACTAAGGACGACCAGGTGAGCTTCGACCAATCGACCGAGTTTTGCGATGCGATCCGCAAGGTGGGCACGCCGTGCGATCTGATCGTCATCGAAGGGGGCGGGCACGGCATGGGAGGCTGGCGCGCGCCGGAAATGCAGCACTGGAAACCGGAGATGATCGCCTGGCTCAAGAAGACACTCAACGTGAGGTGAGAAATGGAGGGTGGGGTAAAGCCCCGCGCAACGCGAGCCTCGCTCGCGAAGGCCGATTGACAATCGGCCTGCAGGTTGGCAACCTGCCCCACGCCCGCGCGGGACTTTAGTCCGGCTGCCGGAACGCGTAGTTCCCCGAAATAAACTGCTCGGCGAACCAGTTCATTGCCTCCCGGCTGGTCATGTACATATCGAGTTGGCTGGAACAGGCCAGCAGGCGGCCTAGAAGATCGAGACGCTCCGCGGTCTGATCGGCCGGCGCTTTGCGGAACCACGCGTTAACCAGGTCGCCGCGGCGATCCACGCGGAATCCATAGTGGACCAGGCATTTTTCCAGGAAACAGGCGCGCAGGCTTCGGCGGCCGTGGCTGGCGCCGCCGCCCTCGAATCGAAACGAAATGTAATTCTCGCCAGGCGTGTCGGAGAGGCAGGCATCCACCAGGCTGTAGTGATACGCGAGGCGGGAGTTCAGGTTCATGTACTCGTCGGCCACAATGAGGTGACTCTCCTCGCCCAGCGGACGCCCGATGCCGCCGCGCGGGGTAAAGGTGGCCGCCAGAACGGATGCGAGATCGCCGATGCTCGCCGGCATGTGCCGGGTCCAGGTTACTTCTGGATGGCTGATGCCTCGCCACAATGCCTGAAACGGTCTGGAGACGATCTGAGAGGGCGTGACCGAGCGCTTCGAAGGGTCGGCCAGCGCCAGTCCGCCGCCCAGATCGATCACCGAGAGATTCAGCGGCAGCGGCGTCTCCAGTTTCCGGAAGGACTGCGCGCCGCCGCGGCCCAGTTCGCGATCGTTCACCTCGAACATGGTTTCGATGGCTTTCTCATGGCAATAACGAAGGACATCGTGGCCGGATCTGCAGCCGGCCGGGCGGAAGTTGTCGGCCGCGGGGTCCTGCAGGTTGAGCGTCAGCAGCCGCATGCCGATGGGATCGCTGGCCCTTTCGCGGTAGCGTTCCACGACGGACGATTCCTTGCGGCCGGGCGGCCACAGGATGCCTGGATAGAGGCGGGCCTGCACCGCATCCAGGCTCACCGGCTCGCCGCTGGTCAGGCGTTCGAACGCGCCCGTCATCTGGAATACGGATGGAATCTGGAACTCTCGCAGCAGCGTGGCTGCGTGGCCCGCGACATTGCCCCACTCGGCCACCAGTCCGGCGATGCGCGGCAGTATCCCGACGATTTCCGGCGAGGGCTTGCGGATGAAAACCACCGCGCCCGGCGGGACCTCGCCGATATTTTGAATCTCTTCGACCAGAAACGCCGGGCCGGAAGTTCGGCCGGGATACACGGTCCGGCCGCCGGCCAGCCGCGGTTCGGTCTTGGGAACGGAACGCGGTTTGGCACGCCCGGCGTCGGCGTTCGCCAGGGGGCGCGACTGGACGATCCACAGCGCGCCATCGCGGTCGAGCACCCATTCAATGTCCTGCGGCGTCCGGAAATGGCGCTCAATCTGCACGCCCCAATCGGACAGGGTGTGCAGATAAACATCCGGCAAGCTGGGCTGCTCCTGCACTGCGGTCACCACGGGTACCGTGGTGATGCCGCCTCCCTCCTGCAAGACAACTTCTTCTGCCTTCTTGGCGAGGTTACGCTCGACCACGGCATGCGGCGAGGAGCGCGTCACCAGGAAGAGGTCGGCGGGGTTGTGGCCACTGGCGATGCCGAGCCCCAAACCTCGCGTCGCGGTAATCCAGAGAGTCTTGCTTTTCGGGTTGCCCGGGTCGCGCGTGTACATGATGCCGGCCGCGCGCGCCGGAATCATCTTGACGAACAGCGCCGCCATGGGCGTGTCCACCTCCAGCAGACCGGCCGAGAGACGGTAGACCAGCGCCCGTTCGCGGAACCTTGCCGCAATCACGCGACGGTAGGCGTCCACTGCCTGGCTGGCAGGCACGTTCAAGAGGCTGAGAAATTGGCCCGCATAAGATCGCGCGTTACCCTCGCCGCGGGCGCTGGAACGTACCGCCAGAGCGCCGCCTTGCGCGAGCAACTCGGCGGCGCCGCTGGATATCGCGGACTCCGCGGCGTGGGGCAGCGCGCATTCCAGGGCACCCCGCGTGAGTGACTCGGACACCCGCCGGAGGGCTTCGAGATCGTTCAGGTCAAGATCGCGCGTGGCGTCGCGGATCCTTTCCCAAAGTGGAATCCCGCAGTATTGCCGGTACGCTTCCGTGGTAAGGACGAAACCGTCGGGAACCGGCAGGCCCAGCCGGTTGCGGATCTCGCCGAGCACGGCGGCCTTGCTGCCTGCTTCGCTTTCCGAATCGGCATTCAGTTGGGAAAGCCGCGCGGTGAGCCTCGGTTTCGCGCGCTCCTCCAGGCTGGTGGCATAGCGGTCGATTTCGTTTTGCTGCGTTTCGACGGCCGCGGCCAGCGTCCGTTGCGAGACACCGGTAAGACGCTCCAGCGCAGCCACGACGCCGCGAATGCGCTCGAAGATCGTGCCGATGCGGCCGCCCAATACTTCCGGGCGCGGCGGCACGTATTGCAAGTCGTCCTGAAGACCGGCCATGAGTTCCAGCGACTCGTTATTCAACGCCAGAAGCTCGCGAAAGCTGGCGTACTTGGCGCGCACCCGGTCCGCGGCCGGGTCGGACATTTCCTGCTGGCGGTCTTTGCGACGGAATAGCCACATAGGTTCAGATTCGATTTTACCTAGCCGCGATATCTACCGCCGCCAACCGTTGACAACCTGCCCCCCAGCAGTCGTCGCCGTAGCACATAGCAGCAGGCATGGCGAGCTTCGCTCACCGGGCGGGTCTGGAGACCCGCCGCAGGCGTGGACGCCCGCCCCACGGCGCGCGAAGGAACTGATGGATAGTAGTACAGTCAGGAAGCAGTCGACGAAACCTGCTATACTTTGGTTTCGATGCGGGCTGTCTCCAATTTCGTCCTGGCTTTCTTGTTGCTAGGCGCTTTGCTTTGGGGTAACTGCCTCTCTTGCCCGCAGCTTCTGCTTAGTCTCGCGTCCCACGCACCGGCGCACGATTGTTGTAAGCACCCGGGTAAGCAGCCTGTCACTTCTCAGAACAGTTGTCAGTCGTTCGCGCTGAAGCACTTTGTCAAGGCCGATCCGGCGCCCAAAGTGCAGCTTCAGGCCGCGGCGAATGCGCACTTTGTAAGTGCGGATACGACGCCCCTGGCGCCGGTCGCACCCAGGGGTGCCCGCTTTGTCATCCCGTATTCTCCGCCCGATCTCGAACTCCTGAACTCCAGCATCCGTATCTAGCTTTCCTTTCATCTGCCGATTTGTCTTGCGGTCTCAGGTGAAAAGGATATGCGTCATATTTGGATTTTCTTGCCGGTGGCCTGGTGCTATCCGGCGCTAGCTCAATCATTGCCCGCGCTGGTCGGCGAGGCGTTACAGAACAATCGCGAGATCCTGGCCGCGCAGAAGCGCTATGAAGCGGCCCGGCAGCGGCCGAGCATCGCCAGCAGCCTGCCCGATCCAACGGTGTCGCTGGGCTACACCAGCAACGGGACCCCGCTGCCGGGCGGCGGGCTGGGCACCAATCCTACGAGCAACGCGGGCATCTCGATCTCGCAGGAAGTGCCGTTTCCGGGCAAGCGCAAACTGCGCGGCGAGATCGCCGAAAAAGAGGCGGAAGCGGAGTTCCAGCAATATCTCTCTGTGCGCCTGAGCGTGGTCGCGCGGCTGAAGATGGCGTATCACGAGTTGCACCATGCCGACGTTTCGATCGATTCCATCAAGCGCAGCCAGGAGTTGCTGCGCACCTTCATGCGCGTGACCGAGGCGCGCTACTCGGTGGGCCGCGCGGCGCAGCAGGACGTGCTGCGGGCGGACACCCAGTACGCCATCCTGGAAACGCGGGCGGTCCGGCTGGAGGAAGAAAAGGCGGCTAGGCAAGCCGAGATTCTCGGCTTGTTGAATCGTCCGCCTGGGGGAGCGATCGAGGCGCCCACCGCCGAGGAAGCCCCTCCGCTAATGGCCACTTTGGAAGATCTCTACGCGCACGCCCGCACCGAGGCGCCCATCCTGCGTCGCGAGCAGAAGATGGTGGAGCGCGGCGAGTTGTCCGCCAACCTGGCGCGCAAGGAATACGATCCGGATTACACCATTTCGGGCGGCTACTTCAACCAGGGAGGCATGCCGCCCATGTTCCAGGCGCGCGTGGATTTTAAGCTGCCGGCGTATTTCTGGCGCAAGCAGCGCGCGGGCGTCAACGAACAGGTCTTCGCGCTGAGCGAGGCGCGGCACAACTACGAAGCCTCCGCACAATTGCTGAATGCGCGCATCAAAGAGTTTTACGTGACGGCCCAAAGCGCGCGCAAGCTGATGGATCTGTACCTGAAGTCGGTAATACCCGAGGCGAATCTGGCGCTGGAGTCCTCTATGGCCGGCTACGAAACCGGCGCGCTGGACGCTCTCTCGGTACTGACGAATTTCATGACCGTGGTGGATTACGAATTGAATTACCACGAAGAGTTGATGCGCTATGTGGCGGCGTTGGATCAGTTGGAGGAGATGACCGGTATGGAACTCGATACCACCGGGGAGGTGAGTCAGTGAGACGCACGATTGCGGTTCTTATATTGATCGCCGGCGGCTTTGTGGGCGGCTATGGATATGGCCGCTGGTATGCGAAGCCGCAAGCTGCCAAGAGTGCGCGCAAGATCCTGTATTACGTGGATGCCATGCACCCTTGGTACAAGTCCGACAAGCCCGGCATCGCGCCCGATTGCGGGATGAAGCTGGTGCCCGTCTACGAGGGTGAGCAGCCGGGCGCCGCGGCGGC
>JBEKPZ010000225.1:0-12153 GCA_049520215.1 Bryobacteraceae bacterium | reverse complement strand
CGATCGAAATCGCTGCCCACGAAAACCTCGGCCACATCCCAGTTCCAGAGCTGATTGGTCTCGGCGGCCGTGGACGGTTTCGGTTTCAGATGCAACTCCTGGTAGGGGCAAATGAACAGGAAGTAGATGTTGGTGCTGGTCCAGCGGGAACGGATCTCGGTGCGGTGGCCGGGGACGGGTTCGCCGCGCGGGCCATTTCCGGCGAATACGGCGGGCGCGTTTTTCCATTGCCGGGCCTGCGGGTTGGCGGTCAGCGCGAAATCGGATGCCGCGTAGCGGCTGGCGGCAGTCTCAGGCTCACGCGCCATAAGGCAGAACAGGGAACCACAGAGGAACACAGATAGACACGGATAACGCCAAAACATTTTCTTATCTGTGTGCATCTGTATCCATCTGTGGTTCCAAGTTTCTTGGGATATGGCTCAGTGCATGGTTTCCAGATATCCGCCGGTCGAGGCGTCCACGAAAACCGAGAAGGCGCTGGTGCCTACGGACTCGCCCCAGATCACTCGCCAACTGACGTCGGGGAATTTGTTGTTGGCTTCCAACAAAAAGATGATCGGTTTGCCGGGGTTCTTCTTGTCGTACTCGGCGCCTTTTTTCATCGCGGTCTGATAGGCTTGATCGGAATCGAATTGGATGGCGGCCATGGGGAAAGGCTTCGTCTCTCCCGAGGGACCGGACCAGCTTTGATCCAACCCGGCAAACACGCCCTTGTGAAGATTGCCCTCGGATTCCACGACGGAATAGGTGTAACTGCGCGCCTTGCTGTGGCTGGCGGAGACGAAGAGGGCCTGCCACGCGGGGGCTTTTCCCGGCTCGGCCTTGACCTCGGGCAGCAAGATGCAGGTGACTTTGATGGGCTGGACATCGGGGGCCCAGCCACGCGCGGCGATAAACATCTGCTGAAGGGCTTGACGGCCCGTAACCGGCTCGGCGGGTTTTTCTTCGGCCTTCTTTTGCGGCGCGGGGGGTTCCGTCGAACACCCGGCCAGCACCAGCAGCAGGGCGGCAGCGGACAAGATGGTGAATGTTTTCATGGGACCATTCTGCGAAGCCATATTCTAGCAAGGCTTGAGGCGGGTCCTGCAACGAACGTATTGGGAGAAAGGGCGGGTCTGGAGCCCGCCGCACGCCTGGACGCCCGCCACACGGCATGTGCCACGGCAGACCAGTGTATAATGTGACTAGCGAAAAGGGGGTGCTCTCATGCGGATGAGCATCAGGATGCGAAGCTGGGCGGGGCTGGCGATCGGGATTGTCACCTCCATTCAAGTGGTAACGGCGCAAAGGCCTGGATCTCCTTCCTCATCAGGCGCAACTACCGGGCCGGGGCCGAGCATGGCTCCCCCTAACTTGACGGGGCGGTCGGACGGGCCGCCAGTCGGTTCCCTCAACGGGGGCATTTACTTGAGCGGCAACGTCATGCTGGACGACGGCAACGCACCTCCGGATCCGGTCACCATTGAGCGGGTATGCAATGGTGCGCCGCGGGCCCAAGGGTACACCGATAAAAAGGGGCGGTTCAGTTTTCAGATCGGCCAGTCATCCGGGGTCATGCAGGACGCCAGCGAAGGGGGTTCCGTTCTGCAAGGCACCAGCCACTCGGGAGCCGGCGTTTCCAACAGTATTGGATCGCAGCAGTCACAGACGCCCAACACGCCCGATTTGGAGCTTGCCAACTGCGACCTGCGCGCGGTGCTGGCGGGTTTTCGCTCGGATACGGTCAGCCTGGGGGCACGGCGCGTTCTTGACGATTCGAACGTCGGCACCATCGTGTTGCACCGGTTGGCTAATGTGGAGGGCTCGGCTGTCAGCGTGACCAGTCTCGAAGCTCCCAAGGAGGCCCGCCGGGCTTACCAGCGAGCCCTTCAAAATATACGCAAGAACAAACTCGCGGAGGCCGTCAAGGATCTCCAGAAAGCTGTGGAGATCTATCCCAACTATGCGGCGGCATGGTATGAGCTGGGGCGGACTCAGGAGCAGAATGAGGATTTGGAGCAGGCGCGCAAGTCCTATGCGAAGGCGATCATGGCGGACGCCAAATTCGTCAGCCCGTACCTGAAGCTGGCCGGGATGGAATTCAGAGGCGAAAGCTGGGCCGGACTTGCCGACACCACCAGCCGGCTGCTGAAACTGGATGCGGTGGACTACCCTGTGGCATATTATTACAGTGCCACCGCCAACCTGAACCTGGGCCAGTTTGGTGCGGCGGAGAAGAGCGCGCGGGCCGGGGAAAAGCTGGATCCGACCCACCGGTACCCAAAGCTGGAGCAAGTGCTGGCGACGATCCTGGCGTGGAAGAAGGACTACGTGGGCGCCGCCGCGCACCTTCGCAACTACGTTGCGCTGGCGCCGGATGCGGAGGACGCCGCGCGGATGAAAAGGGAACTTGCCGAACTGGAGCGGCTTTCGGGCGCCACCGAGCAGGCCAAGGCTGCGGCGAGGGAATGACGCCGACTTTAGTGGGGCAGGCTCTCAGCCTGCGGCGGCCTCTCAGGCCGCCTCTTTTGGGCTGCGAGCTTGACTTTCAGCACTCCGGTAATTTATTCTAGCCATTCGTTTTGACCATGCGCCGTGGCGCCTTGACTATGGGAAAAAATTCGCGCGGCGATACGGAAACCGTCGAGCGGTTTCTGGACTCGACCCTGGAAAGCGTGGATGACGCCGAAGAACTGGCGTTGCTGGAAGCCGAGAAAGCAGGGGTCCCGGAAGACGACCTGCACAAGATCGCCATGGCCGTTCGGGAGTCCATGGTCAATGCGGTGGTGCATGGAAACCGGTATAACGCCCACAAGAAAGTGCATCTATCGGTTTCCAAATCCGCCGGAGAGTTTGTGGTGAGGATCGCGGATCAGGGCGAAGGCTTCGATTACGACAATCTGCCGGATCCGCTGGCGCAGGAGAACCTGTTGCGGCATTCCGGCCGCGGCATCTTTCTAATCAAGGCTTTCATGGACGATTTTCAGGTGCGCCGCCTGGAACCGGCGGGTACCGAAGTAACTTTGGTGAAGCACCTGGTGTCGAAGTAAAAGACGATAGGGAACAGGCTCGGTTGCGAGCCAGGAGGCATATTTTAGTGAGTATAAAGCTAAGCACGAGACAAGTCGGCGACGTGAGCGTGGTGGATGTGGCCGGAAGGATCACGTTGGGAGAAGGGTCCAGCGCGTTGCGCGACCTGCTCCGCGAAATGGTTGGCAAGAACCAAAAGAAGATCCTGTTGAACCTCGGAGATGTCTCCTATATCGACAGCTCGGGGATCGGCGAGTTGGTGTCCGGCTTCACTACGGTGACCAACCAGGGCGGCCAGCTCAAGCTGCTGAATCTGACCAAGCGGGTTAAGGATCTGTTGCAGATCACCAAGCTATACACGGTCTTCGACGTGCACGACGACGAAGCCGCGGCCGTGCGCAGCTTCGCTTAACAGCCTGGAACCACAGATGGACACAGATAGACACAGATAAGATCCACTCCTGTGCGGCGGGTCCGAGTGTCTTATCTGTGTTCATCTGTGTTTATCTGTGGTTCCTGTTGTGCTTCGTACGGGGCGATCTGGTCCGCGATCTCGGCCTTGTCGCCTACCACCACGATGGTCATTTTCGCCGGATCGAGGTAGGTTTCGGCCATGCCTTGGACGTCGGCGGGCTGCACGTCCATGACCTTGCGCACGTAGGTGGACAGGTAGGAGCGGTCCAGCCCCTGGGCATCCACGAAATGCAACTGCGCGATGATGGCGTCCGGGCTGACGGTGTTGCGTAGAACGAAGATCCCGGCCAGGTAGTTCTGGATGCCTTGCAACTCCTCCGCGGATGGCGGATCGTTGCGCAGCCGGTCGATTTCGTAAAAAATCTCGTCGAGTGCCGGCCCGGTGACGGCGGTGGTCACATCGGCGGATTGCAGCCAATAGGCGAGATGCCGGCGGGTGCCGATCTGGCTGACCGGCGAATAGGTATAGCCCTTCTGCTCGCGAATGTTGCTGGTAATGCGCGAGGCGAAAGAGCCGCCCAGCAACGAATCCATGACCTCCAGCTTGATGTAATCCGGACTGGACGGCGCCGCTACCGGCAGGCCGATCAAGAGGTTCGACTGCTCTGCGCCGGGCCGGTCGATGAATTGGAGCGAGCGCACTTTGGCCGGGTGCGCCGGCAGATCGGGCGCGGGCGATCCGGTGGCCCAACCGCCGAACGCATCTTCCACCGCGCGCCGCAGGTCGCCTTCCAACTTGCCCGCAATATAAAGATGCGTGCGCGCCGCGCCGAAGTTCTTGCGGTAAAACGTCTGCACGTCCTCAACGGTGTAGCCTTCGAGGTCGCTCTCGGAGGGAAATGTGCGCCCGTAGGGATGATCGGGGAACAGGGTTTTGAAGAAGCGCTCCTGGGCGAGCACCTCAGGCTGCGTTTTGCCGATGGAGAGTTCACGGACCAGGTCGGCCTGCAGCCGGGACAGTTCCGAGGCGGGCAGCGACGGAGCGGTCAGCACGTCCGCCAGCAGCGCCACGAATTGGGGCCCGAAATCGGAGAGCGCCACGCCGCCCACGGAAGTGTGGTCGGACCCCGCATCGATTTCGAGTTGGCCGCCCATCTCGGCGGCCTCGCGCGCGATCTGCTCGGCCGTACGCGTGCGGGTGCCTTCCTTCATAAGCGCGGCATTGAGCTTCGACAACCACACTTGCGAGGCGGATTCGTCGATGGCGCCCGCGCTAACGACCGCGCGCACCGCGACTTTCGGCACGATCCCATAAGGGACGATAGTCACCTGCATGCCGTTCGGCAAGCTGAAATCCGTGGTGGCGGGCAGATGGAACGGCTTCGGCGGCGGCCCTTGCGGCGGGGTTTCCCGGGGGCCGGCGAACACTTCACTGGACATGGCGGAGCCTCATTGCGGTTCCTCTTCGGGTGCGCCGGCGCCGGGATCGATCAGCAGCACGGTACGGTTGGTCTTGCGCAAATACTCGCGGGCGGTGCTTTCGACCAGTTGCGGCGTCACTTTGCGGAATTCCGATTCGAGGGAATCGATGCGGGAGGGGTCGTCGTCGAACAGCGCGTAACAGGCCATCAGGTCGGCGCGCCCGAAGCCTCCGAACTGGGTCAGAGTGTCGTACAGGTAAGATCGCATCTTGGTGATGCTGCGATCTACCAGGCTTTGGTCCACGGGCTTCGACCGCAGTCCCTCGATGACGGTATCGACGGCCGCCAGGATCTGCTCAGGCTGGACGGTGGCGTCATGGAAAAGCGATGTGGTCCACAGCATGGGGCCGTCGTAATCGAACATGTTTCCCAGCTCGTTGATGGCTCCGGCCACTTCACCGGCGAACCCGTGTTTCTTGACCAGTTCCTGGTAGAGGAGGCTGTCGTCGCCCTGCACCAGCATTTGGTCGAGCAGACCCATGGCGAAGTATTCCGGCGAATTCCGCGGCGGCATGTGGTACGAGAAGGCCAGGGCCGGGCGGTTCGCCAGCGGGTCCTGGCGGGTGGCGGTCTTCTCCTCTTCCTGGCGCGACTCGCTGAGGTCGGGCGGCGGCGGCAATTCGGCCGGCGCAATTCCGGCGAAATATTTCGCGATCATGGCCGTGGCTTCGCCGGGATCGAAGTCGCCCACGATGGCCAGAGCCGCGTTGTTGGGCGCGTAGTAGGTTTTGAAGAACGCCTGCACGTCGGCGAGCGTGGCGGCTTCGATGTCTTTTAGCTCGCCGTAGAAATTGTGGGAGTTATACCAGTTCGAGTTGGCGTATTGCGGCATCCACAGCCAGGGGAAGCCGCCGTAGGGCTGGTTGAGAACGGCCGTCTTCACCTCGTTGATGACGACGTCTTGCTGGTTTTTCAGATTCTCGTCGGTGATGGCCAGCCCCTTCATGCGGTCGGCCTCGGCCCACAGCGCGGTTTCGAGCTTATTGGAGGGGAGCAGTTCGAAGTAGTTGGTGAAATCGAAGCGCGTGGAGCCGTTGAGGACGCCTCCGTTTTGCTGCACGAGGCGGATGAATTCCATCTTGCCCAGGTTTTGGGAGCCTTGAAACATCATGTGTTCGAACAGGTGCGCGAAGCCGGTGCGATCCTTGGGCTCGACGCGGAATCCGATGCGGTAATAGACCGCGGCGACCACCGTGGGCGCGGTGTCGTCGGGCGAAAGGATCACGCGCAGGCCGTTGGGCAGTTTGTAGTAAGTGATGGGCACGATATCACGCTCGCCTTTCCATAGCAGTTGTGAGGCAGGCTCTCAGCCTGCGGCGGCCTCTCAGGCCGCCTCTTCCATAGCGGCAAGCCGCGGCCGGCGTCCACGCCGACCTTCCACGGTTCCGTACGGTAGTAGCATCAATGCGTCGTATTTCTCCTGTTTTTTCTTGGGGGCGGGACGGGCCTCCTGGCCTGTCCGCGCGGGCGGCTCTGGAGACCCGCCGCAGGCGTGGACGCCCGCCCCACTAGCACTAGCCGCCTCCGACGAATTGCACGATCTCCAGACGGGCGCCACCACCGATGGGCGTGGTGCCCCAATCGTGCGGCTTGACGATGCGGCGATCGAGTTCCACGGCTACGCGGGCCGGGTCCAGCCCCAGCGATTCCAGCAATCGCAGAATCGTCTGCCCTTGCGGAATCGCCCGAACCTCGCCGTTGAGGGTCACCTCGATCTGGACGTTGGTTGACACTGTTCTTTGGCAACCATTATAGTCATATTTAAGCCCATGCCCCAGACCTACGCGGAAACCTATTGGCCCGTGCTGCTCCAGGCGCTCATCGCCATGGCGGTGGCCGCCGGCATGGTCGGCATTTCATACATTCTGGGCCACAAAGTCCGGAATCGCGTGAAGGACATGCCCTATGAATGTGGCATCACGCCCACGGGCAGCGCGCGCGAGCGGTTCAGCGTGAAGTTCTACCTGGTAGGCATGCTGTTCATCTTGTTCGATATTGAAGCCATCTTCCTGTATCCGTGGGCGGTGGTGTACCGGGAACTGAAGATGTTCGCGTTTTTCGAGATGCTGGTGTTCATCGCCCTCGTCCTGGCGGGATTTTTCTACATCTGGAAAAAAGGCGCGCTGGATTGGTCCGGCGCCGGCCAGCCGCGGAAACGGTAACCCAATCGCATGCTTCCTGAAAATCTGAAAGAACACGCGACCGCGGCGGCCCTGGAAGCGTTCGACGCGAACGCCGTGGTTACGGCTAGGTTCGACCGGGACGAGTTGACCGTCGAGATCGTGCCTGAGAAGATCGTGAGCGTGTGCGGATTCTTGAAATACGATCAGGGGTTTGTCCGCCTGAGCACCGTTACCGGCGTGGACTGGTATCCGGCGGAGCCGCGCTTTGAAGTGGTGTATCATCTGCACTCGCTCGACCGGAACGAGCGGCTGCGCGTGAAATGCCGCTTGCCGGGCGGCCATCCGGAGATCGATTCGGTGACGGAAGTCTGGCGTGGCGCGAACTGGTTCGAGCGGGAAACTTTCGACCTGTTCGGCGTGCGGTTTCGCAACCATCCGGATTTGCGGCGCATCATGCTGCCGGACAATTGGGAAGGGCATCCGCTGCGCAAGGATTCCAGCATAACGGGCGACCGGGTTTGAGACAGGAACGAACGTGAGCGATACAGTTGCTACACCTATTCCCGAGTCGGCGGCGGTAGCGGCGAGCGGCACGAAGCCGCGCAGCATGAGCCTGAACATGGGCCCGCAGCATCCTTCGACGCACGGCGTGCTGCGCCTCGAACTGGAACTGGACGGCGAGACCATCGTGAAGTGCCGGCCGGACATCGGGTATCTGCACACCGGCATCGAGAAAGAATTCGAAGTCAAGACGTACCAGCAGGCGGTTACGCTGACCGACCGTATCGACTATCTGGCGCCGCTCTCGAATAATCTGTGCTACTGCCTGGCCGTGGAGAAGCTGCTGGGCCTGGACATTCCGCCGCTGGCGCAGTGGACGCGCGTGATGCTGACGGAGTTGACGCGCTTGAACAGCCACCTGGTGTGGCTGGGCACGCACGCTATCGACATTGGGGCGATGAGCGTGTTCCTGTATTGTTTCCGCGAGCGCGAAGACATCCTGCGGATTTTCGAGATGTATTCGGGACAGCGCATGATGACCAGCTATTTCCGCATCGGCGGGCTGGCGCTGGAGCCGCCCCGCGGATGGCAGCAGCGCGTGCGCACCTTCATCGACGCGTTTCCGAGCAAGGTGGACGAGTACGAAGAGCTGCTGACCAGCAATCGCATCTGGATCGGGCGCACGCGCGGCGTCGGCTACATGTCGCTCGAAGACATGCTGGACCTGGGCGTGACCGGACCGATGCTGCGGGCCGCCGGCTTGAAGTGCGATCTGCGCAAGGACCAGCCGTATTCCAGCTACGACAAGTTCGATTTCGAAGTGCCGACGCAAACCGAAGGCGATGTGTATGCGCGCTACCAGGTGCGCGTGGAGGAAATGCGGCAGAGCGCGCGGATCGTGAAGCAGGCGCTCGAAGGCATGCCCGCCGGGCGTTGGACGGCGGACGCGCCGCACGTGGTTTTGCCGGATCGGGAGAAGATGAAGACGCAGATGGAGGCGCTCATCTATCACTTCAAGATTGTGACCGAGGGCTTCCGCGTGCCGGCGGGCGAGGTTTACCAGGCGATCGAATCGCCGCGCGGCGAAGTGGGCTATTACGTGGTCAGCGACGGTACCACGCACCCCTACCGGGTGCACGTGCGCGGTCCGAGTTTCGGCAATTTGCAAGGTGTGCCGCGGATGGTGGAAGGCACTCTGATCGCAGACGTGATCGCGTCGATTGGAAGTATGGACTTCGTGTTGGGGGATTGCGACAGATGAAATTTAGCCGTAGATGCACGCGGATGCACGCGGATAGGAAGTCTGTGTTTTATCTGCGTTTATCTGCGTTCATCTGCGGCTGAAAGATTTTTGATGACTTTTTCTAGTGAGTTGGAAAACAGGTTTGCCAAGCTGTTGAACAGCTATCCGCCGGGGCGGCAGCGCTCGGCAGTGATTCCCATGCTGCTTTATGCGCAGGATGAGATTGGGTCGGTCACGCCGGAACTGATCGAAGAAGTGGCTCGGCGGACGGGCGTGACTCCTCTGCAGGTGGATGAGGTTGTAGGCTACTATTCCATGCTGCACAAGAAGCCTTTGGGTAAGTACCATGTGCAGATCTGCACCAACATCAGTTGCCTCCTGCGCGGGGGCATGGAGCTTTGGGAACATGCTCGTGAGAAGGTCGGCGTGGGCCACAAGGAAGTGACGGCCGATGGGCAGATCTCGCTCGAAGAAGTGGAATGCATAGGGGCGTGCTCGTGGGCGCCGGCGGTGCAGGTGAATTACGATTTTTACCATCAAGTGACTCCCGAGAAACTCGACCGGCTGCTCGATAGCCTGAGGAAGATTCAGTAATCCGATGCTGTACAACGAACCGCATCCGCTCGAAACCAAGGTACTGACGCGCCGCTTCGGCCTGGAGAACTCGGCTTCGATCGATACCTATCTGGCGACCGACGGCTATCGGGCCTTCGAGAAAGCCGCGGGCATGAAGCCCGAGCAGATCATCGACGAAATGAAGATCTCGAACCTGCGCGGGCGCGGCGGCGCGGGATTCCCGGCTGGCATGAAGTGGAGCTTCGTGCCGCGCACGTCGCCCAAGCCCAAGTACATCGTGGTGAATGCGGATGAGAGCGAACCAGGCACTTGCAAAGACCGTCTGCTGATGGAGAACGACCCGCACCAGTTGATCGAAGGCACGCTGATCGCGGCGCTGGCGGTGGATGCGCACGCGGGTTATATTTACATCCGCGGCGAGTATCGCTACCTGATCGAGATCGTGGACAAAGCCATTGCGGAGGCCTACGCGCGCGGTTATCTGGGCAAGAACATCCGCGGCACGGGTTTCGACTTCGATCTGTACACGCACACCGGCGCGGGCGCTTATGAATGCGGCGAGGAATCGGCGCTGCTGGAGTCGCTTGAAGGCAAGCGCGGCATTCCGCGCATCCGGCCGCCATTTCCGGCGGTCTCGGGGGCGTTTCAATGCCCCACCATTCTGAACAACGTGGAGACGTATTGCGCGGTGCCCGCGATCATTCGCGATGGCGGCGCGGCGTTCGCGGCGCTGGGAATACCGAAGGCCGGCGGCACGAAGCTGACTTGTTTGACCGGTCACGTGAACCGTCCGGGCGTTTACGAATTGAAGCTGGGCTTCCCGGTAAAAACCATGATCGAGGAAGTCGGCGGCGGCATCCTGGGCGGCAAGAGGCTGAAGGCGTTCATTCCCGGCGGTTCGTCGTGCCCGGTGCTGACGGCGGCGGAGTGCGAGGGTCTGACCATGGATTACGATTCGATGGCCAAGGCGAAGAGCATGCTGGGATCGGGCGGCGTGGTGATCATGCACGAAGATACCTGCATGGTGAAAGCGGCGCTGCGCATCATGCGGTTTTATGCGCACGAAAGCTGTGGGTGGTGCATCCCCTGCCGTGAAGGCACCTCCTGGATTCGCAAGCTGCTGCAGCGCTTTCACGACGGCATGGGGCAGCGCAGCGATATCGCGCTGATCGGCGATCTGGCCAAGAACATGCTAGGCAAAACCTTCTGCCCGTTGGGCGATGCGGCGGCGCTGCCGACCATCTCGATCGTGGAGAAGTTCTATCACGAATTCGAAGATCACTTGAACGGCAAACCCTGCCCCTATGAAAGTGGGGCAGGCCCCCGGCCTGCGGCGGCCTCTCAGGCCGCCCCTTTGGCAGGACAAAGGCAATGATCGACCGAACGCGTAATCTGGCCCGCCCCGTAGCTTTGGTTCTGCTCGCGTGGGCGGTATTCGCCGGCCGGCCGGCGATATTCCGTGCGCGGCAGAGGATCGGCCAATGGGCGATCGAGTACTCCACGAAAGCCGTCAACGTCGTGAAGGTGGAAGACCTCAACGCTTATCAGGTTTCGGTTACAGTGCGAAACGTCTCTGGAAGACCTATCTCATCCTTGGGCCTGTATATTGGGACGGAGGCCAAGTACCATGAGCCTGTTGCTTTGAAATCGGAAGCGACAGAGACAGTTGTAATTGGCAAGCCGCAGACGCGCAGGAATTGGGTCATACGGGTCGCCGCCGTGCTCTTCGGGGATGGCCCGGCGGCTGCCGATGGCGATCCCGAGGACATCGAATACATGCGGTTCGAAAGGCTTGGCGAGGCGATTGAGTCGGCCCGCTGCGTGTCTATCTTCAGCGCCCTTGACCCCGCCCATCTGGATGACGACCGTGTTAACGCCGCGATCGCCTCGGTAAGTCGTCAGCCGGTCTGGCCTTTGGAAAAGGCCTTGGCGGGCTTTCCCGATTCACCGCTGAAGGCGAAACTGCAGGGGGCCAGCGACGGCGCGAAAGAGGCTTTCATCGGCGGCGTCGACATGTACTGGGGCCGCTGTCAGAATTCGTTGCAACGATTGAGACAGCCCCCGAACGGTTCGCCTGGATCAGTCGAATCGGACCGCATAAGATATCTCTCAGAGGCCTTGCCCCAGCACCAGGCAACCGCAAATGAGTACCAGACGCTCTCCGACGTCGATATGGGGGTCGCGATTGGATCAAGGTATTGAATGGCTGACTTAGTTACATTGACGATCGACGGCCGCGCCATCCAGGCCCCTCCCGGCACCCTGGTCATCGACGCCGCCAAACACGCCGGCATCGAAGTACCGTCCTTCTGTTACTACGAAGGGCTGACGCTGGCGGCCGCCTGCCGCATGTGCCTGGTGGAAGTGGAGAAGATGCCGAAGCTGATGACGGCATGCACTCTGCCGGTGGCCGAAGGCATGGTGGTGCGCACCGAAACGCCGCAAGTTGCCGCCGCGCGCAAATCCATGCTGGAGTTCCTGCTGGCCAACCATCCGCTGGATTGTCCGGTATGCGACAAGGGCGGCGAGTGCGAACTGCAGGACATGACTTTCCGCTACGGCGCGGGCGAAAGCCGTTTCACCGAGATGAAGGTCCACGTGGACGAAAAACAATTTTCGCCGGTGGTGTTCTTCGATAATCCGCGCTGCATTCTGTGCTATCGCTGCGTGCGCATTTGCAGCGAAGGCATGGGGGTGGGCGCGCTGGGCGTGATCAACCGCGGCGTGGTTTCCGAAATCGCGCCGAACAAGGGCGACCACCTGGAGTGCGACGAATGCGGCATGTGCATCGACATCTGCCCGG
>JBEKPZ010000224.1:0-12418 GCA_049520215.1 Bryobacteraceae bacterium | reverse complement strand
GGCGGCATCCGGCGCGACGACCTGCTGATCCACCGGTTGTGGCAGTTCCTGCAATCTTTGCCGGAGTACCGGGACCGCACCACCATGGTGGTGATGCCCGAATTCGGGCGCGATCCGGATGGATCGAGCACCAATGGGTTTTTCAATCACCGCAGCAACACCGAAATGTGCCGGCTCACCTGGATGATGGTGCTGGGGAAGGCTGCCGGGCAGCCCGCGGTGATCGAGCGGGAGGTCCGGCAGATCGACGTGGCGCCTTCCCTCGGCGCTTTGTTCGGCGTACACTGCGGTGCGTCTACCGGCGCCCGCCTGCGGGAGTTCGCGGTGTAATATGCAGGTCGACAAAGAACTACTGGCGCGCTTGCCGCGGACCTTCGTGCCCGCGCTGAACGAGCAGATGCGCGGTTGGGATCTTTTGTTCCCAGCCGAGCAACGGTCCATTCGCGCCCAACTCGACTGGCTGGCGCGTCAGCCTGGCACGGAATTCGACAAGCTCTTCGAGCCGATCAAGCACCTGGAAGCCCGCATGGACCTGCCTGCCTGGGACCTCAACGCGCAGCGGCTGAGCATCGACGACACCAGCATCCTGGTGCGCTCACCTTATTATCCGCAGTGGCGCGTGGCCGTCGAGAAAGTCTTCGAGCAGATCGATGCCGGGATACTGAACGGGCGCGCTCAGGCGCTGCCCAACCGGTTGCTGGTGTGTACGCTGCCCGCGGGGCTGCCGCTCGCATCCGGCCCGCTCTGGCCGCGCCTGGAAAGGCAGGGGCGGTGGATTGCGCTGAATGCGCCGTTTGGGACGATGCTGGAGCCGCTTGTGGTTGCGGTGGCTGCGCGCAAGCCACGCGCGGAGACGGAGACTTTGGAGCGCACGTGGGCCTTTGAGTGCGACAGCCGCATGACGCAAATGCAGGCCACCGCGCAGGTTGTGGCGCTGTCATTCGACGCGCTCGGCCCGGTGCGCCGCGAGTTCCTCAAGCGCTTGAACGCGATCCACAAGGACTTGCGCGACATGGATGCCACCTACGACGATCTGCGGCGGCTGGACTTCAAGGCAGGCGCCCCGCTGGGAACGCCGCGCATTCGCGAATTCGTGCGGACCCTGTTTTTGAGCGGCAACGGCACGATGCTTTTTGGGAATTCGTTTGTCGAGTGGGGCGCGTCGGAGGCTCTGCGGCGCGTCCAACCGTCGGCGCTTTTCTGTTGTTTCGGCATCCGCTCCAAACTGAAGCCGTTTAGCAGCGTGGTGCTGTTTGAGGATCAGAACCGCGCGAATCCGACACCGGACCAACCCGACCCGGCGGGGTCGCTGATGGACATCCGTCCGCTGGCGGAATACGTTTATCTGAAAGCCGGCCGCCAGGCTGCGCGCACCGCCGCGATCTTCGCTGCGCCTGAGTTGGACCGTGTGCTGATTGTGGCGCCGCCGGAGTTCATACCGCCGGGCAGCCGGCTGGCTGCTGCGGATCTTTGCGCCGCGGCGGTCGCATGGCTGGCGTAGCGGGGTGTATTGCAACCGGCCAGAATCTTAGCAGCTTGCGCCGATTTTCGTGGGACAGGCCCTCGGCCTGCGGCGGCCTCTCAGGCCGCCCCTTTGGTTGCGGCTATGCTTCTCTGTGGGGCAGGTTTGCGGGGCTCAAGCCCCGCGCGGGATAAATCCCGCCCTCCAAGGCCCTGCGTTACGGTTTCAGCGTGCCGGAATGGCGCGGCGCGGACTCCTCCGCATCGATGAGCTGCGTCTGGATGGCGTATTCCTTTTTGGCGTCATCGGGCTGGCCCATGCGGTCATACACGCGGCCCAGGCGGAAGTGCGCTTCCGCGCTTTTCGGGTTTAGTTCGATGGCCCGCCGCAATTCCAGCCGAGCACCCTCCAGGTCGGCCTTTTGCCCCAGCGCTTTGGCGAGTTCCAAGCGCGATTCCCAGGAGTCCCCCTTCAGCGAAATCGATTTGCGCAGCAGCGCTTCGGCCTTGTTGTCGTCGTCGCCGCTCATCAGCAGGGCCTTGCCGTACAGATAATTGCTCCGGTAATTGTCCGGGTCGTGGCCGGCAAGCGCCTTGAACGCCGCCAGGATCTGAGGCAAGCGGCTGGGTGTATGGTCCATGGTGCGGGCGATGAAAAGGTAGGGCTGCTCCACTGTCGGATCGATCGCGATCGCATTGAGAAATGTGTCGAGGGCTTCCGCGTATCGTTCCAGGGCGTAGTAAGCGATGCCCAGAATCAACTCCAACTGCGCGCTGCGGGCGAAGATCTTCTTGCCGGACTCGACCACCCGAACAGTCTCCGGCGCCTTGCCGGCCAGGAGGTAGTCGCGTGCCGCGCGGGAATAGTAGTCTTCTTCGTAGCGGTTCAGGTGGATGGCGCGTTCCATTTGTTCGGCCGCCTGGTTGGGCCGCTGGGCGATCTCATAAGCGGTCGCCAGCAGGGCGCGCAGATCCGCGCGGTCCTCGATCTGCAGCGCCCGGTTTGCTAAATCGATGGCGGGCTCAGGCCTGCGGGCCTTCAGGTATAGCTCCGCTGCGCGCGCCATTGCGCCGGCGTCCTGGGGTGCAAGTCGCGCGAGCCGCTCGGAAAACTCCGCGGCTTGCTCGTACTGGCCGGTTTCGGAATAGAACAACGCCAGCCCCTTCAGCACTGTCGGATCGTTGCCCGCCAGCGATGCGGCCTTTCCGATGGCGGACTCCGCCGCAGCGGCCTTATCCAGTTTATGGTAGGTGTGGGCCAGCGCCAGCCAGACGTGGGGATTGTCCGGCTTCAGCTTGGAGGCTGCCTCCAGTTGTGCCTGCGCAGTCGCAACCTGGTTATCCTGGAGCGCGGCCAGCCCCGAACGAAACAAAGTTTCGAACGAAGTTTGGCCAGCCCACAATAGGAGCAGACATAAGGGCAGCAAAGCTTTTTCCTAGTGAGAGCTTAGCACCTCGGAAAAAGTCCTGGCTGGGTCCGCCTGGCAAGTGGTCTGCCGGATCACCAGGTGCGTCTCCATGGTGCAATCGGGCTTGGCGGCTCCCTCCGGCGCCGCGCCAAGGTCCGCCAGCAACGCCCGGAAAGCTTTGTCGGCGATCTCGTTTTGCGATAGCCGCACGGTAGTCAGCGGAGGCTCGGTAAACTGAGCCAGCCAGATATCGTCGAATCCCACAACCGAGATGTCGCGCGGCACCTCCAAACCGGCGCGGCGGAGCGCGCTCAACATGCCGATCGCCGTGAGATCGTTGGACCCCAGCACGGCCGTGGGAGCTTTGGTCTGCTCCAGCATGCGGGTCATGGCTTTAATGCCGCCGTCGACTTTGTGGTTGCCCTCCTGTACCAGGGCCTCGTCCTCCCGAATGCCGTAACGTTCCAATGCCTGCAAAAAAGCCGACCGCCGGACGTGCGCCGATTTCAATCCCAATGGACCGCTGACGAACCCGATGCGCCGGTGGCCCAAAGCGACCAGGTGCTCCACGGCCTCGTTTACCCCCATGGCGTAGTCCACGACAATGTTGCTGATGTGCTCGCCGATGGGCCCTGTGTCCAGAAACACCATGGGCACCTTGCCGTGCGCCAGTTGGGCGATCAGGTGGTCGTCCATCTCCGAAGTCATGATGGCAACCCCGTCTACCTTGCGTTCCAGCATACGCCTGACGCAAGCAGCCGTGCGGGCCGAATCGTAGTTGGTGGAACTCACCAGGATGTCGTAGCCATGCTGCGCGGCAACGTCTTCGAAACTTTTCACCAACTCGGGAAAGAAGGGATTGGTGATGTCCGATACAATCAGGCCAATAATCCGGCTGCGCCCCGAGACCAGGGAGCGGGCTTGGGTGTTGGGATAGTACTCCAACTCCTTGATGGCCTTCCAGACTCGCCGGGCGGTTTCCGCTTCGACCAGAGCGGGGCTGTTAATGGTGCGGGATACGGTGGACGTGGACACGCGCGCGCGCCGAGCTACCTCATGGATGGTGCGCCGAAGCGGACGCCGATTCGAAGGTGGCGTAACAGGTCTCAAGGCTCGTTTATACCTCTGCCGTGACTCACAATCAAGGGGCGAAATAGAGTTTTAGTAGAAAAATATTAAAAACCCTTGACAGCGGGCGCGGACTCGCATAAAATCGACTGCAAACGTTGTCATTTGCGCCGGCTTTGCGCGACTCCGAGTGGGAGCCGCCCGAGCCGCAAGGGGTTATTTGCATTTTTATGCAGTTTAGTGGTTTTATACGGGCCTATTTGCTTCTATCTAGGTAACCAGGGAGGAAAACTATGCGCCGTGTTGCGGGCATTCGAGCAGTGCTTCTGGGACTGCTCCTCGTATTTGCCGTTTTTGCTCAAAGAGATCTTGGTACCATTGCGGGCACCGTCACCGATCCGACGGGCGCCGCTATACCAAACGCTAAAATCACCATTACCGAAGTTGCCACCAACGAAAGCTACACGCTGACTTCCAACTCATCCGGCGAGTACGTGCGTCCGGCGCTGAAGCCGGGCACTTACACGGTGGCGGCCGAAGCGCAAGGATTTCGCCGGGTCGCTCAGGAGAATGTGCTGGTCACCGCCGGCGACCGCATCGGCGTCCCGCTGACGCTGCCGGTCGGTAATCTGAGCGAGTCCATTGAAGTCTCGGCCAACGCACCGGTATTGCAGACCGAGAATACTTCTCAGGGCGCCGATCTGAACGCCGCGGAAGTGAACCAACTGCCGATGGGCGGCCAGCGCGTGTTTGCCTATCTGGCGCGGCTATCGCCGGGCGTCCTGGTAGCTGAACCGGGCGCGCGCGATGCGCAGAACGGCGGCTTTTCCGCCAACGGCGTGCGGTCCACCGGGGAGAACAACTTCCTGCTGAACGGCGTCGACAACAACGTCAACGACATCGACTTTATCAATCAGACCTCGTACGTGATCGGACCCTCGCTGGATGCCATCGGCGAAATGCGCATCCTGACCAACGGCTACAACGCCGAGTACGGGCGGGCCGCGGGCGGCGTGATTGACGTGTCTCTCAAATCGGGCACCAATGAACTGCACGGCTCGCTGTTCGAGTACTTGCAGAACACCGACCTGAATGCCAACCGCTGGGAGAACAACATTGCGGGCGTGGGGCGCCCCCCGCTCAAGCAGAACCAGTTCGGCCTTACCGCCGGGGGGCCGGTCATCAAGAACAAGCTGTTCATATTCGGCGATTATCAAGGCACCAAAATTGGAACTGCGGGCGGCGTGGTTCAGAACCTTGGGTTTGGCGGGTACTATACGATTCCCACTCAAGCCATGGTGAAGGGCGACTTCTCCGGGCTGTTAGGTCCGTCCATCGGTAGCGTCAACGGCACGGAGATCATGCAGAACGAGATCTTCGATCCGACCACCACCTCCGGCGCTTGTACGACGGCCACCAACTGCACGCGAACTCCCTACCCCGGGAACATCATTCCATCGAGTGCCATGGACCCGTCGGCCGCCAAGATCGCGGCTCTGTATCCATCCCCGAACCAGCCAGTCGTCAACGGAAACTATCCCCAGAACGATTTCTATGTGGTCAGTCCGGGAGGCTTGAGAACGGATCAGGGTGACGGTCGCGTAGACTACAAGATCGACGACAAGGACAGCCTCTTCGGCAGTATCAGTTGGGCCGATACCAACAAGACCAATACGGCGCCGTTTGCAGGCGCGCTCGATGGCGCCAATTTCTACGGAGCCAGCGAACAGGATCTCGGCCGTAATGCGCAGATAGGGTATACCCGGATCTGGTCTCCGACGTTCATTTCGGAAACGCGCATTGCCTACAGCCGCCTGGTTACCGCGCGCACCCAGGGCAACGCCGACACCGACGAATTCAAGGCGTACGGTATCGGCGGCCTGGACCCCACCACCACGCTGAACGGCGGACTGCCGCAGTTCGGCATGGGGAACTACAGCCAGATTGGAGCTAACGACTGGCTGCCCACCAAGGAATTCAGCAACGTCTACGATTTTATCCAGAACGTTGCCATTACTAGGGGCAGTCATGCATTCAAGTTTGGCGCCGAGGTCAAGCCCATCGGATTCCCCTTCTTCCAGGTGCCTTTCCCGCACGGCGAAATGAACTTTTCAAGGAACGAAACCGCCTTCCCATCGACTGCCACAGACACCGGCGGCAGGAACGGTAACTTCGCCGCCGACACGGGCGACGACTTTGCCTCTTTCTTGATCGGAGCAATCGATAACGGGCAAATCTCGACCACCAACTTCATTTCTTCCAAGCGGCAGTCCTACGACTTTTACGCCCAGGACGACTGGAAGGTCACACCCAAGCTGACCGTTAACTATGGCCTGCGCTACGAACTATGGTCGCCGATCGGCGAGTCGTTCGGACGCCAGTCCAATTTCGATTACAACACGCTGACATTGCAGATTCCGAACGGGCCGAGTTCCAACGCGGCGCTGCCTCCGAACTTCAACACACCGTATACGCTGAACGGCGTCACCTTCCCGGCCGATTTCCCGAACATCAAGGTGTGCCGGGGCTGTGTGTCCAAATACCTCATCCCGTGGGATAAGCACGATTTTGGCCCGCGCCTGGGCTTCGCATATAACATGCGACCCAAGACCGTGATCCGCGCCGCGTATGGCATCTTCTATGGCGGCGAGGAACAGCAGGGCGGCAACCCCAACCGCGGCGAGTCTGCGCCGTTCAACGAGTCTCCGCAACTGAACCGGCCGGGGAGCGTCGGCAACTTCCAGCCCGATCCATACTTTGCCAACGGAGCGGCCACCGGCGGAATTGCCTATGGGTATCCGCTCACCGTGTTCACCACATATCCCGTTAGTTCGCTCCAGATGCGCGAAGTGTCGCAAGACTTCCGCAATCCCATGGTGCAGAAGTGGAATATCGCGGTGCAGCAGGAACTGGGGCACCAGATGGCCCTCGAACTCGGCTACCAGGGCAACCATTCGTCGCACCAGTTGTTCCAGCCCGACGACAACCCGTGCCCGAACTACGCGACGCTGGATTCGAGCATCAACTGCAATTCCCTCCGCTTGTATCCCGACATCGGCTCCATTTCGGGAACGTCTTCGTTCGGTTACGGCAACTATAAAGCCTTCACCGCGAAGCTGGAGAAACACATGTCGAATGGGCTGCAGTTCATCAGCTCCTACACTCTGGGCAAGGCCATGGCCAACACTGGCACCACACTCAGCGGTTCGAACAACTTCCAGACCATCAGCAACATCAACTACGGCCTGGACTATTCCCCCGCGGCGTGGGACATCCGCAACAACTTCACCACCGGTCTTACTTACGATCTTCCCTTCGGCCGGGGCAAGCAGTTTGGCGGCAGCATGAACAAAGCCGTTGATATCGCGCTCGGCAACTGGCAGATCAACACCATTCTGACGCTGCACAGCGGCCAGCCGTTCACGGTTAGCGCGGGCGGTTGCCAAGGCGTCTGGGCCGGGTGCTTCCCCGATATTTCGGGCGACCCCAACGCAGCGCCTTCCGGAGGCCGGACACCCTCGGAATGGTTCAATACCTCAAACTTCAGCGCCCCAGCATCGCTCACGCAGGGCACTATCGGCGACAACAAGAACTACGGCCCGCCGCTTCATAATATGGATCTCTCCATATTCAAGGACTTCGCGTTTACGGAGCGGTTCCGGTTGCAGTTCCGGACGGAGATTTTCAACCTCACCAATACGCCGCAGTTCAGCTTCCCGGACAGCGGCTATGGCGACTCGGACTTCGGCAAGATCACCAGCACGCTGGCCGGGACTGAGCGGCACATTCAATTCTCGCTGAAATTCCTGTTCTAACCACACCGCTTACTGACGTGCGCGGCTCAGTAGAGCATTACCGAGCCGCGACCGTCAGGGAGCGGTTTCGAATCGTGGCCCGGTCGATCCTTCGACCGGGCCTTTTCTTTATTATCGGGTATGATGAGATTTGTTGAAGCGTCGTGAGTTCCTGGCCGCGCTGGCAGCGTCTGGTTTTTGGGCTTCGAGGGGACACGCCAGCGCGCCATTCCCAGTGAAGTTCCGGCAGCCGCCGCCCTACGCCGCAGCGCTGGGTTTTGTTGAGCCGGGGCTCGACGAGTTTCCAGGCGAGAAGACCGCCATGGAGATCGAAGCGCGCCTGCGCGAAGGCGTTCTGAGCGGCCATCCAGCTTTCGCTTCGGGGTGCCGCGGCATTTCTCCGGCCGTGCGCGAATATCGCCCAGTCGCGCCCGGCGTGGCCCACGCGGTCTTCGGCGACGATACCGCCGTCGCGTCCGGCTGGCAGAAGTGGCGGGCGTCTCTCGGCGAAATCGACAGAGCGCGTTTCTATTCCCTGCCAGGCGAGGTCGTGCGCTACGAGATCCGCGGGCGCAACGCGGGACGTCTTGAGTACCGCGTAGGCTACTGGAGACTGGCTTGGGACAACGGCGAAGTCACACGCCTGGAGCCAGTCGAAGAAATCCTGACCTACGCGGACAAGCCCTGGTTCCGGGATGTTACTGGCTCAGTCTTCGCCGGCGAACCTTCCTTTGCGGGGCAACTCGCGCGCGGCATTCCTTATTGGCGGTCGCGTCTCGATCCGGCCTGCGGCATCGATCTTTACGGCGAGTTGGGGATCGCGGTGGCGGACATCGACGGCGACGGCTGGGATGAGATATATCTTCTGCAGCCGGGCGGACTGCCCAACCGGTTGTATAAGAACGACGGACACGGCGGGCTGCGCGATATCTCCCGGCAAGCCGGTCTGGATATCCTCGACAACACGCCCAGCGCGCTTTTTGCCGATCTGCGCAACTCCGGCCATCAGGACCTGGTGCTGGTGCGCAACACCCAGCCGGAGTTGTTCCTGAACGACGGCACGGGCCGGTTCACACACGTTCCCAATGGCTTTCGTTTTGCGACGCCGCCGCAAGGCGCATTCACCAGCCTGGCCGCAGCCGATTACGATCGCGACGGCCGGCTGGATCTGTACCTTTGCACTTACATCTTTTTTCAGACCGAGGCGCAATACCGCTATCCGGTGCCTTACCACGACGCGCGGAACGGTCCGCCCAACTTCCTCTTTCACAACCGGCTGGACCACGACCCGCCCTATTTCGAAGACGTCACGGCCGCGACCGGCATGGACCACAACAACAACCGCTTCAGTTTCGCCGCGACCTGGTGCGATTACAACGGAGACGGCTGGCCGGATCTGTACGTCACCAACGATTTCGGCCGCAAGAACCTGTACCGCAACGATCGCGGCCATTTCCGCGATGTGTCCGAGGAGGCCGGCGTGGTGGACCTTGGCCCGGGCATGAGCGCGGCGTGGCTGGATTACGATGGCGACGGCCGGCCCGATCTGCTGGTCTCCAACATGTGGAGCGCGAGCGGCCAGCGCATCGTGAACGACCCTGCCTTCGGCCCCGCTAAGAAAGATCCAGCGCTGCTGCAGGCCTACCGCAGCCACGTGAAAGGCAATTCGCTCTATCACAACTCGGGCGACGGGACGTTTACCTACACAGGCGATTCGCAAGGTATCGAAATCTGCCCGTGGTCGTGGTCCTGCGACGGTTTCGATTTCGACAACGACGGCAGTCCCGAGATCTATATCGCCTGCGGCATGCTGAACAACGGCGGCGTGACCGATCTGATGAGCTACTTTTACCGCCAGGTGGTGGCGAAGTCTCCGGTGAGCGACAAGCCTGCGCCGGAATACGAGAATGGGTGGAACGCTATCAATCAGCTCATCCGCCAGGACTATAGCTGGGCGGCTCCCGAGCCGAATCTTTTCTTCGCGCGGCGCGCGGGGCGCTACTACAATTTCGCCGGCGTGAGTGGACTCGACCGGGCCGAAGACAGCCGCGCGTTCGCCTTCACGGATATCGACGGCGACGGCAACCTCGATATCGTGCTGAAGAGCCGCCTGGGGCCGCAGGTTCGCATTTTCCAGAACGATTGCGGAGCGGCCCGTAAGACGATGGTCCTGTCGCTGCGCGGAACGGAATCGAATCGCGACGCCATCGGCGCCCGCGTGGAAGTGGATGGGCAGGCGAAGTGGCTGGCGGCCGGCTCGGCATATCTTTCGCAGCACACCAAGCGGCTGCACTTCGGGCTGGGCGCTCGCGAGCGCGTGGAGAAGGTTCGCATCGCTTGGCCTTCGGGAAAGGTGCAGGAGTTGCCGCCTCTCGCCGCGGGCTTTCTCTATGAAGTGACCGAGGGCAGCGCGGAGGTGCGGCGGAAGCCTCTCGCGCCGCGAAAGGAATGGCCGGCGGATGCCGGGTTCCCGACCGACAACCGCGCCCGCCTGCAGACCACCTGGTTTTGGGAGCCAGTGCCGCTACCGGAGAAGCGCCTCGGGCCGGCGCTGCTGGTGTTGCATGCGGGCGAGCCACTGCCTCAGTATGGAACGCCGACCCAGGTTCTGGATCTGCGCAGCGCTTCCTCCGAACTGGTGGCGGCCTACGCCATTTTTCGGCGCTATCTGTTCGACCATCGCGTGGACCTGGAAACGCCGCTCTGGATGCTGATCGATTCGGCTGGCCGGGTGCGCAAGATTTATGCCGAGGCGCCGGTTGCGGCTACCGTGCAGGCCGACCTGCGAACGGTGGATGGGCCGGTGCCGGATACGCGCTCGATGCCATTCGACGGCGTGTATTACGGTCAGCCGACGCGGGACTACTTCAAGATCGGCGGCGCGATGTGGATGGCCGGTTACGGCGAGCAGGCGCTGCCGTATCTGGAAGAGGCCTTGAGCCGGTCCCCGGACAATACCAAGATTCTGGTGGCTATCGGCCGCATCCAGCTTGAGGCAAACCGATTGGGGCCGGCACGGGAGGCGCTGGAGCGGGCCACGCGGCTGGACCCAAGATTGGCGGAGGCCTGGAACGATTTGGGCGGCGTGGAATCCGCTGCGGGCAATTCGCCGGCAGCCATGCGCATGTACGAGCGGGCTCTGGCGATCAACCCCGACCTGCCCTATGCGCTGGTGAATGCCGGCCAGGAGCAGGAAAAGCTGGCCAACACGGCGGAAGCCGAGAAGCTGTACCGGCATGCGCTGGCGGCCGATCCGCGCACCGGAGACGCCGCTAATAAACTGGGGCTGCTATTGGCCAAGGCGGGGCGGACCGACGAAGCGCGCCGGTTGTTCGAACAGGCGATCGCGCTGCAGCGCGACGATGCCTCGGCCATCAATAACCTGGGAGTGCTGTACGCGAATCTGGGCCAGGCCAACGACGCCATTGCCGCATTTCGGTACGGCATCCAGGTGGCGCCGGACGTAGATATACTGTACTTGAACCTGTCGCGAGCGTGGGTGCGGCTGGGGGAGCGCGACAAGGCGCGTGAAGTGATGCGCGCGTTGCTGGTTCGCAAACCGGGCTATCCCCTGGCTGAGAAGGCGCTGCGGGAGTTGGAGGAACGATGATTATCCCGATCTGTTTCATGCTGGCTGCGAGCGGCGGCAATCTCGACCGGCTGACGAAAGAGGTTGCGGTTTCCGGGCAGGCGGTCGAACTGGCCACGCCGCCGTCGGAGCGCGTGGCCCCGCCGGCCGAGATCGCGCCGGGACCACCTCCGCTGCTGTCGTTCCGGTATTACGAAGGACAACAGCGGCATCGATTTTCCAATGCGGAGCTGATGCTCGATGATGCCGGACACTAGCCTTTCTTGTACTACTGTCCACCAACTTCTTCGCGAGCCGCGACGATTCTCGTGGGGCGGGCGTCCACGCCTGCAGCGGGTCTCCAGACCCGCCGCGCCGACTCTCAGCCCGCGTTTCGGTTGCGGTTTGCCGCATTGTGGGGCAGGCCCTCGGCCTGCGGCGGCCTCTCAGGCCGCCTCCCGAGCGGGGCTGAGAGCCCCGCGCAGGCTGAGAGCCTGCCCCACAATCATGGTGCTGGTTGCTGGAGCGCTACTAGGGGCCGACTCGCCCACCGAGCAGGGCGTGATCGCATTTCAACAGGGCCACTATGTTCAGGCGAGCCGCTTGCTCGCGGATGCCTTGCGCGGCAACCCGCGCGACGAACATGCGCGCACATTCCTGGCGCTAACGCGCGCGGCCACCGGCCACTGCCCCGAAGCTGTCCCGGATCTTACGGACCGTTTTCAGAAGTCGGAGAATCGCGACTTGGCGCGCCTCGCCGGGCTGGCCCTGGCACAGTGTCTCGGCGCTCAGGGCGACACGGCCAAAGCGGTGGCGATGGCCGATCAACTCGAAGCCAAGTATCCCGACGACGCCGACGTGCTCTATCAGGCTGCCCGCGTTCACATGCGCGCCTTCAACGACGCGACGCGGCGAATGTTCGAGAAGACGCCCGCCTCGTACCGGGTGAACCAGCTCTCCGGTGAGATCTTCGAAACGCAGAATAAGTTTACCGAAGCGGCCGCCGAGTATCGCAAGGCGATCGAGAAGAACCCGCGGGCGCTCAACCTGCATTTCCGCCTGGGCCGCGCGCTCTTGCTGGAGTCGCACAGTCCGGAAGCCATGGCCAAGGCGCAAAA
>JBEKPZ010000223.1:0-12530 GCA_049520215.1 Bryobacteraceae bacterium | reverse complement strand
GACCCGGCCAGTACGCAAGGCTCCGGCGACGTGAAGTATCACGTGGGTGCGCGCGGCGTCTATCGCTCCACCGCCGGCCGCGAGGTGCTGGTTTCCGTGTCGCCCAATCCCAGCCATCTGGAAGCCGTCGATCCCGTGGTGGAGGGCATCGTGCGCCCCAAGCAGGATCGCCTCGGCGATACCCAGCGCGAGCGTGTGATTCCGCTGCTTATCCATGGCGATGCCGCGTTTGCGGGGCAGGGCGTGGTCGCCGAAACGCTCAACCTCTCGCAACTGGATGGGTATGCGACCGGCGGCACCGTGCATCTGATTATCAACAACCAGATCGGCTTCACCACGCTGCCCGACGAAGCCCGCTCCACGCCATATTCCACCGACGTGGCGCGCGGCGTGCAGGCGCCCATCTTCCACGTCAACGGCGACGATCCCGAAGCCGCCATCCGCGTCGCGCAGATCGCTTTCGATTACCGCCAGCAATTCAAGAAAGACGTGGTCATCGATATGTTCTGCTACCGCCGCCACGGCCACAACGAAGGCGACGACCCCAGCTACACGCAGCCCATCCTGTATCGCAAGATCAAAGAGCACCCGTCGGTGGGCAACCTCTATGGCGAGCGGCTGGTGCGCGAAGGAGTGCTCACCGCCGAGGAAGTCGCGGAGATCCGTAAGGGCTTCGCGCAGGCTCTGGCGGCGGCCTACGACGCGGCCGAAAAGAGCGGCGACCATTTCGAAGCACAGGAATTGGCCGCCGTTCCAAGCGACGAGATCGCCAGCTTTTGCCCGCGCACAGCGGTGAACAAAGCGACCGTCGATCGCGTGATCCGCGCGCTCACCCACTTCCCCGAAAACTTCCACTTGCATCCCAAGCTGCGCACTTTCATCGAGCGCCGCCGTGAGGCGATCGACAAAGGCGGACCCATCGACTGGGCGTTCGGCGAAGCGCTGGCATTCGGCACGCTGGCGCTCGAAGGCACGCCCGTGCGGCTCAGCGGCCAGGATTCCGGCCGCGGTACTTTCAGCCAGCGGCACCTGGTCTTCTGGGATTCCGAGACCGCCCAGAAATACACGCCGCTGCAGCACGTCTCGCCGGACCAGGCGCGCTTCGAGGTCTTCGACAGCTCGTTGAGCGAGTACGCCGTGCTGGGCTTCGAGTTCGGCTACAGTGTGGCCGATCCGCTGACGCTGGTGCTGTGGGAAGCGCAGTTCGGCGACTTCGCCAACGGCGCGCAAATCCTGATCGACCAGTTCATTTCGAGCGCGGAATCCAAGTGGGGGCAGCCCAGCGGACTCGTGCTGCTGCTTCCGCACGGCTTCGAGGGGCAGGGGCCGGAACACTCCAGCGCGCGCATCGAACGCTTCCTGGTGTTGTGCGCCGGCAACAACATGCAGGTCGCCAACTGCACCACGCCGGCCCAGTATTTCCACCTGCTGCGCCGCCAGATGTACGGCGGCACGGACCGGCGCGGCATGCGCAAGCCGCTGGTGATTTTCACGCCGAAGAGCCTATTGCGGCACCCCAAGGCCGTCTCGACCGTAGCCGAACTGACCAGCGGAGGCTTCCGCGAAGTGCTGTGGGACAGGCCTCCCGGCCTGTCCATCACGAGAGTGGTCTTCTGTTCCGGCAAGATCTACTACGACCTGCTGGCCGCCCGCGAGGCGCGCCAGGCGAATCACGTGGCGCTGATACGCATCGAGCAGTTGTATCCCTTCGCCTCGAGCGACGTCAACGACGCGCTGCTCAGCTATCCAACCGCCGCTGAAGCCGTGTGGGCGCAGGAAGAGCCGCGCAACATGGGGCCGTGGCGCTTTATGCAGGAACAATTGCAGCCGCTGTTGGCGCCCACCGGCCGCGAACTGCGCTACGTGGGCCGCGCGGAAAGCGCCAGCCCCGCAACCGGGTCCGGCCGCCGCCACCAGGAGGAGCAATCCGCCATCACCGACGAAGCTGTGGGGCAGGTTGGTAACCTGCAGGCCGATTGTTAATCGGCCTTGCGCGAGCGAAGCTCGCGCCACACTTGTCTAAGCTACGACGCAAGCAGTTCCGGCACGCGCTGACGGCGGACCTTGATTTTGCTTTCGTTCCTGCGGGCCGCCGCGAGGTCGTAGGCAAGCTGCATGCGCAACCAGGTCTCCGCCGTGCTGCCGAACGCCTTGGTTAGCCGGATCGCCATCTCCGGGCTGATGCCGGACTTGCCGTTGACAACGTTATTGAGTGCCTGACGCGTGACGCCCAGAACCTTTGCACCTTCGGTGACAGACAGGCCCAAAGGCTCAAGGCAATCATGCCGGACGATGCGGCCAGGATGCACGGGGTTTTTCATGGACATGGTTTTTTCGCCTCGCTAGTGGTAGTCGATCAGTTCAACGTCAAAGGCGTCGTTCCCTTCAAAGCGGAAGACGATTCACCAGTTGGCCCGCACCGTCACGGACCAAAACCCCTTCATGTCGCCCTTGAGCGGGTGCAGGCGATACCGGGGGACATCGAGAGCTTGCGGCGCGACGGCGCTGTCGAGAACCGTGAGGATCCGATCGACCATCTCCAACAGGTCGGGCCGTATCCCGCTGCGGTCGTCGCGCTCATAAAGCCGCTTCAGGCCGCGATGCTTGAAGCTCCTAATCAAGAGCTCATTGTAAAGTAATCATTGTCACTTGTCAATTGCGGTGACACCGCGGCGATAACTATTTATGATGCCCGCTCGACGACGCCGCGGGCGCATTCACCGGCGCGCCGTCTGACGGATGGCCCGCGCGACTCAGCGGGATCGTTTGCACCGTGCGCATCGCGCCGTCCGCATCCGCCGCCATCACCTGGATCGAAGCGGTCACCTGCGCCTCGCGGAACGATAACAACGGCTTTCGCACCATGGCTACGGCGACCACCAGCGTTTGTCCATCGCCTGTCGGAGTGGCCGTGCCACTCGCCACGAACGACGACGCCATCGGCGTGTCCCCATGCGCCCCGGCAATCGTCTCCGCTGCCATCGTCACGCACGGTTGCGCCGCCGCTCCCGTACCCAGCGGTTCCAGGCTCACCGTCTTCTCCGCCACCACGCCGCCGGTCTTGACATTGATGAACTCCAGCGTCACATCCACCGCGCCCGTGCCGATGTTGGCGGCGCACAGAACCAGTTTCTGTCCCGGCTCCGCGCTCGCCGGCAAACTCGCCAGCCGCAACGCGACCGGCTTCATACCCGCCCATGCGCTGGCCGCCGTCGCCAGTGCGAAACATGTCAACCACACGCAAGACTTCATGAAAGCTCCTTCCTGCGCTTGAGACGCGCTGCGTCTAGGACGGGTTACCAATCGCCCCGCCGGTCACACGGCGAGATAATTGTTCCCTTCTCCCGGTACCGCGCTTCCGTAACACCCGCCCGCTAGTATGAAATCGGAGGGCGGGGTTTACCCCGCGCGGGACTTCAGTCCCGCCGCTCCATCACACGAAAGGTTAGATTCCAAAATGATCATTTCCGACAAACAACAGGAAGCCAACCGGCGGAATGCGCAACATTCTACCGGTCCCATTACTCCAGCCGGCAAGGCACCCATTTACGGCCTGCGCACCAGCGTCACCATCCTGGAACGCGAAAACGCAGCGGACTAGTCCCAGCTCTGGGACGAACTGGAAGCCGACTTACCAGCCACAAACCCGCACCGAACGCTGCTACCTGGAAACCATGGTCACCTCCCAATCTTCAAGATGCTCGGGTACGTCGCGAAGCAACGCGCGCAACGGGAACGTTCCTTCCGCACCGCCATCGTGGACATGAAGCAATCGCAAAAGGAGCGCCGCCAGCCGCAGCCCGCGAAGCCCGCGCCCCCCGAATACGTGATGTCGGAACGCGCGGAGGCCCACGAGGCCTTCTGCGGCCCCGAAACCCCCGACACGCGTTAGTAACCCGCCCCCCTGATCTTTGACAATCCCGCAAACGACTCCAACTGATACGCAACCACTGTCTCTCCACCACCCCCAAAACACAACCACCAGCCACCGGCCACCAACCACCATCCACACAACAACCAGCCACCAACCACCAACCACCGTCCACGGCGCTTTAGCTCCCGCCACTTGGGCTTTGATCGTTCAAGCCGCACCAACGGAAAACCGCGCCCGCACCTCCGCGCTGACGGCCACCGGCCGATGCCGTTGCCCATCGATCGGACACCACATCGTGCGCGCTTTCGCCAGTAACGTCCGGTCGCCCGCGCGCAGCAGTTCCGTGAAGCGCTCGAACCGCACCCGGCTGGCGCTGCCCACCCAGGTGCGCGCGATGATCCCGTCGCCCAGAAACGCCGGCCGCCGATAGTCGATTTCATGGCGCAGCACGATCCACTTTATTTTGGCCTGGTCGGCAGCAGGCGCGGCGGCCGTCCAGTGCGCCACGGCAGCCTCCTGCACCCACCGCAGATACGTGACGTTGTTGACGTGCCCAAGCTGGTCGAGATCCGCCGGCTCCACCGCCATCGCGATCTCGAAGGCTTCCGTAGCGGGACCCATCTCTCCAGTATCCCGCCCCCCTGCTATCCTGGAAACTTCGGGAATCCAAATCATCCTAAGTCGAGGTAACCGCCGTGCGCGTTGTGGCCGGAGTGGATCTTGGCGGAACCGCCGTCAACTATACGTTAGTCACCCAGGAGGAGGAGTTCTTAATCGAAGGGCTGTGCGAGCATCCCGCCCGAGCCAGGGAGGGACCCGAGGTGTGCCTCCAGCAGATTGTTGACGGCCTGAAGAGAGCCGTCGAACAGGTAGGCCTGTGCGATACCGATGTGGCCGTTGCCGGTCTCGACACCCCTGGACCGGCCAGCGCCGCCGGCGTGCTCAGCGCCGAAGGCTCCACCAACTTCGTGCACCGCGACTGGGGCGGGTTCGACATTCGCGGCAGCCTGGCCGCGCGCCTGGGCATCCCCGTCACCTATTTGAACGACGGCAACGCCGGCGCACTCTGGGGCCACTTCAACATCTTCGGCACCAACCGGTCGGCCACCTCCGTCACGGTGGTCATCGGCACCGGATTGGGCGGCGGCGTCATCATCGAGGGCCGCGACATCAAGGGCCGCAAGGGCTTTGGCGGCGAGTTGGGACACGTGCTCCTGCCGTACCAGAATATCCGCGGCATCGAGGGGCTGGTCCCCGAATGCAACTGCGGTCGCATCGGCGATCTCGAATCGGTGTGCTCTCTCACGGCCATCGGGAAATCCTTTTTGCCGTACTTCCTGCCCCGCTATCCGGATCACGAACTGGGCAAACTCGGCAACCTGAATCAGGCCGCCAAGCTGGTGCGCGGCCTCGCGGAGAAAGGCGATCCCATGTGCAAGGAGATCTTCCGCGTGCAGGCGCATGCGCTGGGCGTATTCTTCGACGAGATGATCAACACCTTCGACCCCGATGCGCTGGTGGTCGGCGGCGGCGCCATCGAAACGTCCGAAGGGTTCCAGCGCTGGTTCATCGCCGAGATACATGCGGGCATGCCGCCGCAGCGCGAGGAACAGGCGGATATCCCGATCTACATCATGCCTAACGGCGATACCGCGGGCGCGCGCGGCGCGGCCATCGAAGCGCTGCAGTTCGCGCGCGCCAACGGTCTGTTGTAACCTTTAAACTGCATATGAGCACACTCCAAAACCGTCAGTTCAGGTTGACCTCCCGCCCCGTGGGCATGGTCAAACGCAGCGATTTCGAATTCGTCACCGCGCCCGCTGGCGAGCCCAGCCAGGGCGAAGTGCTGGTCAGGGTCCAATACCTGTCGCTCGATCCCGCCATGCGCGGCTGGATGAACGCAGGCCGGTCCTACATTGCGCCGGTCGGTCTGGGCGACGTGATGCGCGCCGGCGGCATCGGCCGCGTGGCCGTCTCTGACGACCCCAGCCTCGCGGTGGGCGATACGGTGGTCGGCATGACCGGCGTCCAGGACTACGCTATCGCCAAAGCCAGGGACCTGACCAGGGTCGATCCGCGCCTGGCGCCGCTCCCGCGCTTCTTGGGCGCGCTCGGCATGCCAGGCCTTACCGCCTATTTCGGCCTGCTCGATATCGGCCAGCCGATAGAAGGCGAGACGGTAGTGGTGTCGGCCGCGGCAGGCGCGGTGGGCGCGGTCACCGGACAGATCGCCAAGATCAAAGGCTGCCGCGTAATCGGCATCGCGGGGGGCCCGGATAAGTGCCGCTACGTGGTCGAAGACCTCGGCTTCGATGCCGCCATCGACTATAAGAACGAGGATGTGCAACGGGCCTTGGCGCGGCATTGTCCTAAGGGCATCGACATCTATTTCGACAACGTGGGCGGCGACATCCTGGATGCCGTACTATCCATGCTGGCGCGCCGGGCGCGCGTCATCATTTGCGGCGCGATCTCGCAATACAACAGCATGGAATCCATGCAAGGTCCCCGCAACTACATGTCGCTGCTGGTCAACCATGCGCTGATGGAGGGCTTCGTGGTCTTCGACTATGCCGCGCGCTACCCCGAAGGCATGCAGGCGCTGGCCGGCTGGACGATTGCCGGTAAGTTGAAGGCGCGCGAAGACATCGTCGAAGGGCTCGAGACTTTCCCGGAAACCCTGCAAAAGCTCTTCCGAGGCGAAAACTTCGGCAAGCTAGTGATAAAGGTGTCAGAGTAAAGTGGGGCAGGCCCCCGGCCTGCGCGGGGCCCCCCGGCCCCGCTCCTGGTGTGCAAAAGTAAGGATGAAACAAACATGATCACAAAGAACAAACTCCTCAGCTTCTCCCTGCTAACCGCAGTTCTCCTCGCGCCGGCGCTGTGTCCCGCGCAAGCCCTGCCCAACGGCGTACAAAAAGTGACCTCCGTCGAAGGCATCACCGAATACAGCTTGACGAACGGCCTGCATTTTCTGGTGTTCCCAGATCCGTCCAAGCCCACCATCACGGTCAACATCACCTACCTGGTCGGCTCGCGGCAGGAAGGCTCCGGTGAGGGCGGCATGGCGCACCTGCTCGAACACATGGTGTTCAAGGGCAGCACCAACCACCTGAACATCATGCAGGAGCTGACCGAGCACGGCTGCCGTCCGAACGGCAGCACGACATGGGATCGCACGAACTACTTCGAAACGTTTAAAGCCACCGATGAAAACCTGAAGTGGGCGCTCGACATGGAATCGGACCGCATGGTGAATTCCTTCATCAAGAAAGAGGATTTCGACAAGGAATTCTCGGTGGTCCGCAACGAATTCGAGATGGGCGAGAACAACCCGTTCGGGGTGCTCTTCAAGCACACCATGGCGGCAGCCTACCTCGCGCACAGTTATGGCCGGCCGGTGATCGGGAACAAGTCGGATGTGGAACGCGTGACCATGGACAAGCTGCAGGCGTTCTATCACAAGTACTATCAACCGGACGACGCCGTGCTCACAGTCGCTGGCAAAGTGGATGAGCCGCAGATCGTGGCGCTGGTCAACGATTACTTCGGCAAGATCCCGCGGCCGTCGCGCGTGCTCTCGCCGACTTACACCGTGGAACCCGTGCAGGATGGCGAGCGGCTCACGGTGGTGCGCAGAGTCGGCGAGATACAGGGTCTTTTCATCGTTTACCACACGCCCGATGGCGCCCATGCCGATCAGCCAGCCCTCGATGTGCTGGCGCACGTCCTGGGTGAACAGTCGTCGGGCCGGTTGTACAAGGCGCTGGTCGATAACAAGAAGGCCACACAGGTTTTCGCCAATTCCATGCAATTCAACGAACCGGGATTAATCATGTTCGGCGCCATCCTCAACAAGACGGATTCGCTGGACGAGGCGCGCAACACCATGCTCTCCACCATCATGGGCGTGGCGAAGGAGCCGCCCAGCACCGAGGAAGTGGACCGCGCCAAGGCTCGCCTCGAAAAGGACGTTGAAATGAGCTTGCGCAACTCCGAACAGGTCGGTTTGTTCCTTAGCGAGTACCTGGCTTGGGGCGACTGGCGGATTCTGTTCCACGACCGCGACCTGTTGCGCAAGGTCACGCCGCAGGACGTGCAGCGCGTAGCGGCGGCCTATCTGAAAACTTCCAACCAAACCATCGGCGAGTTCTTCCCAGATCCCAAGCCCGACCGGGCCGAGATCCCGGCCAAGACCGATGTCGCGGCCGTGCTCAAGGATTACAAAGGCGAGGTCGCCATGGCTGCGGGCGAGGCTTTCGATCCTTCGCCAAAGAATATCGAGTCGCGGCTCCAGCGTTACACCTTGCCCTCCGGCATGAAGGTATCGTTGCTCGAGAAGAAGACGCGCGGCGCCAGCGTGCATGCCGTCATTACGCTGCACTTCGGCGACCTGGAGAGCCTGGCGGGCAAGGACACCATTGCCTCATTGGCCGGCGAAACGCTGATCCGCGGCACGGCCCGCAAGAACCGGCAACAGATCCAGGACGAAATCGACAAGCTGAAAGCCCAGCTTAACGTGGGCGGCGGCGCGACCAGCGCCAATGTCACCATCGAAACCACGCACGAAAATCTGCCCGCGGTGCTGCGGCTGGCCGGCGAAATCCTGAAAGAAGCCACGCTGCCCGAATCGGAATTCGAAGAGATCCGCAAGGAGCAGTTGACCTACCTCGATTTCGGAAAGACCGAGCCGCAGTCCCTGGCCTTCACCGAAATCAGCCGCACCATGTATCCGTACCCCAAAGGCGACGTGCGCGCAACCCTGTCGATCGCCGAGGAAATCGACGAAGTGAAGAGCGTAAAGCTGGAAGACGCCAAGGCTTTCTACAAGCATTTCTACGGCGCCTCGAATGGGCAACTCGCGGTGGTAGGCGACTTCGATCCGGCCGAAGTGAAGAAGGAAATCGAAACGCTGTTCGGCACGTGGAAGAGCCCGGCGCATTTTGAGCGGGTCAAGTACGGATTCCAGAAGATTGCGCCCGTGAACCAGACCATCGAGACACCCGACAAGCAGAATGCGGTGTTCATCGCCGCCACACGCCTGCACATCAGCGACAAAGATGCGGATTATCCGGCGCTGGTAATGGGGAACTACATGCTGGGCGGCGGATTCCTCAATTCGCGGCTGGCCACGCGCATCCGCGTGAAAGATGGCCTGAGCTATGGCGTGAGTTCCAGTCTGTCGGCTAAGTCGCAGGAGCAGGACGGCCAGTTTCAGGCGTTCGCCATCGCCGCGCCGCAGAACGTGGCGAAGGTGGAAGCGGCGTTCAAGGAGGAGATGCAACGAGCGCTGACCGACGGTTTCACCCAGAAGGAACTCGACGACGACCGCACCGGCTGGCTGCAGGGGCAGCAAGTGAACCGGTCCGAAGACGGCTCCCTGGTGCACACGCTGACGAACAGGGATTACGACGGCCGCACCCTGGCCTGGGATGAGGAACTCGAGAAAAAAGTCACCGCTCTGACGCCCGACGATATCGGCAAAGCGGTGCGGAGCACTATCGACCTGGCGCAGATTTCCATCGTGAAAGCCGGCGACTTCAAGAAGGCGGCCGCCGCCGCGAAGTAGCCTGCGGCCTGTGGGGCAGGTTGCCAACCTGCAGGCCGATTGGTAATCGGCCTTCCACTACGCCACGTTCTTGTGGACCTCGTCCATCTGCGCCCTCAACAGCCGGGTTGGATAAACCCACTCCAGCAACGGGGTGGTCATGAACGTGGTCACCAGCGCCATCAGCACCATGATGGAGAACATGGCCGGAGAAATCACGCCGATATCCAGGCCGATGTTCAGGATCACCAGTTCCATCAAACCGCGCGTGTTCATCAGAATGCCGAGCGAGGCCGCCTCGCGCCAGGGCATGCCGGCCAGGCGCGCCGCGAACATGGACCCGCCCAGTTTGCCGGTGATGGCCACCACAATGACAATGGCGCTGTAGAACCAGATCGCCCGGCCGCCGCCCACTCCGATGCGGGTGCGCAGGCCCGTGAAAGCGAAGAACAGCGGCAGCAGCAGCACTACGGTCACCGATTCGAACTTGTGCAACAGGTAATGCGTGAACTCGGGGGTCTTCGGCATGATCGCGCCCATCAAAAAGGCGCCGAACAACAAATGGATGCCCAGCCACTCGGTGGCCAGCGCGGAGACCAGTACCAGCACCACGATCACGGCCACCAGATTGTCGCTCAGGCGGTTCCGCTTGCGAAACTCGCGCTCAAACGCGGGCAGGATGCGGCGCACCACGAACACCATGATCAAGACATAGGCCAGCGAGCCGGCGATCGTCACCCAAGCCGGCCTGGCGGCGTGCGTCACGCGCACCAGCACCACGATATAGGCCAGGATGCACCATCCGGTGACATCGTCGACCGCCGCGCAGGCAATCGCCATGGTACCCATTCTGCTGCGCAACAGGCCCCGCTCGGTCAAAATCCGCGCCAGCACCGGGAATGCCGTGATGCTCATCGCCGCGCCCATGAACAGCGCAAAACCGGTGAACGTGACCCCGTCGTCCGAGAGCCGCGGGTAGAGATACAGCGCGGTCAAGCCGCCCAGACAGAAGGGAGCCACAATGCTCACATGGCTGGTGAGCACCGCCGCGTGGCCATAGCCGCGCAGGTCCGAGGGATTCAGCGCCAGCCCCACCACGAACATGAACACCACCAGTCCAACCTGGCTCAGCGCGTTGAGGTAGCTCAGGCTCGCGGGAGGGAACAGCGCGGCGGAAACGCCCGGCGCGAGCCAGCCCAGCAGCGATGGTCCCAGCAGAATCCCCGCCACCATCTCGCCCATCACTTGCGGTTGATGGATCTTCTGGAAAAGGAACCCCACCAGGCGCGCCGCCACAAGGATCACGGCGATCTGCAGCACCAGTTGGAAGAGATCCAGCATCGCTATCCTCGCTTCCCGGGTGCCTGGCGGACTGCCCGGAAGGCTGCTGGCACGCAGCCAACCAGGCTGATTTTGCCTTCCATGGTGCGCTTGCCAAGCTTGCCTGTGATGGTGGCGGCTATGGTCCCGCCTGGCGATTTGGCGGTTAGAGTGGAGCCGTCGATGGTGGCCTCCAGTGTGGTCCCATAACCGTCGTGCAGGGTGATGAGGGCCGCGGTGCCCGATTGGGAAATGCTCCAAGCCAGTTGCCGCTGCAAACTGCCCGGCGGATTGGCGCAATTGGCCGTGGGATCGGACTCGATCGCCCATTCGCCGCCGATGGACAACGGCGCGGCGATGGCCCGCCCGGCCTCCAGAATTCCTAGCAGACCCAGCACCGGCACACCCACCAACAGCAGGTACGCGGCCACCAGATTGTTCTTAACCAAGTTTGCGATCCTCCGATTCTAGCGCAGGCGGTCCCCGGCAGCAAGGCTGGCAGTACCAGAACCGGGTGCCGCGGCAGAAGCAGACACGCGCGCTCAGCTCAGTCTTTGTAGGACACGAAACCGGCGTAACGGGTGAGGAAATCATCCATGTCGATATTGGCCCTGGTGTAGGACTGTCCCCACGTGTAAAACTTGATCAGCGTGATCTTGCGGGGTGTGGCTCCCGATGGGCTGAGAGTTAGCTTCCGGATCCAGGTCCAGTGCGTTTCCATGGCATTGGACCGGCCGCCGCCGGAGCGCGGGGTCACATCGTTACCGATCAGTTCGCCGGACAAGTCGGCCTCTGCGTTCATGACCACCTGATGACCCCCGCCGAGTTTCTGTGCGGCGAGCCGAAGGTTGTCTTCGCCCTCCCGAAAGGACGCGTCCCGCGAGCCATGGACGCTGCCCTTCGTTACCAGGGCGATCGGCATCGCGTAAAACGGCAAGTCGAAAAAAGTGTGGTCCTGAACGTTCGTATAGCCGGCCTCGGTAAGCCATCGGCAAAGCACGCCGGGCTTGGTCAGAAGTCCAATGCCGCGCACCAGTCCCGGATCGTAAAGAATGGCGCCACTGTTGCGCAGGCTTCCGAGAACCACATAGTCGGCCTCGGGCAGATCTCCTGCGATGCCCCCTCGAATCTTTAGTTCCGGCTCAATTTCCAGCTTATCGAGGTAGCCCTTTCCCTTCTGATACAGATCCAGGGCGAGCAGCGCGTATTGCATCGGAGATCGCTTGGCAAACTGGATCAGCAGCGAGTTGGGTCCGCACAGGTTAACCTCTCCCTGGTTGATCAGCCGCGGCTCCCTTACGCGAAGGGCGAGTTGAAACGCAAACTTGTGGGGGTCTACCGCGGTGAATGCGCGCGGCGTCGGGTTGCTATTGAAATCCTGAATTAACCTTAGGGCGTTCACCCGCTCGGTGGTCCGATCCACCTTACGGGCCCCTTGGGCACTTACCGTGGGGATAAACCATGCCAGGAATGCGTGTACATCCGTCTGGGTACATGACACTAAGCGGTCAAGATTCTCGTTCCCGAGAATAGTTACGTCACGTCCCTTTTCCGCATCGATCTCGGACCAAAGTGATGTCAGCGCGGCTCGTGCGTCGGTGATCCCGCTTACCCTCACAAGTACGTTTGCCAAAGATGCCATAGCGACAATCTAAACTATTGGGAAGCCGCGGTCAATCCGTCTCGACGACGTCTCCGGTTTCGTCGCGGTCATGCGCGCCTGGGAGAGCTACAGGGCTATGGGTGCGCGACATAAAAGTGGAGATTCCGGCAACGCCACCTGAGCCGCAG
>JBEKPZ010000222.1:0-12543 GCA_049520215.1 Bryobacteraceae bacterium | reverse complement strand
ACCGCGCGCGACAGCACCAGGTCGTCGGCGCGGTAGACGATGCCCATGCCGCCACGCCCCAACAGGCTCACGATGCGGTAGTGGCTGCTCACGAGGTCGCCGGGTGACAGGAGCGGCGCGGCGGGAGACTCCGCGGAGGTGACGTCCTGTAGGAAACTCCCGGCCTGCGCATCGCCCGCGATCAGCTTGCGCACCTCAGCCACTATGCTGGGGCTATCGCCCGCCGCGTCGAGGAAGGCGTCGCGCATGGCAGCCGGTTGGTCAAGCGCCCGCTCGAACAGAGACTTGACGCGGGGCCACCGCTCGGGGGTCATCCGTATACTTCCTTGTATAGCCAGGCGCGCGCCATCCGCCATTCGCGGTTGATAGTGCGGGCCGAAACTCCCAGCACTTCCGCGATCTCATCCTCGGACATGCCGGCGAAGAAACGCATCTCCACCACCTGGCACTGGCGGCCATCCAGCTTCTGCAATCGCGTGAGCGCCTCTTCGAGCACCAGCAGGTCTCCGGAATGCGCTTCGGCAATATTCAGGGCCCGATCCAGGCTGATCTCGGGCACGCCGCCTCCGCGCTTGCCCGCATGGCGCTTGCGCGCGCGGTCGATCAGCACCTCGCGCATGACGTGCGCGGCCACCTGATAGAAATGCGCGCGGTCGCGCCAGGGCGTGCCGGCCTGGTCCACCAGCCGCAGGTAAGCTTCGTGAACCAGGTCGGTGGTCTGGAGGCTGCGCCCGGACCGCTCCCGGCGCATGTGACCCGCGGCGATCTTGCGCAACTCGCGATAGGTCAGTTCCATCAGGCGCGCCTCGGCGTCCGGCTCGCCCTTGCCGAAAGCGCCGAGAAGACGGGTTATCTCGCCGTCACGCTTGCCCTGCATAGGTTCCTGGGGTCCGGCAGCATCAAAATCGTTGCGATTCTACCACATTGAGACCGGTTGTCGGTTTTTGGCCCTTTTCCGCGCCATTAGTAACGAGAGCCGAGAACGGCGGGCCGCGAGATCAGTTTATAGGTCGAGCGCGGCCAAGGAGACTGACCATGTTTCGAACGAAAGTAACGCGAACGTCAACGCTGGCGGGACTCGCGCCTGCCGGCCAACCAAAACAGCGGGAACGCCGGAGCCGGCTATGGCTCGCCTGCGCAGTAGCAGCCTTCGCGATAGCGCCGGCGCAGGCGCAGACCGCGGCCAGCCAAGGTTCGACCGTCAAGATCATGACCCAAAACATCGATGAAGGCACCGACGAAACCTTCATCGTCGAGGCCTTGTTCGGCTATATGCCTCTGCCCGACGCGGTGGATCTCACCTATGCCGAACTGCAGGCGAGCCACCTGAGAGAACGCGCCGCGCTGATTGCTGGTCAGATCGCTGCGCAGAAGGCGGACATCGTCGCCCTGGAGGAAGTGGCGCTCTGGCGCACCGGGCCCGATCCTCAACACGCCTTTACGCCCCTCTACGACCAACTCGCGTATCTGGTCGAGGATCTCGCCAGACTTCGGGCCCCCTATGTTGTCGCCGGTGTAAACATACCGGAGGACATCGCGCTGGCCGGCAACCAGATTGGCGCACTGCGTCTCACCGAGCGGAACGTCTTGTTGGTCCGCGCTGAGTTTCGGTGGCCTCCCTTCTACGTTTCCGACGTGCAATCGCACGTCTTCAGCTCGGTCCTGACCATTGGCACCTTGCAGATTCCCGCGGGATGGATTTCGGCTACGGTCCATGTGGGAAGCAAACAATTCATTCTGGCCATGGTTCACCTGGAGAGCACGGTACCGGGCACGGACGCTGAATCGGTGCAGGAAGCGCAGGCCCAGGAGTTGATCCAGACGTTGAGCGGCGCCACGGTGCCCGTGCTCATCTGCGGCGACTTTAACTCCGACGCGAACGACAATCCCGCGGCGCCCGACCCGACTCCGACGGCCGACATGATTCAGGCGGCCGGGTACACGGATGTGTGGAAGCTGCTCCACAGCGGAGATCCTGGGAATACCTGGAACCTCTATGCGGAGGATCTGCTGCCCACAGCCTTTCCGGCGCAGACGCCTGTCGAGCGGATCGACCTTTTCTTCACGCTCGGCTTGTCCGCGCTTTCGGACGATCAGGTGATCGCGCCGGCGCCGGCCGGGTTCTCGCCGCCGGATGGGTCCGATCACGTGGGCCTGGTCGCGACGTTTGCACCGTGACATCGGAAGGGGAGGATATGGCCATGCGTTCATTCATGACAGTGGTGCTTTTGTGTGCGCTCGGAACGGCGGCTAACGGGCAGGACCCGCGCGACTGGCAATCGCTCGCGCAGTTGCAGGCGGGCGATAAGATTCGCCTGTCCATGAAGACGGGGCCGGTCGATGGCGCATTCCGGAACTGGACGCCGCAACAAGTGACAGCCGGGACAGTGACCGCGCACAGAGAGGACGTGGTCAAGATCGAGCGATACCGCAAGGGAGGCTGGGGGCGGGCCAGGCACGCCGCCCTCGGCGCGGCGATCGGATTTGGCGGAGGGGCCGCGATCGGCGCGGCAGTAGGCGGTTGTCGCCAGGGCCAACTCTGCATCGTTGGGCGCGGCACCGTGGCAGCGGCGGTGGGAGGCGTGGGCCTGGTGGTCGGCGCAGGGATTGGGGCGCTGATTCCAGGGCACCATAAGGACCTGATCTATTCGGCGAAGTGAGGGTGTTGGAGGGCGGCCAATCTTGGCATGCCAATCTTGGCCGGGGTCCCCTCTGGGGACGGCTGTCAGCCGGCTAACGCGAGCTTCGCTCGCGAAGGCCGATTGCCAATCGGCCTGCAGGTTGGCAACCTGCCCCACAGCAAACGGCCAAAAATGGAGAGGAACATGCACAAAACGAGTATCAATCGGATGTTAGCGCTGACAGGATTCGCTCCTGCCGGCAAACTCAGTTACACATATTGCGGACTCATGTGGGTGTTGGCGCTGTTAGCTGCCACGCCTGTCTGGAGCCAAACCGCACCCAGTTTCAGCGCACCCCACCGGCCACCGAACTTCTCGATGGCGGCGTCATCGGCCAAACCCGCGTCGGATACCCCGTCCAGCGCTCACTATAAGTTCCTGACGATCGGCCCTGAGGACTCGCCCTATGTCGTGGCGGACGGAATCAACAATGAAGGACTGGTCACCGGGTATTACGAGGATTTGAGTTCCGTCCTTCACGGCTTTGTGTGGCAGAACGGCGTTTTCAAAACAGTGGACTACCCAGGCGCAGCGTATACGTATCTCTATGGGGTGAACAACCGGGGCGTGGCCATTGGTTACTATGGCGACGGCACTACGAACCACACCGTCACGTATGCCGTCGGGACCGGCACATGGGCCGCGCTTCCGGACATTCCGAGCTATGCGGAAAATAACGGGTACTGTATCAATGATCTCGGCGTTGCGGTCGGGGCCGCTTTCGAAGGCAGCACCTCCGTTGGCTGGCTTTGGGACCCAACCACGCTCTCGTACTCCTTCCTGGCTGTTCCCGGAGCGGCACAGAACAGCACATCTCCGAGCTGCCTCAACGATAAGAATCAGGTAGCAGGGTACTATGCGGATGCGAGCGGCGCGTACCACGGCTTCATCTACGAGTACGGCACATATACGATCGTCGATATGCCGGGGGCGGAGGATACCTATCCGGATGGTATCAACAACAGGGGCATCATCCAGGGGCAGATTTTTGACGCCGCCGGCGTGGCGGAGGGGTTCGTGGCAACCAGCGGCGGGGTCTTCACGGCCGTGAACTTTCCTGGCCCCGAAATGACGGCTGTCGTGGGCATCAACGATCGGGCAGACCTATGCGGTACTTACTGGGCGAGTTGGAGCGGCCCTTTTAAGGCGTTTGTCGCGATCTTGCAGTGAAGCCTTTGTAGTGGGGCGGGCCCTCGGCCCGCGGCGGCCTCTTAGTTAGGCCGCCAACGCCGCAGAACGGTTGTCGGTTTTTCGGCTCGTTTCGCGCCACTACTAACGAGAGCCGAAAACGGCCGGGTGCAAAAAGACCGGGAGAATGCCATGTTCCGAACGAAAACAACCCGAAAGGCCTGCCCCCGGATTCACCGGGCGCGGTCGAAAGCCAAAGTTGTCCTGCTCATATCGGCGTTGGCTTACCTGACCGGATGCAGCGGCGTTGTTTCGCTGCATCCGCTGGCATTGCCCCACGGTAAAGGTGTCGTTTTCGACCCAGCTCTGCTGGGGACTTGGGAGGAAGCCCAAACAACGGGCGATGTTGCGAAAAACAGATACACGGTCGCCCGCGCCGATTCCGGTTACAGCTTTCGCGTAGTTATGGGAGCCGACGAAATGAAGGGAACCATATACCTCATAAAGGTGGGCGACCGGTACCTGCTGGATGTTTATTGTCCCAGCGACGGGGAGCAGCTTCCGGTGCACTTCTTCGTCAGGCTCCGCATGAAAAACGACACTGCATGGGTGGCTGCAATGGACAGCGACTGGCTCCAGCACCAGATCAAAACTCGCGGCGAACTGCGGCATGAACTCCTTACCGAAAGCGACCTGAGGCTTGTGCTGACCGCGTCGTCAGCCGAACTGCGCAAGTATTTGCTGCCGTACGCAGGCGACGACCGGGCATTTGGCGAGGAATGCGAATTGCGCCGGATCGCGCCGAAGGGAAAGTGAAGCACTTATGAAACCGCTCGTGATCATTGTTTTGCTGGTCCTCGGGACCGGTTGCTCCATCAAGCGAATGGCGGTGAACCAGGTGGGCAACGCGCTGGCCTCGGGCGGCACGACGTTCACCAGCGACGACGATCCCGACCTGGTGGCCGCCGCCATCCCATTTGGACTGAAGACGTACGAAAGCCTGCTCGCCGAGTCGCCCAAGCACACCGGGCTTTTGTTGGCGGCGGCTGAGGGCTTTACTGAATACTCCTATGCGTTCGTCGATTCGCGCATCGATGAAGCCAAGGGCGAGAGCCTCGATCGCGCCAACGCCCTCCGCGAGCGCGCCCGCAAGCTATACCTGCGCGCCAATCGGTACGGCATGCGCGGCCTCGAAGCCCGGCATCCCGGGTTCGGCGCAGCCCTGGATAACGATGCCGACACCGCGCTCCAGCGCGTCGGCAAACGCGACGTGCCACTGCTCTACTGGACCGCCGCCTCGCGCGGCCTGGCCATTTCTCTTTCGAAGAACAGCCCCGAGGCGATCGCCTATCTGCCGCTGGTGGAGACCATGGTCCGGCGCGTCGCCCAACTCGACGAGGGCTTCGGAGACGGCGCCGTGCCCGAGTTCCTCATCACTTTCGAAGCGGCGCGCTCGGGCGTCACCGCCGTGGAGCAACAGAAGCTCATGCGCCAGCACTTCGACCGCGCCATCGAGTTGTCCAAGGGGAAGCGCGCCGGCACCTATGTTTCCTTCGCCGAAAATGCATGCCTGCCAGCTCAGAATGCGGCGGAATTCAAGTCCATGCTGGAAAAAGCTCTTGCCTTGGATCCGGATGCCGATCCCGACCACCGGCTGGCTACTCTGGTGGCGCAGCGCCGCGCACGCTGGCTGCTGGAGCATGTCGACGAGTTGTTTTTAGAAGGAGGGGGCGGGGCTGGGAGCCCCGCGCAGGCCGGGGGCCTGCCCCACTAGAAGAATCAAGAGGAGGACACAATGCTCAGACGAATCGTTTTCACCGTGGCTTTCTGTGGGCTGGGCCTGACGGCACGGGCCCAGAAGATCGACATGGCCACGCTGGCGCCCGCGGACTCCACCTGGTTCAAAGTGATGGAGAACATGGGCGCGGAATGGAAGAAGATTTCCAACGGCGGCGTCAACCTGGTCATCCATGCCGGCGGCGTGCTGGGCGACGAGCCGGAGTGCGTCCGCCGGCTCGATCAACGCTCCATCCAGGCCGCTGGACTTTCCGGCGCTGGCTTGGGCGACATCGACCCAGGCGTCAACAGCCTCCAGATCCCCATGATGTTCGATTCCTACGAGGAGCTCGACTACGTGCGCGATCGCGTGGCGCCTAAGCTGGAGCAAAGGCTCCTGCAAAAGGGTTACGTGGTGCTCTATTGGAGCGATGTGGGCTGGGTCCAGTTCTTCTCCACCACGCGGGTGCAGAGACTGGACGATCTGCGGAAACTGCGGCTGTTCACCTGGGCCGGCGACGCCACTGAAGAAGAGTTGTGGAGAGCCAACGGTTTTCGCGTGGTCCCGCTACCCGCCACCGATATCATCACGCAATTGAAAATGCACAATCTGGATGCCGTCCCCGAAACAGCTCTCTACGCCGAGACCACCCAGTTGTACAGCTTGACCCCGTACATGTGCGACGTGAAGTGGGCGCCCTTGGTCGGCGCCACCATTATTTCCAAACAGGTGTGGGAAACGATTCCCGCGGCCGAGCGCGGCCCCCTGCTGGCGGCGGCGCACAAGTCCGGAGACGCGCTGAAGGAAGATATCCGCGCCCAGGGCGCGAGGGCCGTCGCCACCATGATGGCCGGACAGCCTGGCAAGAAGGCTTTGAAGCTTACCGTCACCAGCCCCGACGCGGCCGCCCTGGCGGAGTGGCGCAAACAGACCGAAGCCATGTATCCCAAGATGAAAGAAAAGATGGTCCCGCCCGACCTCTTCGCCGAAGTCCAGAAGCTGCGCGACGAGTACCGCTCGAAGCACGCCGCCAAGACGCCGGATCAGGTCGCCGCCAATAAAGGCAGTGCCAAATGACACGCGTTTGGCACGGCCTCTGGCGCTGTGTGGGAAGTTGGGAGAGATCCGTCGCTGTTCTGGCGATATCGCTGGCCTCCTTGCTCCCGTTGATCGCCATGGCCACGCGTCTGGCCGGTGTCCGCGGAATTCCCGGTTCCGTGGTGTTCGTCCAACAATTGACCCTGTGGATCGCCTTTGTCGGCGCCGCCCTAGCCGCCTCTGGCGACCAACTGCTGGGGATGTCGGCCAACACTTTCGTGCCGGCGAAGTGGGCCGTCCCGGTGCGCATCTTCGGCTGCGGCCTGACGTCGTCCATTTCCGCCAGCCTCTGCTGGGCCAGTTACCAGTTCGTGGTTTCCGAAAGGTCGATTGGAAAGACGCTGGCGCTGGGAGTGCCCAGTTGGGTTCTGGCGCTGGTGATGCCGATCGGTTTTCTGCTGATCACCCTGCGCGCGATCCGGGGCGCGGGCGCCAGCTCTCGTCATCGTCTGGCCGCCGCCTTGTTTCTGCTCGCGCCGCTGATTTTGAATTTTGCGCCGCGGCCGGAAGGGCCGGCGATCTTGTGGATCGGGATCGGCGTCATCATTGCCGGCGCCGTGCTGGGCTTGCCGATCTTCGCCACCCTGGGGGGCGTGGCGCTGCTCTTGTTTTGGCACATCGGGCAGCCCGCCGTGGTGGTGCCCGACAATGCCTACTCCCTGATGGTCTCCGAGGTCTTACCCTCGCTCCCGCTCTACACCCTGGCGGGCTATCTGCTCGTGGAAGGCGGCGCCAGCACGCGTCTGCTGCGCGTCTATGCCGCCCTGTTTGGTTGGATGCCGGGCGGCCTGGCTATCACCACCGCGATTACCTTCGCCATTTTCACCTTCGCTGGTTCCGGCGTCACCATCGTCTCCATGGGCGGATTGATGCTGCCCATGCTGCTCAAAGCGCGCTATACGAAACAGTTCTCCATCGGCCTGATCAATGGATCGGGCTCTCTCGGGTTGTTGTTTCCGCCGAGTCTGCCGGTCATCCTCTATGCGATTTACGCCAAGACGGTGCAAATCGACACGCTGTTCGTGGGCGGCCTGGTGCCCGGACTGCTCATGGTGGCGATGGTCTCGGGGTGGGGCGCCTACCAGGGCGTGAAAAGCGGGGCCGAGCGCTCGCGGTTCTCCTGGGCGGAGGCGCGCCAGGCTGTTTGGATTGCCAAATGGGAATTGGCGCTCCCGGTGATCGTCATCTTCGGGCTCTTCGGCGGGTTCGGCACGCTGGTCGAGGCCGGCGCTATCGCCGTCGTCTACTCCTTCATCGCCGAGTGCTGGATCCTGCGCGGCATCTCGCTGCGCCGCGATTTTCCGCGCGTGGCCGTGGAGTGCGTCACCATGGTCGGCGGTGTGCTGTTGATTATCGGCGTGGCCAAGGGGCTCACCTACTACCTGGCCATCCAGGACGTGCCGGGCATCCTGACCAACTGGGTCGATGCCCACATCCATTCCAAGTACGTCTTCCTGCTGCTGCTCAACATCGTGCTGTTGATCAAAGGCTCGTTCATGGACGTTTTCTCGGCGATTATCGTGATGGTGCCGCTGATCCAGCCCATTGCCGCTAAGTTCGGCATCGATCCGGTGCAAATGGGTGTGATTTTCCTGGCCAACCTGGAGCTCGGCTATCTCACGCCGCCCATCGGCATGAACTTATGCCTTTCGGCTTACCGTTTCAAGCAGCCCATGACCGCCGTATACCGTGCCACGCTGCCGGTCTACCTGATCCTGCTCGCCGGCGTGTTGCTCATTACCTACGTGCCGTGGCTGACCACGCTACCGGTGAAGTGGCTGGGGATGTAACTGGGTTACCGAGCCGCGCGCGTGAGCAAGCGGACGTTCTAACACCCGCCCTCCAGCGCTTCGGCCAATTCATGGGGAGCAAATGGCTTGTGCAGAAAGCCGACCCGGTTGCCGCCCACCGTCTCTGCGTTCGGCACCGCCGGATAGCCGCTCATCACCACCAGGCGGATCGACGCGTTGCAGTTCATTATGCGCCGGGCCAGTTCATCCCCGCGCATGCCGGGCATATTCAGATCCACCAACGCTCCCGCGTATAGCGACGGACTGGCTTCGACCAACGCCCACGCGTCCGCGGCGTTGCGGCAGGCATCCACCCGATAGCCCAGCCGCGAAAGGTAGATGTCCATCACCTTCAGCAGGGCAGCGTCATCGTCCACGATAAGGATGCGGCCGGCCGCGTATGCCATCAACCGCATGCTATCAGAGTTATCATCCCCATATGCAATTTCACACAGAATATTTGACTTTCCGTACTGCCAAGCATCGCGAATACGTCAACATCACTTCGCAAGTGGAGAGCGCCCTGCGCAAAAGCGGCATTCAGGACGGCATGATCCTGGTTTCGGCCATGCACATCACCGCCGGAGTTTGGGTGAACGATGCCGAAGACGGCCTGCTGGCCGATATCGACGAGTGGCTGGAGAAACTGGCGCCTTTCCGGCAGAACTACCGGCATCATGCGACCGGCGAAACCAATGGCGATTCGCACTTGAAGAGCCTGCTGGTACACCACCAGGTCATCGTGCCGGTAACCAAAGGCAAGCTGGATTTCGGCCCCTGGCAGCAGGTTTATTATGCCGAGTTCGACGGCCGCAGGTCCAAGCGCGTCATCATTAAGGTGATGGGCGAGTGAAGCGAAAGGATCGCCGCACAGGCGGCATTTACCAATTATGAAACGAGGCTTCTTATTTGTGTGCGCCGTGGCGCTGAGCGCGCTAGCGGCGGAACTGCCCGTGCGGCAGGTGGTCCTTTACAAGCACGGCGTGGGCTACTTCGAGCGGGCCGGCGAACTGGCGCCCGGCGAATCGGCGCGCCTGGATTTCAAAGCCGCCGAGATGGACGATGTGCTGAAATCGCTCACCATTGAGGAAAAAGGCGGCGCCAAGGTCTCGGGGTTGCGCTACGATTCGAGCGAGCCGCTGGCCCACAAGTTGGCCGATTTTCCCTTTCAGCTTGGCGCCGCGCAGCCGTTGAGCGCGGTGCTCGACCAGCTTAAAGGCGCGCAAATCGAGCTGAAATTCGCGAATGAAACCGTGACCGGCGCCATCGTGGCCGCGCGCCTGACGCCCGGCGACGACAAGCGCCCGGAGCGCGAGCAGATCACCCTGCTGATGGATGCGGGCGATCTGCGCAACTTCGACTTGGGCGCAGCGGCCGGCATCCGCTTCACCGATGCCCGGCTACATACGCAGTTCAAGGATTACCTGGCCGCGCTGACCGAGGCACGCTCTAGGGAAAAGCGCACGGTCTATATCGACTCCACCGGCTCCCAGCGGCGCGAAGTGGTGGCCAGCTACATGGTGCCCACGGCGGTTTGGAAATCCAGCTACCGGCTGATTTTCCGCGACGGTGCGCAACCCACGCTGGAGGGATGGGCCATTGTGGACAACACCTCCGGCGAAGATTGGAACAAGGTGGATCTGTCGCTGGTTTCCGGCCGGCCCATTTCGTTTATCAGCCGGCTGTATGAACCGCGGTACGTCACGCGGCAGGCGGCGGAGCTGCCGGAAGACTACGCGTCGGCGCCGATAGTTTATGAAGGCGCCATGGACGGGCAGGGCCAGGCTGGGGGCGTCATTGGCGGCATCGCCGGCTCGGTCCCGATGGCGGCGCCGCCACCACCGCCCGCACAACCTGTAGCGGCGGATATGTTGGTGCCCTCCGCGGGGTTAAGCCGGTTGGAGCAGTTCGCCCGTATCCAGAAACCTCCGCCGGTTTCCAGTATCGCAGCGCCCGCCGCCGCCCGCGAACTCGGCGAGTTGTTCGAGTACCACATCCCTACGCCCGTCACGGTGCGCCGCAACGAATCCGCCATGCTGCCCTTTCTGCAACAGAAGGTGGACACCCGCAAGCTGTTGATCTACTCCGATCCGTCCGCCGCCCATCCCATGGATGCCGCCGAGATCGCCAACTCCACTGGCAAGACGCTGGACGGCGGTCCGATCACCGTATACGAAAGCGGCGCTTATGCGGGCGAAGCGTTGATGGAAACGGTGAAGACCGGCGACAAACGCCTGATCAGCTACGGCGTGGATCTGGGCACCCGCATCACCACCCAGTGGGACAGCAAGGCCGAACAGATCCGCGAGATCCACGCGCGCCGCGGCATTCTGACCACGCGCAACGCTGTCGTGGAAACGCGGACCTACACCATTCACAATGTGGACCAAAAGGCCAAGACCCTGGTGATCGAACACGCGGCGCGCCCGGAATACAACCTGCTCGACCGCAAACCCCTGGAGAAGACCAGCAACGCTTATCGCTTCGAAGTGAAGCTGGCGCCGGGCGCGACCGAGAAGTTTCCGGTCACCGAAGAGCGCGTCTATGAGCGCGCTTTCGCGGTGACCGATCTCACGCCGGACGTGTTGTTCACCTATGTGCGCAACAAGACTTTCAGCGACGCGGCCCGCAAACAGCTCGAGCAGATCGCCAATCTGAAACAGCAGATTGCCGCCGCCGGCCGCGAGATCCAGAGTCTGGAAAGCCAGATCGCCGAGGTCACCAACGACCAGGAACGCGTGCGGCGGAACATCGGCAGCCTCAACCAGGTTAGCGGCCAACAGCAGCAGGTACAGGCCTATGCGCAACGGCTGGCCGGCCAGGAATCGCAGCTTGCATCGTTGCGCGACCGCCGCGCGGAACTGGACAAGAAGCGCGCGGCCCTTGAGGGGGAAGTCAGCGGCTCCATCGAGAGCTTGGCTTTCTGAGGGCGGCGCGGCGGCTGTTACTTCTGACTTCTGTCTTCTGGTCTGTGACTCCCCTCCAACCTGCTGATTCCACTGGAGGCTGGCTGTGGACTGGAGGCTGGCTGTGGGGTGGCCAATCTTGCCCGCAGCCGCCTTTCAGGCGGCCAAGCCGGCTAAAAGTGAGGTGCGGGCAGAATTGCCCGCACAATTCTGAGTCATATCCACGTTCAATCCGGCACCGCCGGTGGCTGGGCTGTCTTCTGACTTCTGTCTTCTGTCTTCTGACTTCCGCCTTCTAACTTCTGGCTCTGCAAGTATTTCCAAAGCATCCAGCCCAGCGCCACGGTGGCCAGCAGGGCCAGGATCATCCAGGTGAAATCGCCCAGCGCCGCATCCAATTCCAGCACCCGGTCACTGAAGATCCAGCCCAGAACGATGTAGAGGGCCGCCCCCAGCGCCTCGCCCAACACGTCCCACAGCAGAAAACGCATCCACGGGTACTCCGCAATGCCGCTGGTCAAGTTAATCACCGAGCCCAGCGGCGTCACCAGCCAGCGGCTGAGGAAAACGCCAGGCCCACCCCAACGCCGCGCGTGGGCTTCCGCCTTGGCCATGCGCTCGGGACCGCCCAGCATCCCGCCAAATCGAGACACCAGCCGGGTACCGCCCCACCGGCCGATGGCGTATCCGATTTGATCGCCGATCACCGAGCCGGCGCAGGCCAGAGCAATGGCCCACCAGAGCGGCATGACACCCTGTGCCACCAGCGAGCCGGTAACGATCAGCAGCAAGCTCACCGGCAAGGGCACCCCGATGGACGCAATCGTAACCACGGCGAACAGCGCGGGGGAGCCATATAGCGCCAGCGCCGCTAGGATTTCTTCCCGCATCAGGGGGCCTTGCCCCCGGGAGATTCGAGCGCGGGATGCGTGTGACCCGCGGTGGTTAAGGCGCGCTCCAGATCCCGCACCACATCTTCGACCGGCCGGTGTTGCTGGCGCGCGATTACCCGCAACGGCCGCCGGTCGTGCTGCTGTGGTTCGAGCCCGATGGCCTGGAATAGCACGGCGGAAGGCACGTGGTGAGTGTGGGCGATGAACGGCACGCTCATCCAGGAGCGGATGGGCTCATTCTCAAAGTGCAGGCGCCGGGCGTGCCCGCCA
>JBEKPZ010000221.1:0-24894 GCA_049520215.1 Bryobacteraceae bacterium | reverse complement strand
CGCCAGCATCTTGGTCAAGTCGACAACATGGAATTGTCGGTATGAGACGCGTGTGGGAAATTTGTGGCTGGATGACGCGGCACTCGGAAGGTGGGCGATGGGCAGAGCGGGAGCCGACCGGCCCGCGCCGACCATGGATGCGGCCCGCCCTCCGCCCGGCGCGCATCCCCATCCGCGCGCCGGCGGGTGCCGGGGACGGGCCGCGGGGGAGCGGGCGGCGCGAAGCGCGTTATGCCACTCAACCCTGGGCACCAGGAAGTTATCGCCCCGGCGCAACTGCGCCGCCGGCGTGCAGGCAGCGCGTCGGCGTCCCGGCGACGGGGCCGCTCGCCGACGCGCCCGGATACGGCGTGCTCGCAAAATGTCGCCGGCCCGCGCACACCATGGTCGCGTTGCGCTTCCCGCCCGCCGCGCATCCCATCCGCCCGCCGCCGGTCGCGGCGACGGACCACGCGCGGCTGTCGTCGGGACGGGCGGCCGGGCATCGGGCTGCGCGAAGCGTGCTATGCCACCGAACGCAGGTATCCGGAAGTGATCGCCCGGCGCACGTACGGCACGGGCGTGCAGGGCACATCGCATTCTACAGCGCCGCGGATGATGCAACGTTCGGCGCACACTCCGGCAGGGTCAGTGGGTAAACTCGATACCCGGTCCGACGATGAGGATGTACCCGAGGCCGAATACTACAGCGGCAATCCACCAGGCTGCCTGCCGATGTATCAGTAGCGTCCGCTCTGCCGGTACGCGCGGAAACAATGTGTCCGCCCACATCAGGCCAGACGACCCGCCGAACGCGGCAGGTACCGTCGAGACGAGAAAGAGCTTAAGCCCGAGCGGATCCAGCGCTCCCGCCGCGCAACTGAAAAGGCAGGCGGCATAGTATGGTAATCGGCCCACGGTATTATAGTCCGGACGCGAGGGACAATAGGGATGGACCACGACGGCGAGTTGGCGCACGACTAGCACATACAGTCCGGCGCCAAAACTTGTCATGATGATGCGAAGCGGAATTTGATGTGGTGCGCCACGAATGACCTCGTTCCAGTCGCCAAAACCCAGGATCCCAGAGAAAAGGAAGTAACCGGCGCCAGGAAGGAGATTCAGCGCAGCGAAAATCCAGCAAAAGTAACGCAGATTGGATCGATTGTCAGCATACCGCGAGGCTATCAGAGCGATTGTGCCTGCAAGAAGGTTGACGAGAGTTCCACCCGCGTCGACCCAACGGTCAGGATGCAGGGATGAGAGGTGGTTGCTGGTGAGTTCAGTCGGAATATCGCCGCGCATCCAGGCTACGACGCCGTGGCCCACGCCCTCATGGAGCAGGGTTGCCGCTGCGGACGCTACCACAGCCATGCTGATTATCGTCCTCTTATCGTGCGGCCAAGGCATGGGAGCTAGTCTACCGCAATTCGAATGAATTTTGCCTTTCTGGATCGAAAAGACGGCATCCGCTGGGTCGCCCTGCGAGAAGAGCACTTGGCCTTTACAGTAGTGAACGGTGGCCCCTTCTTGGGCCATTGTGGCCAGATCGGGATCTGAGATCGACTACCCACTACTACGCCGTGGAAGAGGGCGACAAGGGCGGTAACATCTCACCGATGTCCGCGGTCGTTTCGGCCACCACCCCGGCATTGCCGTAGGCGACAGCCAGCGTACAGGGAGCCGCGGCGGCCTCCCATGCCGTTTCGTTTCGCTTTTTTCAGAAAAAACTTGGCGCCGCGGCACCCGCGCCAGGCGCGGCGTCTTCCGCGCGCATCCCCATCCGCCCGCCGGCGGTCGCGGCGACGGACCACGGGCGGCGGGCGTCGGGGACGGTCGCCGGGGCGGCACCGGAGATTGCGCTGATCCGCGAAATGTGCTTCAAGCATAGTGATGTGGTCCAGTGAATACGAACGGCGCGCGGCCGAGATGCGGGAACGTAACGAACGCGACCGGTTGGGCGCATGCTGGCATGAGCACCTGCGAGTCGCCGAGGCAACCGCGACGACCGGCGCGACTGAACGCCACTATACTGTGAAGGAGATCGGCGCACTTTGGAAACTGAGCACCACCACTTTAATCCGACTGTTCCGTCATGAACCAGGTGTGCTCAGGATCGGCCGCGAACAGCCGCGTCGAGGTCGCCGCAGCTATTCGACACTGCGCATCCCGCAATCAGTGGTTGAGCGCGTGTACCGTCGGCTGGGTGTTCGATAGAGCGCTCGCCAACGTTGCCGCCTTACCCGCCAACCGCTGCCCAGCAAATCGTCGATGCGGCTGGCACTGCCCGCGTGAAGCGTGCCCCGTTCTCCCGACCTTCCTGGATAGGGTGCGCTCGGAGAAGCCTTCCGGAAACTCTTAGCCCGCGTGTGGTGAGAGACAGCCGGGGTTGTCTTTCACTACCGCTCCCGCACCGTGGCCGCCCAAATCCACCATCAGTTGTTGGAGTGCGCCTTCGTGCAGGACGTTGTTGCTGATGACGCAATTCTGTAGCTCTTTATAGACGATGCCGTAGGAGGGCGACCAAACACCGCCCCCGCCATCATCCCGCCCAACTTGCAGATTGTTGGCGGAACAGGTAACTCCACGTGTGCGCTCCAGCCGGATCTGCGAGGAATCGTATGTGCCGGGTTTCGCATTCTTCCCACTGCGTTTGACGAAGTTGCCGGTGATTGTCATCTGCTCACCGCCCAACACGGCCAACCCGCAAGATCCGGCGCGATCGAAGAAATTCCCCGTGATGTTGTAGCCGTCCCCGCCGACAATCAGGATGCCTTCGCGGTTCCACTCGATGCGGTTGCCCGTAAACGTACAGGAGGCGTTCTCCTCGCGCGCAGCAAACCCGGCGCCGCGATTTCCAGATAACCAATTGTCGAGGAAGAACCCGTCCCACCCTCGCAGCGAAATGCCATCGCCGGCGTTGTAAGCGATCATCGAATGGCGGATGGAGAAACACCAGGCACACGTAAGACGCACACCGTCGCCACTGAAATTGGCGATCTGGGACCGTTCGATGCGGAAGGTGTCTTCCTGCTTGCCATAACCCGGCTTGTTCAGCCAGACTCCATGCACGCCGGCGCCGAGCTTTCCTCCATCGAGGGAGATTCCTTCGATGGTCACACCAAATGCGCCGGTGATATTGAGCAGGCACCGGGCATGATCATCGGCCAGCCGGATGACGGAGCCGAACCCATGCTCGTAGTCCCAAGCCGGAATGCCAGTGAGCGATACGTGCGGGCGCATTTGCAGTTCTGTGCTCCGATAGACGCCAGGAGGCAGGAACACGGCACCGCCACGTGCGGCCGCTGTATCAATCGTGCGTTGGATCGATTTGGTATCGTCGCTTTTTCCATCGCCTTTGGCTCCGAACTGACGGACGTTCAAAACCGTGTCAGCTTCGACCGTCTGGGCAGCACCCATACCGGGCCTCAGTGCCAGCCATACTCCGCCGAGCGCAGCGGCCCGGGCGATCTGCCGTCGCCCAGAAGCGGGCTTCACAACGTCTTCAAGCATGTTGATCGGATTCTCCTATGGGTTTCACTCTAAACCTAAAAGTATATGTCTGAGCGCGCCAACGCACTGGTCCCATCTCTAGTCGTTGCCACGTCTACCTCCCGCCGATCACGCCATGCTGTTCCGGGAGATTGACGCTTCCAGACGGGGGGGGGCGGCGGCAGGCATCGGGCTACGGGATGCGCGTTATGGCACCCGATCACCCGGCGCAGCCGCGCCACTGGCGTGCAGGCTGCGTGACGGCATCCCGGCACAGAACGATGTGCCACCCGCCGACCGGCACCGCGCCGATGATGGCTGCGCGCCCTCCGCCCGCCCGCGCATCCCCATCCGCGCGCCGGCGGTCGCGGCGACGGACGACGGGCGCCGACAGCGGGCGCGGGATGCGCGACCCCGCACAGACTTCGCGCATCCGGAAGAGATCACACGCAACCGCGCCACGGGCGCGCGCCGGCGCACGGGAGACGCGCCGGCACCCGGCGAATTCCGCAAGCGAGGCGATGGGATGGTGACGCGGCCACCAAGAGAGCCGCTACACTGGTGAGAGCGATGCCGTGGCATTTCATAGAACCCGAACCGCCAACCATAGAGAACCATCTTTGCGCCATCGCGGCGATATCAACCCGCGCCGCTGATTTCTGGAAAGCCGCCCATGGTTGGGCTCCGGATGATGCAGCGGATGCGCTGTCGAGAGCTCGACTCGATTGGCTTGCTTCCTTCAGCCGCACGTTGAAAATGCGAGTGCAGGAAGTTACGGAGCATCCTCAAGAACCCGCCGCCGTCATTCTGGCATGGGCGCACCTGAGGACGCTTGTGGAAGGCCATCTCAAGCTTTTCCTCACGGTCTTCCTGATGGATTACCGCGCCGATGCGCGCGCCCCAAAATCCCACAAGACCGGTAACATCCTGGAGCCGAGTAAACTGACTTTCGAGGACATTCGGCAATTCCTTACCAAGCGCGACCTTCTCACGGCCCATCACGCATTCATAGAAACCGTGCAACAACGGGGCAATGCAATCCATGCATTCGCGGACAAGCCCATCGGGACACCTTCCGAATTCCTTGACCACGTTGAGCAATACCGAAAGTTCCTGACTGATCTTGAATCCTCGCTGCCAAACCCATACGAAGAAAACATGCGATAACATGCCCCTCACCCTCATCTCGCACTGCGATCTCGATCCTGACTGTTGCAGACTGCCTGACAGAGATCGTGGAGGAATCCGGCTCGAAGTGGGTCTGCAATGAATGCGGAGCCCTCATCTCGAAGGGAGATGTCACACGCATCGTGATGGCCATGGAATCCACTCAGGCCACCTGCCCCCATTGCGGAGGGGTGAACGGCATCACCGGCTTTTCGGAGGTCTCTTCCTTCGTCTGCCGGTTTGCCGGGAGGGGGTGGCGCTTTACGCGATGTGCAAGGTGAAGGTCGCGATCGATACCAGCACTCTGCGAAGTGACGCGAGGCTCTCCAGCGGGCCGATGGAGGCGTTGGCTCGTTTTGCCGAGAAAGGGCACGTCGAAATCCTGATTCCTTATGTGGTCGCCAAGGAATTCACGACGAAGCCATCGTCGAAACTTGAATCTCTGGCAGAGTTGCGCGTGACATTGAAGAACCTGAAGCAAAACGTCCCCAGCGACCTCCACGCGGTCGTTTCCGAGTTCGAGACGCGCATCGCAGGCGAATTCGACGCGCTCGAAGCGGCTGCAAAGCAGCGGTTCAACGAATGGCAGGCGCGGACTGAAGCAATCATCGTGCAGCCCGCCGCCGATTGCGCCGCCAAGGTCATGGAGGAGTATTTCGCTGGGGCACCCCCGTTCGGCTCCGTTAAAGCCAGAACGGATATTCCCGACGCCTTCATCGTCGAAGCCATCCTCGATCTAGGCTCGAAAGACCCACTTTTTGCCGTCGCCGAAGATGGCAGGGTAGCGGAGGCCCTGAAAAAAGCTCCGGAGATCACGGTATTTAAGAGCATCAGGAAGCTGTTGGGGTCAGATGAGTTTGCCGAAGCGCTGGCGGATATCGGCGTCCATATCGAGGCCGAGTATGAGCAAGCTAACCTTGAGAAGGTCGTGACGGAGTTCCTGCGGGATCGAGTTCGATTCAACAGGGCCATGGAGGACGACATCTGCCGCCTACTTACTGGAAAGACGCTAACCTACCGCAATCCGCACTACGACGATAAAGACAGCCCCGATGAGCTGTACGTCGATTCCGTGGAGGAGGTCTCCGAGTGGACCTCTGATGGCACCAGCCATAATCTTGGCGAGGGCGTAATTTTGGTAGAGTTTGAGGCTGAACTCCAGATCTCAGTGGATGATCCTATGGGAGGCACCTATTACGACGAGGAGGGGCATCCGGACTCTTCGCGAGAAGTCAAGGTTTCTGGCGCAGTTTCCCTCAAACTCGCCCCGGCAGATCTTATGCAGCACCCCATGAACTCGTCCGGAGCGCAATTGCTTGCCGCCGCAACGGTGAGTATTGATGAGCTCGACGATATTTCCCTGGTACCGCGATCTTATTAGGACCGTTCCACTCGCTCGCCGCTGTTCCCGCTCGGACCCAACGCATTCCTGCCAGTATTTGTCGCGTTCTGCTTGCCGCTCCCTGCACTTGTCGCCGAGCGCTCAACCACAAGCGTTGACGAGGCAAGTTTACGGAAGGGGCATCGCGCAAGAAACCCTGAACAGCTCCTCAGTCGTGCGCGAAGTGATCACCCCGGCGCAACCGCGCCGCCTTCCGCCCGCCGCGCATCCCCATTCCGCACGCCGGCGGCCGCGGCGACGGGCCACGGGCGGCGGGCGCCGGAACGGGCCGCCGGGTAGAGGGCCGCGCGAAGCGCGTTATGCCACCCAGCCCTGCTCGGCCCGATTGCGCACACCGGGTAGCGGCGCTGCATTGATTGAGCGACCTATTTCTGGGCTGCGCGAGTTCGGCGGCTCGGCCGATGAATACTCGCAGGCATGCTAAGACCAGCCTCCGCAAGATCTTCGAGGGCCCGCATGGTCCTGTCCATGGCATCGCGCTGAATGGCCAATCGCTTCACCATTTTGCGGATTTCGATCTTTCGACGCGCATCATCGACCATCAATGTTCTTCCAGCCTTCTTCTTCTGCTTCGGCCGCCCCTCCAGGACGCCGCCGGTCACGTCGAGCACTCCAGCCACCTTCGAGAGGTTGTCAAAACTAATGTTCTTCTCGCCGCGCTCGATCTGCCCTATGTACGTTCGGTGCGGGACCGGCACGCCATCAGCAACCGAATTCGCGATGCGCAACTACCCCGGATGAAAGCCTTGGAGGAATTTGATTTCACGCAAGCGCCACAGATTCCGGCGGCCCGGATTCGGGAGTTGGCCGAAGGCGGCTACATCGCGCGGAGCGAACCGGTGGTGTTCATCGGCGAATGCGGCACGGGCAAGAGCCATCTGGCGACGGGACTGTGCCTGGCCGCGTGCCGGCAAAAGCGGCGGGTACGCTTCACCACGGCGGCGGCTCTGGTGAATGAATTGGTGGAAGCGAAGCAGAACAATCAAGTCCGGCGGCTGATGATTCGTTGGCAGAGGTATGAGCTGATTGCGTTAGATGAAGTGGGGTATGTGCCGCTGGCGGACATCGGTGCCGAGTTTTTGTTTCAGGTGATCTCGGAGCGGGCCGAGCGGGCGGCGATTATCGTAACGACCAACCTGCCGTTCTCCGAATGGACCACGGTGTTTCCCAATCCTCGACTGTGTAAGGCGCTGTTGGATCGGATCACGGATCGGGCACACATCATCGAGACGGGGACAGAGTCATTCCGTTTCCGCCGCACCATGGAAAGGAGGAAGAAGCGCTGACCTTGCAGACATTCTCATACGTGATCCTGCAGGCGCTCTACTCACACGCGGAGTCTATGGGGCACGGAAAGAGCACAAAGGAAGTGGAACAGTTTTTAAAATGGGGCTCCGCCCCAAACCCCGTGCCGGCATCCCTCCGCCTGCGGCGTCAGTACGGCCAGTGGTTGGTTTTGGTTTGGTTGGTTTGGACGGCTGTTTTGGATAGTCGGTTTTGCTGGATGGTTTTGGTTAACTGAAGCTTGGATGGTTGGAGATTTTGGACTCCGGCTTAAAATGACGTAGAATATCAAATCCGGGTGGGCCAAATTAAAGCATCAAAGTGGGCCAAGCCGGAGTATCGAACTCAAGCCGAGACGATTCGGCTGCTTCCAACGCTAGATCATGTGGGTCTGGATACTGAAGCACCTGTTTTTTCCGGATTTGCTCGCTGCGCACGAACAAATGCAAGAGCGACTGCTCCGTTGAGCAGTTACCTGAGTTCTGTGGCGCATTCATCGGATACGAAAGAAGGGAACGGGCGCTCCGGGCCTTAAGCCGCATTATCGCCAGCCATTCCGGTGCGGTGTCATCATCACGATGCGCCGGCCCAGACGCCCCTGCCGGATCACTCATGCACTGCAACTCTCAAACAAGTGGGTGTGCTTTTGACGGAGATATTGGCGGAGTTCGTGCTGAATGGTCGCGGCGTAGCTCGAGAGAGAGTCTCCATGCCGGCGGTGGAAGAAGTGGTCGCCATGGAGTCCCTGGATGCGCGCGCCCGCGGCGGCCAGCCGGATCCAGAATTCGTAGTCCATCCAACACGGCATTTGCTCGTCGATTCCGCCCATCCGCGACCAGAGCTGCCGGCGAAATGCCGAGCAGCAGTGGACCGAATTCCTCTGTAATAACATCTTGAGGGTCGTCACTTCGGGAACCACCCAGCGGTCTTGAGTCGCACCAAACAGGACCGCGTCCGGATTGACTACGTCGACGCCGCGGGCGAGCTGTTGGCCGGCCCTGTAGAGGTAGTCCGGACCGATGCGGTCGTCCGCATCGAGCAGCACGACAAACTCGCTTTCCATTGCGGCGATTCCGCGATTGCGCGAATAACCCGGGCCGCGCTTCTCCTCGTTGTGCAGGTATTGAATGTGCGGATACTTGCGCGCGAGGCTGGCGGCAATACCGGGCGTCTCGTCGCTGGAGGCGTCATCGACGATGTGGATCTCGTAATCGGCATCGCTGGCGAGCACGGATTCCACGGTCTCTCGCAGATAGCGCCCGTAGTTGTGACAGGGAATGACGACGTTCCAGGGCGCCGGAAGCGCGGGGTTTCTCCTTAGGCGCAGCCACCGCAGCGCCTGGCGGATAGCCAGGCTGGTCAAGCTCTTGTAGCCCGGGTCGCACCACAAAGCAAGGCCCGGCGTGGAATGCCCGTCCAGGTGCGCAATCTGTCCGGGCACGGCGTTGTGCTTCCGCCCCAGTAACAGGCTGAAAAACGCGTCGGCTTCGCGCCGGAATAGCGGATCCTGGCGCATGGGCTGGGGCAGTTCGTCCAAAACCGACAGCCACTCCCTGCGAAAGAACGCGCCCCAGCCGATGAGCGCGGCGTGCGCCTCGCCGTAGACCCGCCGGTTGCGCTGGCCCCAGTGCGTCGACGCCAAGACATGCGAGATGCGCGTGGGGTCGCGCAGAAACTGATCGTACAATCCGGGGATGTCGTGATTGAGCGCATCGTCGTCCTGCACATAGACCACAGGGTTACGCGCCTGCGCTGCACAGACAAACCTCCCGTAGCAGTTCAGGATCTCGCCGGACTGGATCACGCGCGTATTGCGGTCGGAAAACTCCAGCTTGATGGCGGGGTTATTGTTCCAAATCAGAATCTCGTCGATGCACTCGACGCGGCGCAACGCCTCCACGATGATGGGCAGGTTTTGTGGGCGTTTCCATGACACCAGGCAGGCGCTGACGGAGGCGGCCGGCGCCGCGCTCACGCTTACCGGTCTCGTGGAACCAAGTTCCGAGAGTTCGGACCTGAGTTCGTTGGGGAAGTTGCCGAAGAACCAGTCGTCGTCGTACCGGCGGTGCGAGCGCAGCGTGGAACGGCGCGCCGCCAGATCTCCTGTAAGCAGGCGAACGCTGGCGGCGGCAAACTCATCGTACTTCTTCAGCCGTTCCACGACGCGCTGCAGGCGGCGCGGTCCAAAGTGCATGGTCGCCAGCCGCAGCCTGTTGTGGAGCACCGGCTCCCACTTGACCTCGTAAGGGAACCGGGCACGGAAGGCGTGCTGCACGTCCACTTCCGGCGCCACCCAACACTCATATCCGAGGGTCCAGAGGCGGATGCTCAGTTCGGAATCCTCCGCGCCCCACAGGACCATACCGGAATCGAAGCCGCCGATTTCATGAAAAACATCGCGTCGCAGAGCAAGGAAACAGCCGCAGAGTAGCGGTACCGGGTAGGGTGTGCTGCTCTGCTGTCCGAGCCATCCGACAGCCAGACTGGCGTCGGACCATTTTTGGCCGTACCCCGTGCTCGCGGCAGCCGCCGGCTGCATCATACCGATGGCGGGCGCGACTGCGCCGACGTTCGGACGATCCAGCAACTCCAGGAGCGAGCCGGACCAACCCTCGGGCACGCGCACGTGTGCGTCGCTGAACACCAGGACGTCGCCGGTGGCGTGCCGGGCACCGAGATTGCGCGCGCGGGCGACGCCCAGCCGCTCAGCCGGACGCAGCAGCATGACGCCGGGATACCCGTCGCCCAGGAAGTCCACGCTGCCGTCGGTGGAGCCATCGTCCACCACGATGATTTCGCTTTGGGGGGGAAGAGTGTCTCTGAGATTATCAACGGTGCGGCGCAGGGACTCGCCCTCATTCAGGCTGATGACGACGGCACTCAGGCTGGTCATAGGGAGATTTCGAATTTCCGGCAGAACCACGCGGCATCGTACTTTCGGTGGTTGCGCACCATGCTGTAGCGCGTCCAAACGTCACTGGCAAGCAGGCTGGATACGGCGTCGGAAAAGGCTGGCTTGGTGCGCAGGGCCGCCAGGATTCGTGCCAGCGGTTCCCCGTCAAAGTGCAGCACGGCGGTTCGCAGGCGATTGTACAGGTAATCGTGCCACCCGACCGGGAACGGCTGTTTCTTGAACCAATGCGCCACTTTCGCGTCGGGGACCATGATGACAGAATACCCTAGAAGCCAGCAGCGGATACACAGTTCCACGTCCTCCATTCCATAGGTGCGCATGGTGTCGAAACGGCCAACCGCGTCGAAGAACTCCCTGGTCATGACCAAGCACGCGCAACCCGCTAGCGGGACCGGGTACGGCTGATCGGCTTGCCGGTGCAGGCATCCGACGCCCAATTCCCGATCGCGGATGGTCAGACCGAATGTGGTGGCCGCGGGACATTCGATGCTGCCGATCTGCGGGGCGACGATGCCGACACCAGGTTTGTGAGGTTCGTCCAGAAGCTTCTCCAGCCATCCGGCGCGGGGGATGCAGTGCGCGTCCATGGCAACGCCCGGGGCCCGCCCGGCGCCGAGGTTTCGAGCTTGAGCTACGCCCTGGCGTTGCGGGAGGTCCACGAGCACGAGGTTGTCGAACGGCGGCGGATCGGCGCGCAGAACATCGCAGCAGGCGCCGGTGGAGGCGTCGTTCACCACGATCATTTCGTAGCTGACGTTCGCCGTATCGCGGATGGCCGCGAGGGTTTGGCACAGTCGCGGGCCTTCGTTGTAGACGGGCAGGATGATGGATACTTCGGGCCTGCGACCCGCAGGACTCCGCCGATCGTCGGCGCGACATGGTCGAGCCTTGTGGTCCACCTCTTTCAGAATATCTGCTGGTCTGTCACGCTGAATGTATTGGTCGGATTTGGGTCGTCGATAGCTTGCTTATCTATGATGACGTCATAGCTAATCTTGGCCAACACAGCGTTGCCGAACATGGAATCATGAGCCGAGAGTATGAAATGGGCGTGATAACTGAGCGGAAACGCCGCCGGATTTGGGTGCCCTGAGGATTGCGCGCCAGGAGAGTCAACAACGGCGATCAAGGAATCGCTTGGCGTGGCCACCGTATCGCAACCTGCTAGTGGGCGACTGCTGCTATCGCCGCCGCTTGGGCCGTCACTCTTTTCGGTGTGGTTCGTTTGGCCTCCTATAACGGTTGTCCGGTCGACAATTCGAATCAGGTTGACGTTCCTTGAATCAATGCCGGCCAAGTGAAAATGAATTTGGAAGATATTGAAACAGGCTCCCGTCTTCGTGTCGTTCTGAGGGCCTGGAACGTTAAGGTTGGGAGTCGGTTGGGGCGCTGTTCCTGGACAAAAAGGCAAAGGGAAAACGGTAAGAGCGCTCTGCGATGGACCTGTGATGGTATCGATTTTGGTGACCCTGCCCCTTAGGTTTACAGACACCACCGGCGCGGTTCCATGGGACTGACCGGATAGGGGTTTCGGGGATAGTTGAGCTAACTGCGGATTGCTTCCATTCATGGTTCCTCCTCAAGTGTTATGCGATGAATTGTCCTGCAGGCCGTTGAACGGAGCGTTCTGGATGATCTTCGTTTCGGCTCCGTCGCCTGCAATGTACGACAGTGAATAGGTGTCTTGCGTGGGGACGTTTTCAAAATGCACATCTACTGTGTCGCAATCGGGATTGGGAACGAAGCTACTGGCGATGGCGGTCGTTTGATCGAACCGTCCTGACGAACCGCGGAGCCGCAGGCTTCCCGGCTCGTTTTGAGCAGCCGCGGGAGTTAAATTGATGCGGACCCAGAGCGGGGAAGTGGGTGCCGGAGTGGGTGTTGGACTCGGTGTGGGAGTGGGCGTTGGGGTCGGGGTGGGCGTCGGCGTTGGCGCCGGGGTGGGAGTCGGCGTGGGAGTCGGACTCGGAGTCGGGGCGGGGGTTGGAGTGGGCGTCGGCCCAGGTGTAGGGGCTGGCGCAGCACCGCATGAAGAGACTGGATCGCCTACATTCCCCGGCCCGGCGTTAGCGTCGGCGTCGTTTGCCGCGGCGTCCAAAGCCTGCGACTGGGAAGCCGGGGCCGGAGTTGGGTCGGGAGACATAAAGGCAGACTATCGCCCTTTCACGCGCACCTTCGCGGCTTGGAGCAGAATCTGCATCTTTACGCCCGGATTTCTGCGTTTGGCGAGGATCTCTCCCGCCCATCGGGATCGCCTATCCGTATCGAAATCTCGTCCGAAGGCGATCATCAGATCGACGTACTTGCAGACGTCGCGCTTGGCAGTGATTCCGTACCCCGCCGCGCGCTGGATTCCGTGCTGAACCATCTCCCGGAGCCGCTGGTCGCCAGCGGCCGCGCACCGCCGCGGAAAGAATTTCTTCGGGGTGCACCAGCATCCATTCCTCGAACTTCTGCGCCTCCAGCCTCAAGAAGATTGCGATTTGTGCCTGCCGGATGGTCAGCATCGCCGTCTGCGCCCAACTATGTAACTATACACCCACCGGCATCGCGCGGGCAGCCGTGCTATCGTGATCGCGAGAGACCGGATCATGATACCCCTTGGGCACACTGGATTCCCGCTGTTTTTCTGGCACGAACTCGACAGGATCGATCAAAACCGGGTGTTGTATCTCCTGCGCGATCGGCAGGCTACGCGGCCGACGCCAGGCTTGTGAAGTTCCTCCAGGAGCTTCTCCAGCCATCTGGGGCGAGGGATGCAGTGGGCATCCGTGGCGAGCAGGACAGGCGCACTAGCCCGCTCAGCGCCGAGGTTTCGAGCTTGAGCTACGCCATGGCGCTTCGGCAGGTCCACCAGCACGAGGTTCTCGAATGGCGACGGGTCCGCGCGCAGGGGATCGCAACAGGCGTCGGTGGAGGCGTCATTCACGACGATGACTTCGTAGCTGAGGCTGGTTGTGTCCCGGATGGCCGCGAGGGTTTGGAGCAGCCGCGCGCCCTCGTTGTAGACCGGAACGATGATTGATATCTGGGGGGAGGGAAACGTCGTGGCTATCCATTGGCGGTAGGGGGGGTACTGCCGCCGCTGCCGGTGCCAGCACCGCTGCCGCTGCCGCTACCACCGCTGCCGCTACCACCGCTGCCGGTGCCAGCACCGCTGCCGCTGCCGCTACCACCGCTGCCGGTGCCAGCGCCGCTGCCGCCGCCGCTACCACCGGACTTGTCCACCCCCACCTTCGTCACCTTGGGTGGTGCTTTCCAATAAATCAACTGCACCCTTCCAATCAGCTTGTCCGTCCCCGTCGCACTCTTCTTATCGCCGTGAACGAAATTTTCGATCAGGTCCTGGTGCTTCAAGTCATCCAAGTCATAGCCGCCGTAGCCTGGGCCCCACCACGGATCGAAAAACTCAACAAGATCGTCGCTGGCCCCGATCACCAGCCGGGCGTGTAAGCCAAACTTGAACCATTCGCCCGCCGCCCACAGTGGGCCGTTCGCCAGGCGTTGCTGCAGGTCCGAGGCGCTAATCGATTGTCCGAATGCCGACCAGGTGAGCCCCAGCGCCTTCGCAGCCTTGCTGAAGTCGTCGGGCTGCAGACCTGTTCTGCAGGCCGCATCGTAATCGAGTCCGGCGCCCCGCAGTTTGCCTTCGATGGTGCTCGGGTCGAGTCCCTTCCAAGTGTACAGCATCCGGAAGCAAGCCAGCCAGCAAAGCGCGCTCGTCGCTTGACGGATCGGCTGCAAGCCCCGCAGATCCGCCCGTACCCAGCTCCCGGCCATCTGTTTCTCCTCCCAACCTCGGGCAGGGCGGGCACCCTGCGTACCAGATGTCCAGTTTTGCACCTGCCCCTCCAGGTGTCAAGTCTCCCAGCGCTCCCGCGCTCCCGGGACACCGCGGGGACGCCGCCCCTCCATCGCGGGTCCCGCCGGCACTGTCCCTGTGGTCAGGAGGCCGGCCCGCACCGGCAGCGGCGCTTCTGAATCCCGACATCGAGGGCGTCTGGCCGTGCGTCGCTCCGGATTGACCGACGGGCCCCTAGGACGGCGAACATGAGCGGCCGCGAAGTCCGTTTCCACGAACCAGTGGTCCGTTAGCCCCCCCAAGGGAATGAAAGGAGGACACGAGCTCGGTTTGGGGAGCCGCCTCCTACCTTGCCCATGCACTGGGAGCCCCGGCGCTACCCAGGGAAGTTGCCGATTGCTGTTCCTCCCCTTCAGGTTGTTCCTATCGATCCCGCGCCGTTCTGTATTGTCGCACCTCAGTTGCCCTTCGGCGGCGGAGCGCCGGGCTGCGGTTCGGGCGGTGAGTAGCCGTTGAGAGTGCTGAACGGAACGTCCTGGAACATCGTCCATTCCTCACCATCGCCCCCAATGTACGTGAGGGAGTAGTGATCGGTTTGGGGGACGGTTTTGAAGAGCATGTCCACCTCGTCCCCGTTAGCGACGAAATTCGTGGCGATAGCGAGCGTGACATCGTATCCGCCCCCGGCGTGGACGAGCCGCAGGCTTCCAGGCTCGGTCGGCGCATCGGCAGGCGCCAATGCCAAGCGCACCCAGATGTCCGCCGGCGTGGGCGTGGGGGTCGGCGTGGGCGTGGGGGTGGGGGTCGGAGTGGGCGTGGGGGTGGGCGTCGGCGTTGGGGTGGGCGTCGGCGTTGGGGTCGGCGTCGGCCTTGGCGTCGGCGTGGGAGTCGGCGTTGGGGCGGGAGTGGGCGTCGGTATTGGGGTCGGAGCAGGCGTAGGAGCAGGCGTTGGCTCCGGCGTAGGGGTTGGCGCACCACCGCATGAAGAGACTGGATCGCCAACATTCCCCGACCCGGCGTTGGCGTCGGCGTCGTTTGCCGCGGCGTCCAAAGCCTGCGACTGGGAAGCCGGGGCCGGAGTCGGGTCGGGAGACATAGAGGTAGCCTATCGCCCTTTCAGGCGCACCTTCGCGGCCTGCAGTAGCATCTGCATCTTGGCGCCCGCATTTCTGCGTTTGGCGAGGATCTCTCCCGCCCACAGGGCTCGCCTGTCCGTATCGAAATCGCGTCCGAAGACGACCATCAGATCGATGTACTTGCAGACGTCGCGCTTGGCGGTAATTCCGTACCCCGCCGCGCGCCGGACTCCATACTGAATCGTCTCCCGGAGTAGCTGGTCGCCGGCAGCCAGGCACTGGCTCGGAAAGAATCGCCTCAGGTGAGCCAGCATCCATTCCTCGAACTTCTGCACCTCCAGTTGCGAGAATACTGCGAATTGTGCCCGCCGAATCGTCAGCATCGCGGCTTGCGCCCAACTATGTAATATACACCCGATTGCGCGGGCAGCCGTGCTATCCTGGTCGCGAAAGGCCGGATCATGATTCCCCTCGGCGACAGCGGATTTGTGGTGTGTTTCTGGCACGAGATGGGCCGGATGGATCGAACACAAGCGTTGGGTCTCCTGCGCCGGTCGAAATCCGACGTCTGGGTGCAAGCCTCGCTGCGCAGCCTGGTGTCGAATCGATCGGCCCCCACCACGCTGACCAGGTTGGACGACGACCAAATTCTGGAAGTCGTCGCGGACCTCATCGCGTCGGGGGAATTGATCCTGGTGCGGACTGGCGAGCGCGCCGCCGGTCGCACGGGCGCACCGGCGCCCGCGAAGACGGCCCAGAGCGCCGCCCTACCGCCGCCCGCCCCGCGGCCCGCTTCGCAAAGCTCGTCTGCCCCTCCGCCCGTGGACTCCAAGGTATTTCCAGCTAATGTCAACCCCGCGGCCCAGGCGGCCGCGAACCAACAGGCGGCGCAGCAGGGCGCGCCGTTCTGCTTGCAATGAGCGGAGGAAGCGGCGGCCCGGGCGGCCGCGGGAAGCAACTAGGGACGATGGCGATGCTTTCGGGACCTACCTTGCAGGGCATCTATCGAACTCTCTGGCCGGAAGGTTTGCCCGGTTATACGAAGGTATTTGCAATTGCCGACGGCGCGCAGGACAAGCGCCTCTACGGCGCAGTGGACGCCTCGCGGCAGGATCGATGCTGCCTCTACAGCGTCGAACGGCGCTGGGGCGGACAAGATCTGCCCTGGCAACTGCTGATGACGGGTCCCTACTTGGTGGAACTCGATCCGGAAGAAGAGCTTACTCGCCACCTGCTACGTCATGGCTGGGACCAGCACTGGGGAATTTTCTTTCGCTCGGACACGGGCATGCAGAACGTGCGACGGCACTTTCGCGGCCTGCTGACCGTGCGGGACGAGAAGGGCCGGAAACTGATGTTCCGGTACTACGATCCGCGGGTGCTGCGCGCCTATCTGCCCACCTGCTTGCCGGGCGAATTGCGCCAGGTCTTCGGGCCGGTGGGTACTTACATTGTCCCGGGTGACGATCCAGAGACGGCCATCGCATTCCGGTTGGATGACGGGCGGCTATCGAAGGACCTCGTGCTGCTGCGCGACGGGCCACCAGTCGATAAATCAACGAGCCGGAGTCAAGTTTTGACGACGGATCCTTAACAGGGGAATCCCGTATAGTCCGAAAATCCATTCTTTGCCCGTCTGCGCCAACTGCAGCGTTTATTGTAGAGTGTGAACCGCGCCAAGAAGCAGAGAGACGTTCACGCTGGCCGCGAACGCTCGGCCCAGCCTGTGCACCCTTCAGGCGACGCTATTGGAAGACCGACTTCAACTGGAAGTTGGTTACCGACTGCAAGCCACCCAGCACTCGGTACCGGTAGATTGAGGCATAGGGATGATCCGTGCGCTGGCTCGATGCCGTGCAGTTGTACAGTGTGGGGAGGGTGATTTGGCCGCCCGCTTGAAGCGCAGGAAGCGGATCGTAGATCGAATGACCGGAATTGGTGATCACATAGTAGATCGCATTGCCGATCTTGGCGATGCCGACCGCGAGCACCTGGTGGTCTGAGCCTGAGCTGCAATCGGTACCGGGGAAACAGACAGCCAGGATTGCCGGGTTGCCCGCCTGAAGCCCGGCGGTGACTCCCGACAGGTCCGTACCCGTCGTGCCTCCTATGGAGGACACCGTATTATCGAGTCTCGCCGTGGTCCCGGGATGGCTTAAGGACACCAGGTTATCGACCGCAGCCTTAATATTTGGGCTGGCGTTAATCACCGCGCCGGAATTGTTCGGTCCGAAGAGGTTCGTCGCCGCCCAGCTTTCCACCCCTCGCACGGATTGTTTCCCGCGCCGCCCGCATAGGCTTGCAGGTGAACCCCGTCGGCCGTGCCAGGGGCGGTAATGTTTATTTGCGAGACGGCGTTCTCCCAATAGGTGTTGTTGTCGAACGCGTCCGGCACGACCTTCAGGCCCAACATGATGCCGAACGCGACGGTGGAAGACGTGTCGAAGCTGTTCTCATCGTCGAAATCAATTGCATCCAACGCCGGTATGGCCGCCTTTAGCGCAGCAAAATCCTTGTAGAGGATGCTATTTGGACCTGTGCCCTGCGAATCCACAAGCGCCTTAACGTCCTCCCAATCGCCGTAATTGGAAGAGCCGATGCTGAACGTGATTCGGTTGACCGTGCCCTGCTTGAGCTGCGCCAAGTTCGCCGCGAAATCAGAATGCGCGTTTGGTCGCCGATGTAGACGCCGTTGGAGGTCAGAGGAAATTCGCCGTTGAAGTTCAGATCGCCGGTCGAGCTGACTTCAACACTCCAGACGATCACCTCGGTGAGGCCCGAGGTTTCGAGTCTCCGGGATGCTGCTCGCGGCGTTCTTGTAGATCGGGCCACCGCCGAAAATGCCGGTATAGCCGACGCTCTGCGCCGATACCGGTCTGATTGAAATCGAAAGCGCGGCACAGAGCCCAAGAACCAGCGCAAAGCGTCTATCGAAAAACACGCGAGGCGAAAAAACCTGTGATGACGCGGGAAATATTCGGTTCATTAGACCTCCTGGCCTTGATTATTGTACCCCGTTCGGATCGGGTGTGAAATTGCGGAGCGTGCGGCGGTTGCGAGCGCAACAGAATCGGCGGGCCGCTGGTTCGGTCGTCGGCGAGCCGAGCCAATTGTCTCTATGTACAGGAGGTCACGCCGACGTGCTGGGGCACGGCGTTAAACCTTATCGGTAGCGGTTTCCGGTCGGCGAGGGCGCGGATTCAGGCCCGCGTTCTTTCCACGTACGACACCTGGACGACCAACTCGTCGTTGGGGCTGGTAGCGTTCAACTTCGCCGCATATGGCGGTAAGGCGACTGTCTGGCGGCAACGCTTCGGCTCGGTAACGTGCACAGCAGCCCGCGAAACCAGAGGAAGCCGGCGGCGAGTACCCAATCTTGATAAAATGCCCGGATGCCCACTCGCGTGTACCAGTGCAAGAGTTGCAATCTTATCAGTTCCATCACCTGGCAGCCGCCCGCAACTCCACGTTAGTTCGAGTCTCCCTAACGCCTGAACCGCAGGTCCCGAAGATCCCGCTCCCTCCTCCGAAGCCACTCAATCCGTTTAGTCAACCGAGCTTCCTGCAGGAACTGAAAGCCTCCAAGGTCGGGATTCTCGATCCCACCACCGGCGCTCGCTACGCCAACCGGACCAACCTCAACCAGAACGCCTACGACCACTACTGGGGCCAGGCGATGTCCGAGCTGCCGGAGAAGGACAACTCCGTCAATGGCACCCAAGCCGAAGTCTCCAGAATAGTCCGTTGCGTTGTCAATTCAGTCAAGAGCAAGATCATTTCCAATCTCTGGCTCGACATGCTGTACAGGAACCGCAGGTACTACCTGCCCACAAAGCAAAATGTGGACCTTTCACTGCCGCTGGGCGAAATGGCCGCCGGCAAATGCCGCCCGTTTGAGCACGGCAAGCCCCGGTTGCCGCGCGACCGCTGGAGCAGCGGAGGAAAGCAGGATTACGATCGTGCCGACTCCAGGATGATGCGCGCCCGAGCGATAGCCGCGGCGTAAAGCCGAACTCGCTCCCGTTGTGGTGGCGTAAAGCCGAACTCGAACTCGCCCCACCGCCTCATTCTGGCAAGAATCTCTGGGCACATCTGGAGCGAGTTCGGCATTACACCGCCCCAGACTAACGCTATCGCTTCGAAGAGCCGTGCCACTCGGTTTGGACCGCGGCCATCGTGCCTTTCCTCCGCTGGTCCTCCGCTGCTCCAGCGGTCGGTGCCGCCGTGCCCCTTACACGCAAACCGCGATGGGATACAATCGGCGTTCGACACGTATGTCCCTTCCCGCTGGAACCCGGCTCGGCCCATATTCGATCGTGGCCCCCATCGGCGCCGGCGGCATGGGCGAAGTCTACCGCGCACGCGATACGCGCCTGGGCCGCGAGGTTGCTATCAAGCTGTTGTCCCGGGCTCTGGCCGTCGATGCTTCGCATCGTGCGCGCTTCGAGCAGGAAGCCCGCGCTACCAGCGCGCTCAATCATCCCAACATTGTCGCGGTGTATGACGTAGGCCTGTACGAGGAACGCCTCTATGTGGTGACCGAACTGCTGGAGGGACAGACGCTGCGCGACCGCCTTAAGCAGGGACCGTTGCGGCAACGCGCGTCGATCGACTACGCCGTCAGTGTTTCCCGCGGCTTGAGCGCGGCCCACGCCAAAGGCATTATCCATCGCGACCTGAAACCGGAGAACATCTTCCTCACCCGCGACGGCGGTGTGAAGATCCTGGACTTCGGACTGGCGAAACTGATTCGCCCGGCGGCTTCGGCGGAAAATGCCAGCAGCGTCCCTACCCAGGCTTTGGATACGGATCCCGGCCTGGTGCTCGGGACCGTGGGATACATGAGCCCTGAACAGGTGCGCGGGCATGAACTCGACCAGCGCTCCGACATCTTCAGCTTCGGCATCGTCTTATACGAAACTCTCGCGTGTGGGCGCGCTTTCGCCGGCGATTCGGCGGCCGACACGATGTCGGCGATTCTCAATCAGGATCCGCCCGATCTGCCGGAGTCGGTGGGTCTGGGAGTACACCTGATCGTGCGCCGCTGTCTCGACAAGGATCCCGATCACCGCTTCCAGACGATGCTCGACCTGACGTTTGCGTTGGAGGCGATCGGCGCGACATCCGCTGCATCCGGACCGGTCCCACCCGCCGCGCTTCCCGTTTCGCGGTGGCGCCCGTCGATTTGGCTGCCCGTGGCTGCCGCCTTTGCCGCCGGGTTACTCGGCGCGTCGCTCCTCTTCCAACTGGCATCGCGCCAGCCACGCGGTGGCGTAAGGGGTATTAGTTTCGCGCAACTCACCGACGACTCGGGTGAGGAAGTCTTCCCTAGCCTTTCACCGGACGGCAAGACCCTGGCATATTCGTCCAAATCCGACGGCCACTGGAACATCTTCGAGAAGGGCATCGGAGAGCGCGATGCCGTCGACCTGAGCGATAGGTCCCACAAAGTTCCCTACGATGACACGCAACCGGCCTTTTCCCCGGATGGCCGGTCGATTGCTTTCCGGTCCGACCGCGAAAGCGGCGGCATCTTTGTAATGAATCACGACGGCATCGGCATCCACCGCGTTGCCGATAGCGGATACAACCCGAGTTGGTCGCCCGACGGGAAGTCGATCGTGTACTCGGAGGAGAGCATCACGCGCCCCGAGGATCGCCAATTGGCGCTCAGCTGCCTTTGGGTGGTGGAGGTCGCGTCCGGAAAGAAGAACCTGCTGCGCCAGACCGACGCCGTGCAGCCGCGCTGGTCGCCGCACGGGGACCGCATCGCGTATTGGGCGATCGACCGCAGCGGTCATCGTGATATCTGGACCATGACGGCTAACGGCGGCGACCCGGTCGCGGTCACGAAGGATCATCCCTACGTCGATTGGAACCCCGTCTGGTCGCCCGACGGGAAGTATCTGTATTTCGCTAGCGACCGCGGGCGCGCAATGAACGTGTGGCGCGTACCGATTCATGAGAAGTCCGGGCGCGTGCTCGGCGCACCGGAGCCGGTGACGACGCCCTCGCCATATTCCGCACATCTGGATTTCTCGCGGGACGGCCGGCGGCTCGCGTTTGTGCAGTACTCGGTCCGGGCTTCGGTGAAGAAGGTCCGTTTCGATCCCTTTACGCAGTCGGTCCTATCGGAGCCAGTCGATGTTACTCCGGACGTGAGACAGGCTACGCGTCCGAGCCTCTCGCCCGACGGGCAGTGGGTGGCATTCGGATCGTCGGGACCGCGGGAGGATATATATATTGTGCACGCGGACGGCAGCACCATGCGCCAGCTTACGGCTGACGGCGTGAAGAATCGCGGTCCACAATTTTCACCGGACGGCAAGTCGATCGCGTTCTTCAGCAAGCGCACCGGGACTCCCGAGATATGGACCATCGGCACGGATGGAAGCGACGCCCGGCAGGTAACTTTTCTGGCGGGGCCGAACGTGGCTTGGCCGATCTGGTCGCCCGATGGGAAGCGCCTGATCGCTGGATATGACGAAGCCGTGGACCAAGCAACAGCCCGAAGCGTTGCCACACGTGACTGGAGCGGGACAGTTCTATGCGTGGTCATGGTCGCCCGATGCCCGGAAGCTCGCCGGTTTCGAGCAGCGGGAAGACGGCAGCTCGGCGGGCGTCGTGGAATTCGATCTGGGGTCGCGGACGTTCACGAAGGTGAGCGATTTCGGCGCCGATCCGGTGTGGCTGAGGCCATACGATATCTCGCCGCGCGGGTTTTCGGTCAGCCGCGACGACCGCACCATTTACTTCAGCGTGGCGACAACGGAGGCTGATATCTGGATGGCGACGTTCGATGGCAAGTAGGGCAAGTTCGTGTCCGCCTACAGCGGACCATCGGCCGTATACCACCACCAAGGATGATCCGCGCCCCAGTTGCATAGCAGCGCCGGCGCCAGCCAATCCATCCCCGAGTCGCCGCCGATGGGAGCGCCGGGAGGCGCTCCCGGAGCCGGCATGGGCTGCGCCGGATACGCCGGCCGCTCCAGGAAGCGTTTGATATCGGCGGCCAGCTCCTTCCTCCCGCCGCGCGACCGCTGGATCAGCGGAGGACCAGCGGAGGAAAGCAGGATTACCGGCGTAAAGCCGAACTCGCTCCCGTTGTGGTGGCGTAAAGCCGAACTCGAACTCGCCCCACCGCCTCATTCTGGCAAGAATCTCTGGGCACATCTGGAGCGAGTTCGGCATTACACCGCCCTCGGGCTGGCCTGGCGCATGCCCGGCAGTCCCGTTCTCGTGGTCGGCTTGGTTCGAACGGAGAACTACATTGGGCTGATCTGCGGGGACCTTCTCCGCGGTCTTGACCCACTCCCGGGTTACCGACACGGCGTCGTAAATCAAACAGTTGTAGGGCGTCGGATCTGTCAGGTCGAGGTCAACGAGAGGACCAGAAGGTGCGTAGTTGCGGACCATTCTCTCCACGATCGGAGGGAAGTAATAGAGCCAAATATGCAATTCGATGCCCTGGAGAAGCGCCGCCTGGACCATGATGTCGAAAAAACGAATTGTCGCGCAAATTGGTGAGCGCCACGCCTCACGCTCCTCGAACTCGCGCCAGGCCTGGTTATATCGGTTGGCGGCCGGATCTGCGGCCAGACGGTCCAGTTCGCGCAGCGCGAACTTCACCGACGGGTCGCCATATCTCCAGATCTTGCGCTACCTTCGCATCCCTCACCAGATTGTGAAGGAAGTGGTTGGACTCAGGAAAGGCGTGCGCCAGGTTCTGGCTCTTCTCGATCTCCCAATAGAACACGCTTGCCGGGTTGGCCATCAGCGCGGTCACGTAGTCCGAAAGAAACTCCTGCTGATCGAAGTTTCCCGGCAGCTCGCGGACAATGGCGACTCCCAAATACGGCCGCGCGTTTGCAAGGGCATCGATGAAGCGTGGTGCCATCAGAACATGCTCGACCAGTTCGGCCGCAACGTGTCCCTCGGAAGAATATGTCGGGAGAAGACGGATCAACCGCCTCGCGATCTGGTCGATTATCCTGAGTTCAGACGCCAGCCTTCGGATGGCGCACAAAACCACGTTTACGGTAGCTGGCGACATGCGGAGACGGTTCAACTCGGCCACATATCCGAGTACGGCGCCCCTGTTCAGCGTGGTCGTGCCTATGCATGTGCGCCAAGCCACAAACTCCAAGACTGCCTGTCGGTAGGCGCGCTTGGAATGAGGCGATCGCAAGTGGGAGGTGGCCAAAGCGACCATATCCGAAACGGGAATTGCAGGTCCTAGGACCGCAGTGCGGGTATCATCGACCAGCAAGTCGAGATCTGCCGTCAAGTCTGGCCTGGCTTTTTTCTGACCAGGTGCTCCCCCCGATGCATCGGAGCCGTGAGGGGAGTCGAGAATCACGCCGACGCCGGAAGGCCGGGCGCCGGCAGTATAACCGCAGTCTGCTTCTGACATTTCGCTACGAGTATACACGGTCTAATGAATTAATGCAACAAGGCTACTAATGCAACAAGGCCACTAATGCAACAAGGCTACGGAAACTAACTAACTGTGTGTTCGTTTAGTTAGCTATGACGTAAGTCGTAATGGGACAAGGCTACGGAAACTTAACTAACTGTGTGGTCGTTTAGTTAGCTATGACGTGAGTCGATGTAGCGAATTGTCATTGTATACGTTGAGCTTGGCCTTGTTTTGACGACCATTGGGGGTCCACGGTCTTCTGCGAAAGGCCGGCGGGTTTCTGCCCTACACGGACGAGAAGTTCGAATATAAACCTGACGTCGGTTGCCATGACGCCGGGCACGTGATGCCATTCTCTTGGCTGACGGGGGGCCGATCAGATCATCAGCGAAGAGGTTCGTAGGAGGTGAGCCGGCGGCAGCTCCCTTCCTACTGGCACTCTCGGCGTTCTAGGTAAGCTAGATGTGGCGCCGACTATAGCGGCTCTTGGATTTCCGGAGTGCGGGTTCCTGTCGGCCGGGCGAATCTCAACATTCCGGGGAATTCTGGACCGCTTGGTCACGCAGGAGTGAAGCACACTCCTCGGATCACTTGTGCTAACCGCGGATTATCACAAGTGAAAAAATGTTTGTAAGTGCAACTTCTTGCACTAACATAGGAGATGGAAGTGACGTCGGTGTTGGACCGGGCTCTGTTCGAACACCTATTCCACGTCGGATGGCGGCGGGCCATTGACTTGATGCACACCTTTGGCGCCTACCAGACCGGACAGGCGCTGCTGATCGATCGTGCCGAGTTAATCAGGCAACTGGAGGCCCTCGAAGCGGGAACCGAGTTTGCAATTGAGCAGGGACGCAAGCAGCGCCTGCTGGATTCACTCGAGAAAGTCCGCCGACATCGGGCGGCAGCCCGGGTGATCCTGCCGGTGGCCGGGGATGCGAACCTGCGAACCATGGCTGATTTGCCTCCTGGCGTGCACCTGCAGCCGGGCAGCTTAAAAGTGGAGTTTGGCGAGGCGGAAGACTTGCTGGGGAAGTTGTTCGAACTGGCGCAGGCGGCGGCCCACGACTTCGATGGTTTCCGCAGCATGGTATCGGGGGTAAGGGACGCGTGTGCAATCCGGCGTGCGGCAGCGACAACCGTTCCCGGTCCCGGGAGAATGAACGCTTGACAGTCTCCGCCCCGGAACGTACGATTCTCGATGCTCTGGTGATTTCGCCAGATCTGCCGGCGATCCAGGCTCGGGCACAGGTTGTGCTGTTGGCCGCCGAGGGCCGCGAGGACGACTCGATTGCAGCCGAGCTTTCGATGCGCCGGCAGGATGTGATCCGCTGGCGGAAGCGGTTCGAGGCGCAAGGG
>JBEKPZ010000220.1:0-12566 GCA_049520215.1 Bryobacteraceae bacterium | reverse complement strand
ACCGGGTCGTGCCCGGATACGATCACGCCCACCGCCTTGGGCCGCCCTTGGATCGGTCCGTTGCCGTCCATCCCCACAATCCCGTCCACAATCGCGAAATGCTTCGGAAACAGCGAGTGCAGGTCCGCGATGCTCTGGTGGATGCCGGCCCAATGCAGCACATTCTTGGGCCAGCCGTAAACTCCGCCCGGAACGATGCCGAACAGGTTCTTCATCGATAGAGTGGCTCCCGCCCAGTGGTGCGTCTTCATCTTGGGCATGGAGACCAACAGGTCGCTTCCCAGCACCGTGCGCGGCAAGTAGAGCGAACGCAGCCGGGAAACCGGATGCGGCAGCCGCACCGGCGAGAGTTCGTCCAGATTCAGGTCGGTGAATATGTCTTCGAACCCCGGAATCGTCTGGAAGTATCCGGCGGCGTCTGCCAGGTCGAGCGTGCTCCGGCGATGGCCGGGCCCCTCCGCGATAGCCACCGACGCGCCCAATTCCCGGAAGGCTTCCAGCGTTGCATGGACTAGCATGGGATGCGTGTTGATGACGCTTCCGGGTTCGAACTCTACCAGGTTGGGCTTCAACACCACCCGGCGTCCGCGTACGTTGAGCCGGTGCGCCGCCAGCACGCGGCGCATGGTGTCGTAGAGGTCCTGCGAATAGGCTGCCGCGCGCGTGACTTGCACTATCGCGCGAGGCCGCGGCGCGGGCGTTTGACGGCAGCCCGTCAACCCCAGTACCGAGGCCGATCCTAGTAGAAACTCGCGCCGTCTCATTTCAGCTACTCCAGAAACACGTTGTAGCCCTGCTCCGCCGCCGACGCGATCACCGTCAGCGCGGTGTCCGGCACCGTGCGGCAAGGCATGGTAAAAAGGGGAGCATCGGCCGGAAGTTGCTGGTGAGCCAGTAACCCGAGCCGTAACCAGGCGGCTCCAGCCGAGGACCGCTGCTCCCGCAAAAATCGTTGCGCCTGGCGAAAACTCGCTTCCAGCTTCGCCGGAGGCGTACCCGCCAGTGCCAACAGGGCCTGCCCGGTAGTCTCCGGATAGGAACCCACGTCGTACCCCAGGGCTCGCGCCGAGCCGTGATTCCATCCACCGTCGGCGCACCGGCGCGACAGCAGAAAAGCCTGGGCTTTGTCGATGCGCTCCCGTAAATCGGTGGAGGGCCGCCGCCAGTAGCATTTTCTCAACGCCAGGATGCCCAGACAGGTCGGCGTCACCCACGCCGCCGTGCCCGGAAACCAGGGCCAGCCGCTCACATCCGAGCCGTTCGGCACCTTGCCATCGCGGAGAAGACTGGTCAGACGGAAAACCAGCGAAGACTCCATCCCGCTTTGATCCACGAGCCACTTCACCGCGCGCGCGTGCCGCCCGGCCCCGATCGTCTCCGGCGGCAACAACGCCACTAAGGCTGTCACCCACGTGCTCTGAGCTACCAAAGGGCACGGCGTCCATCCGCCATCGGGCTGCTGTGCGGCGCATAGCCACGCTGCGGCTGCGCCGCTGCGCGCCGCCGCCGTCCGTCCAGCCTGATGCGCCAAAAGCGCATAGACGGTCGGTTCGGTCCACGAGCTTCCCTTGCGATAGGGCCACCCGCCATCCGGATTTTCAGCCGCCTGGATGTTCTCCAGCGCGCCGCGATCAATCTCCAAAATCGGCAATCCTTCCAAGAAGCTTAGTTAACGGCGCGGGGGCGCTACGGGTAAGCGCCTCCCGCGCCAAAATAACTGCGAGCCAGCAAACACACACGTACCTACACTTGCAACTACCGCGTTACTTTGCGGCGGCGGCGGCGTTGCAACAAAAACAAAAGCACTACACCGGCCGCAACCCAGACCAGAATCTGAATGGTTGTGTTACTCATGACCTTGTCTCCTTTCTTCTAAAATGACTCTTGCTACAAAACTCTTTGTCCGGCGCCACCGGCGCCGTTAGAAACCCTTCATCAGCGGCAGCAGATACTTGCACACCGCCAGCACGCCCGGCCCGGCGCAAACCAGCATCATGGCGGGCAGGATAAAGAAGAAGATGGGGAACACCAGCTTCACACCCACCTTCGCCGCGCGCTCCTCAGCCTCCTGGCGGCGTCTCACGCGCATGTAATCGGAGTGCTGCCGCAGAGACTCCGCGATACTCGTGCCGAACCGGTCGTTCTGGATCAGGATGGCCGTCAGCTTTTTCAGCTCCGGCTCTCCGGCGCGCTCGCCCAGGTTTTTCAGCGCGTCCATGCGCCGCTGGCCGGCCCGCATCTCCAGGTTGGTCTGGACGAATTCTTCGGTGAGTTCCTTGTGCGCGTTGCGCAGCTCCGTGGCCACGTATTGAATGGCCTGGTCCAGGCCCAGCCCGGCTTCCACCGCGATCACCATCAGGTCCAGAGCGTCCGGCAACGCCAGCCGCAAAATATCGAGGCGTTTCTTGATCTTCTTTTCCAGCATGAAGTTCGGCAGGATGAATCCGGCCAGCCCCATGCCTAGCGGAAAGATCACGTGGACCGACGGGCTATTGCTCACCACATTGCGAAACGTCAGGCCCAACAGCGCCATCCCGGCGGTCGACAGCAGCCGGATGCCGTAATAGATCTTGACCGCGTTGTCCGAGCGGAAACCGGCGTGCATCAACATCGTCCGCGTCATCGAGCTTTCGTCCGTAGACACCGGCACCAAGTTGCCGACCCGCTGGATGATCTTGAACTCCCGCTTCTTGCGCGCTTCGCCTTCTTCCGGCATCCCGGCCGTGGGGGTCTCGATCACCGGCTCGCCGAGCTGCTCGTACACCTGCCCTGGCCGGGCGTAACGCTGGTAACCGAAGGCCGCGATGGCCACCGTCAGCACCATGAAGAACGCGATGATCAGATAAATAGACATCGTTTACACCTTAATCTTGATGATCCGCCGGATGAAGTAATTTCCGAGCAGTATCATTACGCCCGCGGCCAGGATCATATGCTTCCCGTCTGTGTCTTTCGCCATCCCTTGCAGATAGCCGGGCGCCACCGCCAACAGGGCGAGCGCCGTGAGGATGGGCAGGACCGTCAGGATGCCGGCCGTCAGCCTGCCGTGCGCGCTGGCCGATTTCACTTCGCCTTTCAGCCGGAAACGCTCCCGGATGACGTGCGCCAGGCGGCCCAGAATCTCGTTGAGGTTGCCCCCCGTCTGGCGCTGCAACATCACCGTCGAAGTGAAAAACCTGAAATCCAACAACGGCACGCGTGTCGTCAGATTCGTCAGAGCGTTGCCCAGCGGCGCTCCCAGATTGGCTTCGTTAAAGACCGTGCGCAACTCCGTCGACAGCGGTTCCGGCACGTGATCGCCGACCATCGAGAGGCTGATCATGAAGGCATGCCCGGCGCGCACCGAGCGGGCGATGAAGTCCAGCGCATCGGGGAACTGCTCTTCGAGCGCCGCCAGCCGCTTGGTCCGCTTTTTCCGCACGTACATATAGGGTATTGACGCGGTCGCCACCCCCAGCGTGAGGCAGGTCAGGACCTCATTGAAGATAAAAGGAAATTTCAGCCCAAGCAGAACCCCAGGCACTGCCGCGCCCACCGTCGCCATGAACAGAACCGAGGTCGTCCAGGTAAGCCCCGCTTGTTTGATCGAGCTCTGCAAGTGTTCGGCGAGATTCACCGATCTCAGCATCTTCTGGAAGCCCGAAACGTCGGTCATTACGTCTTTCAGCAGTTTGGTCACCGGCATCGGGCGATTGCCGACAACGGTTTGCAGCATATCTTTAACGACCTTCTGCCGGCGCTGTTGCCGGTACAAAAAGCCGAACACCGCAACCGCCATGATCAGCGCAAAGACCAGGAAGAAAACGCCCGCTAAGCCTGCCATAGAGAACGACATCGCTAATTGATCTCCACCACGGTCTGGAACAACGAGGTCGGCAACTGGATCCCGCACGCTTTAATCCGTTCGTAAGCGCGCGGGCGGATGCCGGTCGCGCGGAAACGTCCGGTCACCCGTCCGTCTTCCGCCACGCCGCCCTTCTCGAACAGAAAAATGTCCTGCAAGGTGATGGTCTCCACCTCCATGCCGGTCACCTCCGTGATATGCGTCACACGGCGGGTTCCATCGCTGAAACGCGAAACTTGCACGACCAGGTCCAGCGCCGCGGAGATCTGCTGGCGGATGGCGCGTACGCCCATATTGGCGTTGCCCATGCCGACCATCACCTCCAGCCGCGACATGGCGTCGCGCGGATTGTTGCAGTGTACCGTGGTCAGCGAGCCGTCGTGGCCCGTGTTCATGGCCTGCAGCATGTCCAGCGCTTCCTCGCCGCGGACCTCGCCGACGATGATGCGGTCGGGACGCATACGCAGGGCATTGATCACCAGGTCGCGGATGCGAATGGCGCCCTGCCCTTCCACGTTCGGCGGCCGCGTTTCCAGGCGCGCCACGTGCGTCTGCTGCAAGCGCAGCTCGGCGGCGTCTTCGATGGTCACAATACGCTCGTCTTCCGGAATGTAGCTGGACAGCACATTCAGCAGCGTGGTCTTGCCGGCGCCCGTGCCGCCGCAAATCAAGATGTTCAACCGCGCCCGCACCGCCGCCTGCAGCATCTCCAGCATGCCCTCGGTGAGCGTCAGCCGCGTCACCAGGTCCTTGCCGTGCATCAGGCTCTTCCCGAATCGCCGGATCGAGAGCAGCGGTCCGTCCACCGCTACCGGCGGAATGGCGGCGTTTACACGCGATCCGTCCGGCAGCCGCGCATCCACCAGCGGCGAGGACTCGTCCACGCGCCGGCCGACTCTCGAGACGATCTTTTCGATGATCCGCAACAGGTGCGCGTTGTCCTTGAATTCCACCGGCGTACGAAACAGTTTGCCGTTGCGCTCCACGTAAACCAGCCGCGGCGTGGTCACCAGGATGTCCGAGATCGTGGGATCAGCCAGTAACGGCTCCAGCGGACCCAGCCCGAAGACCTCGTCCAGAACTTCCTCTACTACGCGCTCTTTTTCCAGCAGGCTCAGAGGCGTCTTCTCTTCCTCCAGCAGCTTGGCCACCGCGCCGCGCACTTCCGTGCGTACCCGCTCCCCGCCCAACGACGCCAGCGCCTCAAGATTGATGCGGTCCAGCAGCTTGCGGTGCAGGGCGAATTTCAGTTCCTGGTGCTCCAGGGCCGCGCGATCCTGGGTAAACAGCCGGCCGACCCAGCCCGCTTCCCGCTCGCCGTTCTTAGATAGCGATCCGTTTGTCGTGGTAGCCACGTTTCACTCTCCTAGAGTCCCAACTTCTCCGCAAACGTCGAGAACTTGCCCTTCTTCGTTTGCGGATCATTCACGCCCGCCATGCGCAGGGCCAGTTCGCGGATTTGTTTTCCGAGAACGCTCCGCTCCGGCAGCAACTTGCCCAGCGAATAGCACTCGTGCAACTCCGGATAGCTGCTGGGCAGCACTGCATACACCGGCAGTCCCAGAATCTTTTCGATCTCGCCGGGCGCCAGTTCCGAGCGCTTCGGCACGCGGTTCAGGATCAGTTTCAACCGGTCCTTGCCGTAACCGGCGTCCATCAGGATCTGCAGCACTTGCTTGGCTTGGTGCAGCGCCGGAACCTCCAGGGTGCTCACCAGGTAAGCCTCATCCATCTCTTCCAGGGCCGCCACCCCCACTCGGGTCAAACTGCGCCCCAGGTCGATCAGGGTGAAGTCGTAGCACGACCGCAGGAAGCTGAACAGTTGCCGCAACTGCTCCTGCCGCGGATAGGTCTTATCCGCCGTGGCCGCCGGCGCGGCGATAATTTCCACTCCCGGAATCCCGTTGGATACCAGCGCCTTCCAGTAACTCACATCCATGCGGTGCAGGTTGTTGACGGCGTCCAGGATGGAATAGCCCGGCTTGGCCTTGGTCAGAAAACCGATCAGCCCGGCGTCCAGATCCAGATCCGCCAGCAAGACTTTCTGGCCGAGGCGCCCCAGTTCCACGGCCAGGTGGCATACGATCGTGGTGGCGCCGCATCCGCCCTTGGAGGAGAAGAATCCCACGGTGCGCCCGCCCCAGCGCATTCCGCTGTGCCGGCGTCCGTCCGTCGAGCGGCGCTCCAGGGCTCCGCGTAACGCCCCCTCCAGAGGCGGATAGACATACTCGTTCACCCCGGCGCGCATGGCGGTCAGGATGGCGTCCGGATCGGCCGAGGTGTGCAGGGCCACGATGGTGGCGTCCGGCGCCTTAGCCCGGACCATGGGGATCAATTCGCTGAGCGGCTCCTTAGCCAACGCCACGTCCAGCAGCACGACTTCCGGGCGCAACCTTTCCAGCCGCTCCAGGAAGGAGCCCATGCTGGACATATCCCTGTGCTCGATGACCGGGCGCAAAGGCAACGCCGGCAGGCAAGCCTGCACTTCGTCCCAAAGCTGCTTGGTTTCGATCGCAAGACCTAGCGTCAGCGAATACATGATGTTAGTGCCCTGTGCCTGTTCCCGTGCCCGTCGGCGCGCTGGTGCCGCCGCTAGGCCCGGTCCCCGGCAGGGGAGCCGTGGGCGTTTCCGGAGTGGCTTGGCCGCCCGCCGGATTCATCATCAAGGGGAGAAGCAGTGTCGGCTGCCCGGTTCCGGGCACCGTACCTTGCTCCTTCTTCTGCATTTGCTGCAGCTCTTCGATCGGGATCGTCTCGCGCTGCGGTTTCACCGGCACCGGCCCGGTAGTTTCGATTCCCGGATTGCGCGGCGCTTCCTTCAGCGTGTCCTTCAAGAATGGCTTGATCATCGGGATGTCCGGCCGCGCCTGTCCAGCCGGAACGGGACGCACCAGTTCCGGCGTCACCATGATCAGCAGTTCCGAGTTGTTCTTCGTGAGTGTCCGGCTCTGGAACAGCTTGCCCAGCAGCGGAATATTCCCGATTCCCGGAATCTTGTCCAGGGTTTCGCTGAAGCGGTTGTCCAGCAGTCCCGCAATGGCGAAGGTCTGGCCATTCTCCAACTCGATTTCGGTCTGCACTTTGCGCGTGTCCAGCGCTGGGACAGTGAATCCGTTCAGCACGATCCCGTTGCTGTAATCCAGCGTGCTGACCTCCGGCGCAACCTGCAACCGGATCGTGCCGCGCGGCGTGATGGTGGGCAGGAAATTCAGCTTCACGCCAAATTCCCGGAACTGGATGGTCACCGCGCCAACATTGGCGCCGCCTTGCACCACGGGCACGGGAAACTCGCCGCCCGATATAAAGCTGGCCGGCTTGCCGTTCATCGCCAGGACGTTCGGCTCCGCCAGAATCTGCAGCAGGTTCTTGGCTTCCAGCGCCTCGATGGTGGCGCCCAGGTTCAGGTCCGGGCGGTACAGGAAAAGATTCAGCGCATTCGTTAACGTGGTGCTAACCGGGCTCCCCGGCGTCGGCACTTGAACTACGGGCGGCGCATACTGCTGGGTAGTCACTCCGCCAATGGTGCGGGCGGCGCCCGTACTGAACAAATTGAATCCAAGCTGCGAGCTGATGCTGCGATCCACGTCCACGAAGCGTACTTTGATCAGAACTTGGGGCTCTTCCACCGGCGTACTCACGTGCAAAAGGTTGATCACCTTTCCCAGCGTGCCGGCCATGGCCGCGGCCCGGTCGGCGCTCACCATATCCTTAGCCGTGCCGTGCACGAACACGTTGTCGCCCTCCAGGTAAACGCTGACCTCTTGCCCCGGCAGTTCCTTGGCGAGTTGCCCGCGCACTTCTTCCAGCCTGGTGGTGCTGGGCCGCACCGTAAGGTCGAATAATAACCGCGGTCCGCCCTGTTGCCAGATCAGCAGCGAAGTCTCGCCCGGCGCTTTTCCATTGATCAGCACCTCCCGCGGATTCACCGCCACCGCTTCGGCGAGATCGCCATTGGCCAGCGAGATGCGCTGGATATTCATGGCATTGTCGAGCACCAGGGACTTGCCGACGGTCACTACCAGCGGCACAGTCTGACCTTGCAGTTCGACGGCGGTGAGCGCGGCCGGCCGTCCGGCCATAGCCCAAAGCACGCCGGCCGCGGCGGCCAGGCGATGAAATGTGCGTTTGCGTGACATGTTATTTGACCTCCGGAGTCGTATCGAACTTGGTTTCGCTTCGCTTGCCGCCGTTGATGACTTCCATGACGAAGGACTGCCTCACCGGCGGCGCCTGCCTTACCTCCACCGGCGCGGACGGCGGCGCGGGCTTCGGCGCCGCGCGCACATACACTTTCTGCGGATCGGGACGCTTCTTGGGCCCGTTGACGGCGAACAACTCCACCACCGCGGTGCCCGGCGTCTTCGCCATCTGCGTGTCCAGCGGATTCCGCAGCACCAGTTGGATGATGGTCTGGTTGCTCGCCAGGCTGAGCATCTCGGCCTGCTCTGGCGTCACCAACAGGTTTACGACGCCTACTCCGAGCGGCTTGCCCTCGTTATCTTTCTTGAAGTCCTGTCCGGCGGACAGCACTTCGATATTCTGCAGCAGCGTGCGCGTCAGGCTGCCCTGGCTCGCAGCGCCAGGATTGGGCGGATTGCCCGAGATCAGCACGTCCACGCGCATGCCGGGAACCACGAATCCCGCTACCCCGACTACATCGTTCACGCGCACCGCCACCGCTCGCATACCCGACGGAATCATGGCCGCCAAACCGCCGCCCGCGCCCTTCGGCGCCAGTCGGTTCTCCAGAATCGGCTCCCCGTCGTAAATGGTTGTGGTTACGCCTCGCCCGATGATGTCTTCCCGCTTCAGAACCGCCGTGGCGGGAAGCGATCCAAGCCAGGGCGTATCTTTCACGTCCGAATCCTTGATGATCACGCCCAACTCGAGATTTCGCGACGCCAGCAACGCTTTGGTCGTCGGGGGCGCGGCCTGGGCGCTGCCGTGATTGGTGGTCAGCCTGTAAAGCAGCAGACTGGCGCAGCCGGCCACAACAAACGCGAAAATCAATACCGAGATGAATCGTTGGTTCATTTAATTCCTCAATTCTTTTTTTGTCAGCCGTTTGGGGCGGACCTCCAGGTCTGCGCAGGTCCTCCAGGACCCGCTCTTCGCGCGGGCGCGAAAGCAGCTCTCTTCAAAAACGCCAGGAGCGCCCAGGTACGGGCGCCCCTGGCGCCCTTGGCTAGCTCGAAGCGGAGGCTGCCGCAGTGCTCAGTTGGTTGTTGGCCGTCTGCCAGATCTTGCTGACACTTGTGCCCGCGTTGATAAAAAGGGCCGCGGATGCCAGCGCTACGAATGCCATAAGCAGCGTATACTCGATCAGGTCCTGGCCTTGATCGTCGTTCCACAGGTTGCGCAATAACGTCGTCATTGTTGTTTCTTTCTCCTAAGTTTTAGTTTTGGTGATCGTCCGATCACTGGTTTGGGTTTTCGTGATCTTGCGATCACGATCTTTCCCGCCGCTAGCGGCGGAAAAAACTGGGTTCTCCGGACGGGCTCCCGTCCGGAACACGATGGCATCGCCGTCGTCGTAGACTACGTGCCATCGGCTCGATTCCTTGAGTGCGCCGGCCAGCGCCGCGTCGGTCTGCAGCAGTACGGTGTCCACGCCATAATCGTTCAACTGCCGCTGCCAGGTGTACTTGACATTTACAATGTCCAGGTACTTTTGAACGAATTTTGAACCGTAAAAATCGCTGCGCCCGTCGATAAAAACTTGGCTCTTGGGATACAGTTTGTAGATCAGAAAATCGCCCCACTGGTCGGAAGTGAAAATCCGGCTCGTCGCCGCCGCGTCTCCCAGACTGGCGACTGCCTTCGTTGGAAACTCCTTGGCGTCGAACCGGGCGCGGAAATTCTCGGGCGGCGATGGAGCATAGAGGAGGGCCGTGATCAGCGCCACCGCGGCAATACTGACCAGGTGCGTGCGCCACTCACCCTCCATTTCGCCAATCGAATCGCCCATGCCGTGCAGCGCCAGCGCCAGCCGCCGCAGCCATCCGGATACCGCCGCGCCTTCCAGCGTTTGGAACCACTCGACCACCGCCAGAGCCACGATGGGCGCCGCGACAATTCCGAAAATCGGAACGTTGCGCGCGGCCAGCAGCCCCACGTGGGCGAAGAACACCAGCAGCAGGCACTCCGTGAAGCGTTTGCGGCGCGCATGCCACACGCAGGCTCCGCCGCCCATCAAAAGCAAAATCTCGAAATAACGAGCCGCCGGATTCTGGAAACTGATGGGCAGCATCTCCTGGATGTGCTCACGCTGGAACGAATCCGTCAGGTACTCCCAAATATGCACATGCAGGTGATACGTGTAGGGCCCCACCAGGCTGCCCGCCAGGCACAACAAAGCGATCCCCGCATAAGGCAGCGTGCGCTTCACCGCCGCCGGCCATGCCCCAGGCCCGCCATCGAACAATCCGCTAGCCAACTCGCCGCCGCCATACACGCCGATCAGGACTACCCCGAGGAACCACCCGCCATGCAGATTGGTCCACAACACCGTCAAGACCGGAAGCCACCACAACAGCCGTGCGTTCCGGTTTTCGCGCGCCCTCTCCAGGATGGTATAGAAGACCACCGTGAACAGCAGCGTGACCAGGTGCGGCCGCGCCAGAAAATGAATTGAAGAGCTGGCCATCACCAGGAAAGTGAGCGCCATGGCGATCAGCGGATTCCCGCTCTTGCGGAGGGTCAGCCGGAATACCAGGGTGGAAGTCAGGCAAATGATCAGGGCGCTCCCCACCACCACCGCCGCCAGCCCCCAATGCTGATGCAGCCAAGCGAAGATTACGTCCCACAACCACTCCCACGCGAACCACGTGTGGCCCGTCCTGGTATATGAAAACAGATCCTTGTCCGGCACCCGGCCGTGGCTCATGATCCACTCGCCCGTGCGCACATGCCATCCCGTGTCGCCATCGCCCAACAGAGTCTTGGCGCCGTGCATGCCCATGAAGATGAAGATCAACGGCATCAGAAACGCGAAGTCCGCCATCGACGGAAGAATTCGTAGCACCGGGTTGGTTTTAGTGTTGGGCATTTGTCTCTCTAGAACATCCGGCTTCCGTACCCTTTTTGGCTGACCGGCTCGCGGTGCACCGGCGCCCCCTGCGCCACGCGAAACTCCATGGCATGAATCCGTAGTCCCACCCAGACGACCGCGGCGTCCGGCTCCGCATTTACCCGCGCTACCGTGGACTGGCACCGTATGCAACGGCGCTCGAAGCCTTCCCGCTCGGGCAGCTCCACCTCCACGATCAGCATCTCGCCGACGCTCGGCAGCCGTCCGCTAGCGTCTTCCCACCGCAACAACATGCCGTCCCGGCTGATATTCTCCGTGAACATCGCGCTCGGTTCCCCGCCCTGCAGCCAAATAACGTGGCACGTCAGCCGTACCGCGACTCGAGTGCTGCTGCGGCGATTCATCCTGCAAATGCTTTCCGGGTACACGATGTGAATTTAGAATGCCGGGGTGTGGCGGCACAAGACCGTCAATAGGAGATAACTATCTGCTTCCCAAAGTTAACTGCATCCAGTTGCCATAAGAAGGCGGCCCCGCGCTTGCTCCGGCCGTGGCTGGCGCCGCTAGGTTAACCAACGATAGTGTACGACCGTTAATTCTAGGCGATATTCTAATTCCTAGACGTCCTGGAACGCATGCCAAACGCCGCTGGAAGCCTTGCCAGACGCCTTTCCGGGCGAATTCTCAGCGCTTCCGCCCAGCCCTCGAAAGGATTGCAACGTTTTTTTTTCGATTTCAATTGACAACTAGCCCTCCCAAAAGTAACAATTCATATTCAGGCTACCCTGACAAAAGTAATCCCCGCCGGGGCTTGCCGGTGCAATTCTTAAGGAGAAGGCCGCAAGGCCGAAAAGGCATGACGCGCGTTTACTTATATAGCGATCAACCGATCCTGGCTAAGGGATTGGAAGCGGTTCTGATAGCCACGGGCCGGTTCCAATTGGAGTGCTCGTACTCCGGAATACCGGAATTGGTGGAGCGGTTGCAAACCGACGCCCCCGATATCCTCTTGCTGGACTTGACCCCGGAAGTCACCTTCGGCGTTCTCAGCGACATCAAACGCGTGGTGCAGGAAACCAAGCTGGTCTTGTGGGTCAACTCCATTTCTACCGAACTCGCGTTTCAGGCCATGGGCCTGGGGGTGCGCGGCATCCTGCGCAAGACCTTGCCCGCCGACCTGCAGGTCAAGTGCCTGCAAAAGGTGCACGAAGGCGAACTATGGTTCGAAAAGGCCCTGACCGACAGTTTCCTGGCCGCCAAGCGCGTGGTGTTGAGTCAACGCGAAGGACAGTTGATCACGCTCCTGTCCCACGGCCTGAAGAATAAGGAGATCGCCTCCACCCTGCAAATCTCCGAAGGGACTGTCAAGGTTTATTTGTCCCGTCTGTTCCAGAAGGTGGGCGTAAAGGATCGCTTCGAATTGGCTCTGTTCGGCCTGAAGAACCTCACCTCGGGACACGCGCAGCCCTCGGAGAAACCCAGCCGAGCCAATAACGCGCCTATCCCCAATTTGCGGTCGCTGGTGCTGGAGAGGCCGGTGGACCGGCCGGCCCCTCCGCCGCCGGTGGCCGCATTCCCGGCCTTGCGCCGCACCTACCGCCCCGGCGAATTTTAATTCTAATGGAGGGCGGGCTTTAGCCCGCGCGGGGCTTCAAGCCCCGCTCTCCCCCCCTAAAACCGTCCAAACTTCTC
>JBEKPZ010000219.1:0-12642 GCA_049520215.1 Bryobacteraceae bacterium | reverse complement strand
CTCCGGTCGCGGAAGGTGCGCTCCGGGCTGACTATCCTCGGTATCGTCATTGGGGTCACCTCGGTCATATCCGTGGCCGCTATCATCGACGGGCTAAACGGGTACATTGAGGGGCGCATCCGCAACCTCGGCTCGCAGACCATCTTCGTCACCCGCATTCCACCCGGCTACACCGGCCTTTCGCGCTTACCGGCCAATATCCGCGCGCGCAAATACCTGCAATTCGACGATGGCCAATACCTGATGGAGACGGTTCCGTCGCTGGCCTACGCTACCGCGTTCGCCCAACGCATCAACATCGGCGAGGTGTCCGACCAGCTTCGTTATGGCAACCAGCACGTCGAGCGGATGATCGTGCGCGGCGTGGAACCCGACTACACCAACGCCGTGCCGCTGTTCACGGTGCAAGAGGGCCGCTTCATCTCTCCGTTCGATCTGGAGCACTCGCGCGACGTAGTTGTCATCGGCCAAGCCATTGCCGACGCCCTGTTTCCGCACACCGACGCGATCGGCAAGATGGTCCGCCTCAATGGCCGGCTGTACGAAGTCATCGGCGTTTTCGAGAAGGACCCCGGCCTGTTCGGCGGCTTCGGCGTGGACCAGTTCGCCGTGATTCCGCTCACCAACTTCCACAAAAACTATCCCGAGATCCGGGAAGTCTTTCTGATCGCTTCCGTGCGCACGGACGCCGACGTCACCCGCGCCCGCGACGACATCATCGAAGCCATGCGCCGCCGCCGCCGCGTACCCCACAACGGCGATAACGACTTCGACGTGGCGGACGCCAATTTCTTCCTGGATCTGTGGAATCAGCTCACCGGCGCCATGGTGCTGCTGACCGGAGTGATCAGCTCCATCGGCCTGCTGGTCGGCGGCATCGGCGTCATGAACATCATGCTGATTTCCGTCACCGAACGCACCCAGGAGATCGGCATCCGCAAGGCTATCGGGGCGCGCCGCGCGGACATCCGCGTGCAGTTCCTGCTGGAGGCGATTACGCTCTCGGGCATCGGCGGCGCGCTGGGCGTTTTGTGCGGAGCGCTCATCACATTTGCCATCCGCGCCCTGGTACCCTCCATTCCGGCGACGTTGTCGCTGCTGTGGATCACCCTGGGCGTGCTGATCTCGGTGGGGGTGGGCCTGTTCTTCGGATTCTACCCCGCCAATCGGGCCGCCAACCTGGACCCCATCGTCTGCCTGCGCTATGAGTAGGAGACAGGCTGAAGCCTGTTCCACCTGCGTGCTCCACCTCGCCCGGGTGATATTATATTGTTTGTGAGCATGCTCCGGCCATCCCTCCAGCTTCGGGTCGCACAGAAGCAAATCCTGACCCCCGGCCTGGTCCAAATGGTGACCGTGCTCCAGTTGAACCGGCTGGAACTGAAGGAGATGATCACCCAGGAGATCGTCGAAAACCCGGTCCTGGAAGAATCCACCGAGGAAGCCGGCGAAGAGATTACGGCGGAAGAACTGCTCCCCCTGCTGGAGCCGGAGCGGGTCACCGATCCATCCGACCAGCAGCTTCTGGAAGCCACCATGGGCGACGCCGCCCACACCAATGGGATTGCCGGCGAAGCCCCAGCGGAACTCTTCGCGGAGCCCTTCCAGGAGGCGGTCGACAACGGCACTGCCCCCAGTCCGGAGGTATCCACGGCCGACCCCGTCGAACCGACCGCGGCCACCGACCCGTTCGACGAGATCGACTTCGGCTCCTTCTTCGACGACTACCTGGACCCCGGCTACAAGAGCCCCGCCTCGGAATCCGTCGAGAAGCCCTCCTTCGAGACTTTTCTGTCCGCGCCCATCACCCTGGGCGATCATCTGCATTCGCAACTGAGCGTCAGCGTGCTTTCCGACGACATCCGCGACGCCGCCGAATCCATCATCGGCAATCTCGACGAGGACGGCTATCTTACAGCGTCCCTGGAAGAGATCGCCGGCATGGGCGACCACACGCCGGAGGAGATCGAGGCGGCCCTGAAAGTGGTGCAATCGCTCGATCCGGCCGGCGTGGGCGCGCGCAACGTGCGCGAGTGCCTGCTGCTGGAGCTGGAGAGCATGAACGGGCGCGGCGGCGTGGCCTGGCAGATCGTCTCCGACCACCTGCGGCTGCTCGAAATGCGCCAGTATCGCGAACTCGCCAAGGTCCTGGCCCGCCCCATGGAGCATATCGAGATCGCCGTGAAAGCCATCCGGCGGCTGAATCCGCGGCCCGGCCTGCGCTACTCGGGCGCGGGCGCGCGCACCGTCGAGCCGGATGTTTTCTTCATCAAGGACGGCGACGACTACATCATCCAGATGAACGACGAGGACGTGCCGCAGCTCCGCTTGAACGCGCAATACCGCCGCATGCTCGACCGCGACAACGGGGCCACCAAGGAAGTGCGCGACTACGTCCGCGAGCGCTACACGTCGGCCATCCAGTTGATGAAGAATATCGAGCAGCGCAAGCAGACCATACTCAAGGTCTGCCAGGCCATCGTGCGCCGCCAGACGGAATTTCTGGCCAATGGCCTCGACTACCTCAAGCCCATGATGATCAAAGAGGTGGCCGAGGAGGTGGGCGTGCATCCTTCCACGGTGAGCCGCGCGGTAGCCAGCAAATACGTGCACACGCCGCAAGGCGTTTATGAGCTCCGGTATTTCTTCTCCGAAGCCGTGCAGGGTCCCTTGGGCGGCAATACCCCGCTGCTGCTGCTGAAACGCAAGGTGAAGAAGATGATCGAGGAAGAGGACAGCGCGCACCCGCTGACCGACGAGCAGATCACCACGGCGCTGCAGCAGCAAGGCATCAACGTGACACGTCGCACAGTAGCCAAGTACCGCGAGGATATGAAGATTCCTTCAACGCACCAAAGACGGGTTCGCCCCTGACGGCAGTCCAGCCGCGTGGCTGGGCCGCGGCCGCGTTTCCGAGCCGCGACTGTCAGGGAGTGGTCATATTTTGATCGGTACGGAGGGACGCATGAAGATCACATACACAGGCAGGCAAGTGGAATTGGTTCCGGCGCAACTCAAGAAGATTGAGGCGCAGTTTGCCAAGGTGGGCAAACTTCTGGATGGACGCGAAGAAAAGGAAGCGCACGTGATCTTGTCTCTGGAACGGCATCTGCACCAGGCCGAGATCACGGTGAACTACTATAACCACCAACTTGTGGGTATCGGTTCCAGCGTGGAGCTCATCACGGCCATCCATTCCGCCATCGACAAGCTGGAAAAGCAGACCATCAAGGTCCGTGCCAAGTGGAGGGACACCAAGCGCACGCCGCGCAAGGAGGAAGCCGCCGCGGCTCCCGAGGCGGCTTCGGAACCGGAGGAGCCGGAAACCGAGCGCCACGTGAACCGCATCAATCATCACGAGCGGCGCAAGCCCATGACCTTAGAGGAAGCTCTGCTGCAGATGGAGAAGGGCGCCGACTACCTGGTCTATCGCGACGCGGAGACCAGCCGGGTGGCTGTGCTGGTGCGCCGCCGCGACGGTAATTTCGACCTGATCGAGGCCTGACGCGGCGGCATGGCGAAGACGACCGATCCGGGCAAGACACGCCGCGCTACGGACCGGCCCGCGGAACTGGTGATCATCACCGGCCTCAGCGGCTCGGGGAAAGGTTCCGTCCTCAAGGCGCTGGAAGACCTGGGTTACTATTCCGTCGATAACCTGCCGGTCGATCTGATTCCCAAGTTCGCCGAGCTGACACAGGACTCCGCCAGCGTGCGCGCCGCCGCGCTGGTGGTGGACGTGCGCGAGGGTGAGGGGTTAAAGCGTTTCCCCGGCATCTACGCGCGCATTCGCAACCGCGTGAAGACCAGGTTGATCTTTCTGGAAGCCGACGACAACGCCATCCTGCGGCGCTTCAGCGAAACGCGCCGGCCCCATCCGCTAGGCACGGACAACTCCATCGCCAAGAGCGTCAAATCCGAGCGCCGCCAACTGGCTCCCATACGCGCCATGGCGGACCTGATCGTGAACACTTCCAAGTTCACCGTTCACGAGTTGCGCGACTTCATCAAGGAGAGCTTTCGCGGCGAGAGTGATGAGTCTAAGATTATGGTGTATGTCACCAGCTTCGGCTACCGCCATGGTGTGCCGGCCGATAGCGACTTGGTCTTCGACGTGCGCTTCCTGCCGAACCCGAACTATATTCCGCGCTTCAAGAAACTGACCGGCCGGCATCCGCAGGTGGCCAAGTACATCCGCTCGTTCCCGCAAACCGTGGAGTTCATCGACCGCATTTCGGAGTTGCTGATTTACCTGATGCCGCATTACATCCGCGAAGGCAAGAGCTACCTGACGATTGCGTTCGGCTGCACCGGGGGGCATCATCGTTCGGTGATGATCGCCGACGCCATCCGCAAGCGCCTGGCGCAGGCGGGATTCCGGGTGAAGGCGACGCATCGGGATATAGCGAAGGCGGTGTAGGTCGTGGGGCGGTGGTCGCGCACCTCGAATCCGAGGATGTCGCGGTAGAAGAGAATACTGCGGTCGATGTCCGCGATTCCGATGAATCGCATTACCGGCGCCACGATGGCTGGCTTCGTTATTGTAAGTGTCTCACCTTCGCCGGAACGGTAGCGCCAAGATTAGAAACAGCCCCAGGGCCACCGCTTCGCCCGCCAAAATATACACTGGCCACGGCCCCAGAAAATTCAGCAATGACGCGTGCGGCTTCTCCCGCAGATACATGTAGTTGGTTTTGAAGACGGCGTCGAACGTCCCCACTGCGAGCGCGATCAGGTTCAGCACCGCGAACGTCTTCCAGACGGACCCGGGACGGAGCCGCGCCTGCCTCCCCCAGATCAGCGTCAGCACGGCCACAATCACGCCGCCGTGCGCCAGGAAAAAGTAGATGCTCGGATACGAAAGCAACGGCGCCCAGAGGTCGGGCGTCAAGACCGCCATGCCGCTGCCGGCGATGGCCCCGAAGTAAGCGAATTCAAAGCACCACTGCACCCGCCAGAAAGCGGCCACGATTGTAAGCCACAGGGTGAAATCGCAAAGCTGCAAGGGCAGTCCTTCCGGAAAGCGCCACCCTTCGAAATGGAGCTTGTAGCCGTACCAGATTAGTTCATTGACCAGGAGAAATGCGCCCAACCCGATGCGCACTCGCCGGGCCGCCTGCGCGCTCCGCCGCGCGATGGCAGCCAGGACCGCTGAGACTGCGGGTACGGCCGCTATGATTGCCAGGTGCGCCGGTCCGAAGAGATGAAAATTGGTCGCCATTTCACTAAGAGCGGGGCTAAAGCCCCGCGCGGGATAAATCCCGCCCTCCAATTTGCTCGTCCGCTAGGGCGAGGGCGTCGTCGAGTGCAGCCACGCCTGCTTCGATTTGCTCTGGCTCGATGATTAGCGGCGGCGCTATGACGAAGTGGCTCAGCCACGAATTGATGGCCACGCCGTTCTTCATCATGGCCGCGGCTACCTGATCGACCACCAGCGGTTTGCCATCCAGCTTGTCGTGTTTCGTGTTGAACGGCTGTTTGGTTTGCCGGTTCTTCACCAGATCGACACACCAGAACAGCCCCAACCCGCGCACGTCGCCGATCGAAATGTGCTTATCCTTGAGCGCCCTCAGCCGCGCGCCGAGGTACTCTCCCATCTCCCGCGCGCGCTCCACCAGGCCCAGCCGCTGGATCTCGCGAATGGACGCCGCGCCCGCCGCCAGCGTCATGGGGTGCGCTTCATAGGTATGCCCATGTGCGAAGAAACGATCGTCGAAATGCGCGGCGATTTGCTGCGTGGTGGCGCACAATCCCAGCGGCATGTACGCCGACGTGATGCCTTTCGCGGTCACCAGGATATCTGGCTGCACGTCCCAATGATCGACGGCGAACCACTTGCCGGTGCGCCCCCAACCGGTCATGACCTCGTCCACGATCAGCAGCACGCCGCGGTTGTCGCATATGCGGCGCAGGCGCGGCATGTATTCCGGCGGCGGCACCAGCACGCCATTGGTGCCGGCAATCGGCTCCACCACCACCGCGGCCACATCGTTCTCGTTTTCGATCATGTGGTCCAGGTAATCGGCGCACGCGATATCGCAGCCCGGATACTCGTGCTTGATAGGGCAGGCGTAACAGTTCACCTCCGGCGCAAAGATGAAGCCCTGCCCCTTGGCGCCCGGCTCGGCGGGCCAGCGCCGCGGATCGCCGGTGGCTCCGATGGACGCCATGGTGGACCCGTGATAGGAGCGGTAGCGGGCGATAACCTTGGTGCGGCCAGTGTACATGCGCGCGATCTTAACGGCCGCTTCGTTGGCGTCCGTTCCCGAGGTGGTGAAAAAGAACTTGGTCAGGCCGCGTGGCAGTACCTCGAGCAGCAGCCGGCTCAGCTCCACACGCACGTCCGTGGCATATGCTGGAGCGATATAGGGCAGCGCGCGAGCCTGCTCCTGAATGGCCCGGATCACCGCGGCATTCTTGTGGCCCAGGTTCACGCACATGGCCTGTGCGGAGAAATCCAGATAGCGCTTGCCATCGGCATCGATGAAGTAGCAGCCTTCCGCATCCACGATATGCAGGGGATTCCAGTTCTTCTGGAGGCGCCACGTGCCGTAATTCAGCTCGCGAGTCCAGCGCACGATATCCTGCGAGGAAAGGACTTCGGGCATGCAACGAAACTGACATGGATCGAGCCCGCTTGTCAAACCCGCCTGATACAATCACGGTCATGGTGCCGACTCTCGAATCCAAAACCGCCCTCATCACCGGTGCCAGCAAAGGCGTGGGGAAGGGCATTGCGCTGGAGTTGGCGCGCTGCGGATGCCACATCGCGGTGAACTATTCGAGCGATGCGCGCGGCGCAGATGCCACCGCCGCCGAAGTTCGCGCGCTGGACCGGCAGGCGGTGACGGTGCAGGCCGATGCGGGCGTGGCGGCCGATGTGGATCGCATGTTCGCCGAGGTGCTGCGCCAGTTCCCGCGCCTCGACATCCTGGTGAACAACGCCGGCACGCAAACCTGGAAGGCGCTCCTCGACCTGGAGGAGGCCCAGTGGGACCAGGTTATCCGCACCAACCTGAAGGGATGTTTCCTCTGCACGCAGCGCGCCGGACGGCACATGCGCGAACAGGGCGGAGGGAGCATCGTCAACATCGGGTCGGGCTGCAACAAGGTCCCGTTTCCCAACCTCGCGAGCTACACTGCGAGCAAAGGCGGCATCGAGATGTTTACCAAATCCGCCGCCCTCGAGCTGGCCAAGTATGGAATCCGCGTGAACTGTGTGGCGCCGGGCGCCATCGAGATCGAGCGCACCATCGAGGAAGCTCCCGACTACGGGGAGACCTGGGCCGCGGTGACGCCGCTGGGGCGCGCGGGACGACCGCTGGATGTGGCGCGGGCGGTGGCGTTCCTGGCGGGCGGCTCGGCGGACTTCATCACCGGCCAGACGCTGTTTGTGGATGGCGGGCTGTTCAGCCAGCCGGTATGGCCCTACTGAGGACGGGGCCGCTGCGCAGTCGTATAGTGGAGAGGAGGTCAACATGCCGATGTATTTTGCCCGGTGGCCGGACGGAAGCTTTTCGCTGGTCCACGCCTGCGACGAACAGGACGCGTACGTGCAATTGGACGAGCTTGGCGTAGAACCGGCGGAACTCAGGCTGATGGAGTCCTGCTTGATCGACTTCGAGTTGACGGATAGCGGCTCGTTTCGACTGCACGAATTTGGCGAGGAGACGCTGGCCGAAATCCTGGACGGCTATCCCGCGCTGAATGCCGCGCTCACCTCCGGAGTCCTTGACGATCACGATGTAGTGGACGATGCCCGCGGCATCGACGACCGCGAAGCCGCAGCCAAAGAGGTTCTCCGCAAGGCGGTGCAGGCCGAAAGAGAACTCTTCCAGTCGTTTGAGCCGTCAGCCGCCTCGACCGAACTTGGCAAGGCCCTCCAAGGGCACCTGGCCGGCTCCGGGCATTACGTAGATGCCCTGGTAGAGATGGTGGCCGGGGAACGTCTGCTCGAAAAAGACGACGATGAGGATCGCAAGCCCAACTGACCCTGCGCCCTATTTGAGCCGGTTGCCCCAGGCGTTGGCCCCCGCCAGCTTCTCGAAATAGCGGTACACGATGCGGGTCACCTCCGGCACCGGTGTGCGCCGGTCGTCGATGAACGCCGACATCACGCTCAGCACGAAGGGCCGCCCCTCCAGAAACACAATGCCGGTCTCGCCGCGGGCGCCGGGCAACTCGCCGGTCTTCGAGGCGGTCTCGATATCCAGCGGCAAGCCTTCGTGGATGCCGCCTTCAACCTTCTTCAGGATTTCCACCATCTCGCGGCTGGCCGCCTCGTCCACCAGTTTGCCGAGATAGATGGTCTCCACCAGGCGGGCCATCTCTTCCGGTGTTGAGAGGTTTTCCTCGCCGCGCGCCACTGCGGCCGAGTCCATCATCTTGCGCCGCAGACGGGTGTGCGGCAACCCCAACTCGTCCATCATGCGGTTGACGTCGTCCATGCCCGCTAGCGCGATGCACTTGTTGGTGGCGGTGTTGTCGCTCCACTCGATCATGGCCGAGATCAACTCGCGCACGGTCAGCGTGGCCGGCCCGCCGCTTTTCAACCGCTCCTGGAGACGGCCGCTGCCTGCCACGGCTTCGCTCGGCTGAATGGTGATGGGGTCGTCCAGCGAGAACTTGCCCGCACGGGCGGCCTGATACATGCGAGCCAGAATCGCAATCTTGATGACGCTCGCCTGCGGGAAGACCGTGTTGCCGTGAAGGCTGAACGTGTGTCCGGTGGTCAGGTCGATCGCCGCTACTCCCAGCGCGCCGTCGAAGCCTTCATCGAAGCGGCGCAATTCGGCCAGCGTCTTGTTTTCGAGAAGCTCGGAAAGAGTGGGCTGCGCGGCCGCGGCGCCCGCCAGCGCGACACAAATCAACGTTGCAAAACGTAGCATGCGCGCTATGGTACCGCGTTGGAACCACAGATGGACAAAAGGGCACGCAGATCAAGCGCCCAACTGTGGTTCCCGGTGAAGCTTAGCGCGGACCGCCGAACCGCCCGTCAGGCACAATTTCCGGCGCCAACCCACCAGGGCCTTCCGATCCCTTGGGCGGCGTCAGCAGGTTCAGCGCGGTGGCTTCATGGATGGTGGGCATCAGGGCCGCAGCGTTCTGCAACGCGGTCAGCTTGGTCTTCTGATCGGCCGTCAGTACGGCCAGCGCCTGCTGCTGGAAGCTGCTGCGGATAGGCGCCGCCTGCTGTTCCAGGTTCTGGATACTTAGCACCAGCTTGCCCACCGCGGTGGGGTCCGCGCCGCCGCTTTGCGACTGGGTGCGCAAGCTCTCGTGCAGCGGGCCCATCTGCTGGAAGATCGGCTTCAGCGCCGCCCTCTCGGATTGGCGCAACTGTTGCAGGCTCGAGATCTGGGCATCTGTAAGGTTCAGGTAGCTTTGCACCTCGGTGGTCTTGGCTTGCTCGGACATGCGGTGCATGCGCGGGCCGCCGGGCCCTTGCGCGAAGAGCGCTGAGGCGGCCAAAGTGATTACGATGAGTCGGATGTTCATAATTCTAAGTTCTCCTCTACCATTTATTATGGTCGGAAAACCGGCTGGAAGCTGTTAAACCTTTGATAAATCGGGGCCCGATCTCTTAACCGAAGTTTTGCAAAGCGTTGGAGCGGGGGGCGCGTTTTGCTGCTTCCGGATGGTAGTTTTTTCTGGCCGAACAATGCCAATGATGTTAAGTCATGTGTTTTCGAGTTCCTAATGGGTCTTCTGTGGCAGGCTCGACCGCCCGGCGCCGGGAGAGTTCTCAAAAGGAGAACGACGGCTGCAATTCCGGATTTGCGTAACATCGCGTGACATTTGTTGCATTGGGACGCCCTGGATGGGGACACAGGTATTTGGCCTGGTCTGAATCGCGGGGCTGGGTGCAGTTCGATGTCAAGCGCAGATAATGATGCGCCCACTTGGTTCCTTGTGTTCTTCATTTTTTCGCTCGATGCGGCGCGGGTTGCCGAGACTCACGGGCGCGGTTTGGGAAAATCGCGGGGATCTTTCGACTACAGAATAGCATTGGGACGCCGGGCGGCCCTCCATTTGCGGTATCGGGAAAGGCGGCAGACGATTGAAAACCGGGGAGATGGGAAAATCAAGCCGACGTGTGACCGGTGGCGGCTAAACTAAATGCCCGGCCTCCCGGCACATGGGGCGGCCAATCTTGGCGGCAGCCGCCTTTTCAGGGGCCAGGGCCGGCTGAAAGTCGGAATGCCCGCCCCACAAGATCCAAGCTGGCTGTCACTCTTTATGCGAGACTCAATAAGCGGCGCGACCAGGGGGTCGCGCGCGGACGAGGGCGTCCGCCCCACTTTGTGGCACACGCAGGTGCGCATAGCCTTTGTCGTCGGTGAAGAAGTTGCGAGTGCGGCACCCTGGACATCGGTATGTGGGCAGGATTTGTAATCCTCTCTTGACCATGTGCTCCTGCAGCAGCCATGCCGACGGATGTCCTGCACCACAGCGCACGCAAACGTTGGTCCATGTGGTGCAGTCGACCGTGGCCCCTACGTTCCCAAAATAGAGAGCCCATCCGTAGACGCTGGCACGGGTTCCGAGGAATCGGTCCGCAAGTCTGAGGAGGTAGGTGATCATCAGCAAGGACGTCTCGGTCCCACCTCCGAGCAGCAGCAGCCGCCGGGGAGGCGGAGCGACGCGGTTCAGTCGATTCAGGCATGCAAGGGAAGTGCACAGAGTGCGGGTAGCGACATGTCTTAGGCCGGTGGCGCGCGCGATCGTGCTCGCGAGGTCTGCTGCCGAGGCGAAGGGGTTGACATGCCCTCCTCCACGCGCCAGCCATCGGTAGAGCCGGTCCGAAATCGTGGTTGCATCCGGTACGGCGACGAACAGGGCCCCATTAGGCCTGACGACGCGGCCGATCTCGCGCAGCGATCCGGCGAGATCGCCAAAGTGCTCAAGGCTGTGGTTGGAGATTATCAGGTCAAAGCGGCGATCCGGGAACGGCAGGTTTGCCGCGTCGGCCTGGACGAAGTTGGGGCCGGACTGGGGCGCTTGACGTTCGAGGTCCGTACGCACCACGGTGAACGAACCGCCGGTCATGTCGAAGCTGCCGCGCCCGGACCCTATGTCAAGGACCGCAGCTCCACTGGGAAGGGTGCGCAGGAGTTCGTTCATGAAGCCTATGCTACCAGCGTCGCGGCGCGACCAGGGGGTCGCGCGCGGACGAGGGCGTCCGCCCCACTTTGGCGCGTTACCAGCAAGTTTGCGCCGATTGCCAATCGGCGCGCAGGTTGTCAACCTGCCCCACAAGACCCCACCCACTTGCACTTGGGTTTGCTTTTCGGTATGATTAAAAAGTTTCGCGAGTACAGCTTTCTGCTCCTGCGCTACCACTGCGAGTGTTCGCAGTCCGGCCGGGGGTGAGGTCCCGAGGTTTCACCGGTCAACCCCGGTTGGAATATGGACCTGTCCGAACAGTGATCCTCGCAGTTGTGAACCGTAGACACAGGCTGTTGGGCCTGTGCATGGGTTTTTGGCGGGCCTGAAGCGCCCATTTCAAGATTAAAAGAACTTAAGGGAAGGTTCGTGCCGACTTTTAACCAACTTGTGCGTAACGGGCGGAGACCACCCCGCTGGAAGACCGCCAGCCCGGCGCTGCAAAGCTGCCCTCAGAAGCGCGGCGTTTGTACGCGCGTGTACACTTCCACGCCGAAGAAGCCGAACTCGGCGCTTCGGAAAGTGGCGCGCGTGCGGCTGACCAACGGGATTGAGGTGACTACGTATATTCCGGGCGTTGGCCATAACCTGCAGGAGCACTCCATCGTGCTGATTCGCGGGGGCCGCGTGAAAGATTTGCCGGGCGTGCGCTACCACGTGATCCGGGGCGCGCTGGATACGGCCGGGGTGGCCAATCGCAAGCAAAGCCGGTCGAAATATGGAGCAAAGCGGCCGAAGGCGTAGGCTGCGGGAATCGATATGCCACGAAGACGACGCGTTGAAATTCGGGAAGTGCCGCCAGATCCGGTTTATAACTCCACATTGGTCGAGAAATTTGTCAATTCCATGATGTGGCAGGGCAAGAAGACCGTGGCGCAGGGTATCTTCTACGACTCCATGGACAAGATCCGGGAGCGCTCGGGCGACGACCCGTTGAAGCTGTTCAAGAAGGCTGTGGAGAACGTCAAGCCGCTGCTGGAAGTGAAGACGCGGCGGGTGGGTGGCGCGAACTACCAGGTGCCCATCGAGGTGCCGAACAATCGCCGCACCAGCCTGGCGATCCGCTGGATCGTGACGCAAGCCCGCTCGCGTCCGGAAAAAGGGATGCCGGAAAAGCTGGCCAACGAGTTGAACGACGCTGCCAACATGCGGGGCGGCGCCATCAAGAAGAGAGACGACGTGCACCGCATGGCAGAGGCGAATAAGGCGTTTGCGCATTATCGCTGGTGAGGCGGAAGACAAGAAGGCAGAAGACAGAAGTCAGAAGTCAGAAGACAGAATAAAAATGCCACGTACGGTACCGCTCGAAAGGATGAGGAACATCGGCATCGCTGCCCACATCGATGCAGGTAAGACCACTACGACCGAGCGCATCCTTTATTACACGGGCCGCACGCACAAGCTGGGCGAGGTGCACGAAGGCACCGCCATCATGGACTGGATGGAGCAGGAGCAGGAGCGCGGGATCACCATCAC
>JBEKPZ010000218.1:0-13712 GCA_049520215.1 Bryobacteraceae bacterium | reverse complement strand
AGATCTTCACCCTACGATCGCGCAAACTTGATCGCCGATTTCGATTCCATCCGGATCAGTCTGGCGTCTCCCGAAAAGATCCGGAGCTGGTCCCACGGGGAAGTTACCAAGCCGGAGACCATCAACTACCGGACCTTCAAGCCGGAACGCGACGGTCTGTTCTGCGCGCGCATCTTCGGCCCGACCCAGGATTGGGAATGCCTGTGCGGCAAGTACAAGCGCATGAAGCATCGCGGCGTCATATGCGACAAGTGCGGCGTGGAAGTCACCCTCGCCCGCGTCCGCCGCGAACGGCTGGGCCACATCGAACTGGCCAGCCCCTGCTCGCATGTGTGGTTCTTCAAGGGTCTGCCGAGCCGTATCGGTCACCTGCTGGATATTACCCTGCGCGAATTGGAACGCGTGCTGTATTTCGAAGCTTTCGTGGTCGTCGATGCGGGAGAAGTGCCCGAATTAAGTCGCGGCGAGGTCATCACCGACGAGCGCAAGCGCCAGCTTGACCAGGAGCACGCCGGCAAGTTCATCGCCATGATGGGCGCCGAGGGCATCAAAGAGCTGCTGAAGAAAGTGGACGTCGAATTCCTCAGCGAAGATATTCGCACGAAGATGAAGACCGAAACCTCTCAGCAGAAGAAGCTGAAATTCGCCAAGCGCCTGCGCGTGGTGGAATCTTTCCGCAAATCCGGCAACAAGCCCGAGTGGATGATTCTCGATGTGATCCCGGTCATCCCGCCGGAGTTGCGTCCGCTGGTGCCGCTCGATGGCGGACGCTTCGCTACGTCCGACCTGAACGATCTGTACCGCCGCGTCATCAACCGCAACAACCGCCTGAAGAAGCTGATCGAGTTGCACGCGCCCGACGTCATCGTCCGCAACGAAAAACGCATGCTGCAGGAAGCCGTGGATGCGCTGTTCGATAACGGCCGCCGCGGCCGCGTGCTGCGCGGCGCCAACAACCGCCCGCTGAAGTCGCTCTCCGATACCCTTAAGGGCAAGCAGGGCCGCTTCCGCCAGAATCTGCTGGGTAAGCGCGTGGATTATTCCGGCCACCGCCTCGAACAGCGCGGCCATTGCACCACCATCAAGCAAGCCAAGGAACTCGTCGAGCAGCAGGACCCGGTGGTTTGGGACATCCTCGAAGAAGTCATCAAGGACCACCCCATTCTGCTCAACCGCGCTCCCACGCTGCACCGCCTGGGCATCCAGGCCTTCGAGCCGGTCCTGGTGGAAGGCAAGGCCATCAAGATCCACCCGCTCGTCTGCACGGCATTCAACGCGGATTTCGACGGCGACCAGATGGCGGTCCACATTCCGCTGTCCCCGGAAGCGCAGATCGAAGCTTCCACGCTGATGCTGTCGTCCAACAACATCCTTTCGCCGGCCCACGGCGGCCCCATCGCCGTACCCACCCAGGACATGGTCCTGGGATGCTACTACTTGACCAAGGCGCGTCCCGGCACCAAGGGTGAGGGCCGCACGTTCGCCTCCGTCGAAGACGTGCTGATCGCGCTCGAAATGGGCGAGGTCGAAACGCTGACCCCCATCAAGCTGCGCTACACCGGCAAGGTGATCGACCTTGTGCACGCGTTCGACAACCAGAACATGCTGCATACCGAGCCGATCGAGTTCGTGAAGCAGTACATGGAGACCACCGTCGGCCGCGTGATCCTGAACGATCAACTGCCGGTGGATATGCCATTCATCAACGGCCTCCTGAAGAAGAAGGGGCTGGCCCAGCTTGTGCAGTATTGCTACCTGAAGTTCGGGCTGGTGGTCACGGTGCAGATGCTCGACCAAGTCAAATCCCTGGGCTTCCTCTACGCCACCCGCGCCGGTATCTCCATCGGCATCGACGACATGGTCGTGCCGTCCGAAAAAGCCGGCCTGGTGCGCGAGGCTGAAAAGGAAGTGGTGGCCGTCGAGAACCAATATCAGGACGGCGCCATCACCCACGGCGAGCGCTACAACAAGATCATCGAAATCTGGTCGAAGGTCACCGAGAAAGTCTCCGACGAAATGTTCCAGGCCATGGAAGAGGACGACCGCACCGGCCGCTACCTCAACCCGATTTACATCATGGCCGACTCCGGCGCGCGCGGCTCCAAACAGCAGATCCGCCAGCTTTCCGGTATGCGCGGTTTGATGGCCAAGCCCTCCGGCGAGATCATCGAAACCCCCATCACCGCCAACTTCCGCGAAGGCCTCAACGTGCTGCAGTACTTCATCTCCACGCACGGCGCCCGCAAGGGTTTGGCCGATACCGCTCTGAAAACGGCCGATTCCGGCTACCTCACCCGCCGCCTGGTGGACGTCTCCCAGGACGTGATCATTGCCGAAACGGATTGCGGCACCAGCGAAGGCATCTACGTGGAGCCCATCATCGAATCCGGCGAAATCATCGAGCCGTTGCGCGACCGCATCGTCGGCCGTGTGGCGCTCGAAGATCAGAAAGACTACGAAGGCAACGTGATCGTGGCCGTGAACCAGGAGATCACCGAAGACCTGGCCGCCGCCATTCAAGCCGCCGGTATCGAGCGCGTCAAGATCCGCTCGGTGCTCACTTGCGAATCGAAACGCGGCGTCTGCGTGATGTGCTATGGCCGCAACCTCGCCTCCGGACGGCTGGTCGAGCGGGGCGAAGCGGTGGGCGTGATCGCCGCGCAATCCATCGGCGAACCCGGCACGCAGCTCACCATGCGTACCTTCCACATCGGTGGAACCGCCTCCCGGATTTCCGAACAATCCACGCAGGACGCCAAGTCCGACGGCTTCGCCCGCTACATTGGCGTGCAATCCGTGCGCAGCAAGTCGGGCGAGCTGATCGCCATGAACCGCAACGGCATCATGGCCGTGGTCGACGACAAAGGCCGCGAAAAAGAGCGCTATCAGATGGTGTACGGCGCCAAGATCATGGTGGAAGACGGCGGTCCCATCAAGGCCAACCAGATCCTGCTGGAGTGGGATCCCTACACCTTCTCCATCCTGACCGAAGTCACCGGCACCGTGCACTTCAAAGACCTGCTGGAAGGCATGACCATGCAGGAGCAGTTGGATGAAGTCACCGGCATGAGCCAACTCGTGGTGGTCGATTCTCCCGACGAGAAGCGCCAGCCCATGGTGATTGTGCGGCCGGATACCGCGCAAGGCACCAAGTCGGAAGCCAAGAAGTACCTGATGCCGACCCACGCTCACCTGATGGCGCGCGACGGCGAGGAAGTCCACGCGGGCGACGTGCTGGCCAAGATCCCGCGCGAGACCACCAAGACCAAGGACATCACCGGCGGTCTGCCGCGCGTGGTGGAGTTGTTCGAAGCCCGCAAGCCGCGCGAGACGGCCATCATGGCCGAAATCAACGGCGCGGTGAAGTACGGCGAAGTAACCAAGGGACAGCGCAAGATCTACGTGGTGGGCGAAACCGGCGAGCAGCGCGAATACTCGCTGCCGCGCGGCGTCCACATCAACGTACAAGAGGGCGAGAAGGTGAAAGCCGGCGAGCCTCTCATGGACGGCCCCCGCAATCCGCACGACATTCTGGATGTGCTCGGCGAGAAGGAATTGCAGAAGTATCTGGTCAACGAGATCCAGGAAGTCTACCGGCTGCAGGGCGTCAACATCAACGACAAGCACCTGGAAGTGGTCGTCCGGCAGATGATGCGCTGGGTGAAGGTCGAAGATATCGGCGATACCGAATTTCTGCCCGAAGAGGTGGTCGACAAGTTCCGTTTCCGCGCCATCAACCAGCTCACCATCGAGTCCGGCGGGCGTCCGGCAAAGGGCCGGGCGGTTCTGTTGGGCATCACGAAGGCGTCGCTTTCCACCGATTCGTTCATCTCGGCGGCCTCCTTCCAGGAGACTACCCGCGTGCTCACCGAAGCCGCCATCAACGGCAAGGTGGACTACCTGCGCGGCTTGAAGGAGAACGTCATCATGGGCCGCCTGGTTCCCGCGGGGACCGGCATGGAATACTACCGGCGCGTCAAGATCGCCGGCGAGGATGTGGTCGAAGAGCCGGTGGTGGAGCCATCGCTCGAATCCATCCCCGGTTACGACGAAGAGGCCCGCATTCAGTACGCCGGCGGCTTGACCGAAAATTCCGGCGACGATTCGCTGGCGGAATAGGGAGGCTGGAGGGCGGGCTTTAGCCCGCGTGGGGCTTCAGCCCCGCTCTTGGGGTTTCAAGTGAACGAAATCATCTTTCTGGTGAACGAACCGCCCGAGGGCGGCTATGCGGCGGAGGCTTTGGGCCACGCAATTTTCACGACCGCCAGCACCCTCGACGACTTGAACTGGATGGTGCGGGATGCAGTCGTCTGCCATTTTGACGAACCCGCGCGGCCCAAGATCATCCGCTTGCATTTCGTTCGCGATGAAGTCATCGCGGTATGAAGATCCCGCGGGATTTGGCGGGATCGGACTTGGCGAAGGCTTTGCGGGAATTGGGCTATGAAACAACCCGGCAGACGGGCAGCCACGTACGGTTGACCACTCTTGCCGGAGCGGCGAGCATCATGTCAGCGTGCCGATGCACAAAGTACTTCCTATCGGAACTCTCCGGTCGATCTTGAATGAGGTCGGCCGGCACTTTGACATGAGCGCAGACGATGTTGCGGCGCGCCTGTTCAGTTAAGATTACGCGTGTTTAGTGGAGGAAGACCGTGGCGTTACACAGCCAATCATCAATGCCAGAGATCACATTTTGTCCGACTTGCGGAAGCGATGAAATCAGGAAGGTGCGCCGGAATTGGACCGGCGAATTCCAAGGAAAGACCTACACCATCCCCGACCTCGAATTCCACCAATGCCCGGCCTGCTGGGAAAGGGTTCTCGACCGTGAAGCGTTGCGGCGTATCAAAGCCAGTGTCCCAGCCGTCGCCCCAGCGCAGCTCATGGCGCGATCCGCGTGACCGGACGCGTGGTGAGCGAAATCGTTTTCGTGTACGATCCGCCCGAAGGCGGCTATGCGGCAGAGGCTCTCGGCCGTGCGATTCTCGTTCGAGATGACGTCGTCGCCGTGTAAAGGCGCAAGCGCATGAGCGAGGTCCTGATCCGAATAAAAAGGGCGGTGCTCGCCGGGAGGTAATATTTACTGAGAAGGCGCTATTGGAAATGGACGCCGACGCTTTGACAGAATTGGATGTCGCCGAGTCGATCCTGAACGCCACGGCGATCTATAAGACGCTGCGTTCCACAAGTCCTTTTCGCACATCCAGGGAATATCTCTATGTCATCCAGAGCCCCACGCTGGATGGGCTGGCCATTTATTCTAAAGGCAAGCTGGTTCGAGAGGCAGGTATGGAGGTCTACTATTTTCTGATATCTTCAAAGAGGGCGCTCTAGCGCCGAGGCTCAGGTTATGGTAGAGATCAGACATTGCCCGACGTGCGGCAGCAACAATATCAAAAATGTCCGCCGGGACTGGAATGGTCAATTCGAGGGCAAGAACTACACCGTCCGAGACGTGGAGTTCTATGAGTGTCCAACTTGTAATGAAAAGCTCTTTGACCGTGAAGCTATGCAGCGAATCGAAGCGGTCTCCCCGGCTTTTGCCAAATCACGGCGCATGAAACGGTCCGCTTGAGCCGGCTATGGAGCACGTCATAGTTTCCACCAAGGGAGAGATCGCGGAAGTCCGCGGACATGGAATTGCGCTGTCCAAAGAAACAGCCTGGAAGAAGCTATGCGGCGCGGCTGCCGGTGGAGACCTGTTAACCGCGTTTGCCCTGCACAGGAAGCAGGAGCGCGAGCGTGAGGATTCGCGTCCTTGATTCGTACCTTGCCCGTTATGATCGAGGTGCCCGCGTTTGAGCACACTTGGCACGCCGCATCTCTGAACTGAAGGGGATCTCCATTGGCGCCTCCTTTAGGCGGTTACGCCGACAGCAATTCCACGTCCGATGCACACCGCTTTCTCGCGACGATCATGTATTGCGTCAGCATCAGCGGCCACAGCATTTTCTCCCAAATTACATCGCCCCGCATGCGGGCCGCTTCCATGACTTCCTGTGGATCGAGCGGCCGCTCATCGGGAAACTTCCACATGCCGAGGGCCTCGATGAATCCCCGTGTGATGCGGTACAACAGAGTGGGTGTCGGGAACGTAATAATCAGAGTGCCGCCCGGCCGCAAGTAATCCAGGTGCGCCAGAACTGCCGCCCTGGTCTCTCTAGGCCTGAAGTGTTCGATGAGTCCCACGCTGAACACCAGGTCCGCGGACAAAGGCAGCGCACCGTCGAGGATGCTGTGCTTGTGCAGGCGCACCACATCCCCGTCCCCCACCCTCCCTGACAGTAGGCCTAGCCCGTACTCGTTGGTATCGACGACGTCGTACGTGCGGCACGGAATACGCGAGAGGATGGCATCCAGGAAGCAACTGTTCGCGCCCCCGATCTCGACAATCGAGAGTCGACCATCGGCGCGGCCGGCACGTGCATGCCTCCTGATTGCATCCACCAATACCGATGTGGAGTACCGCCGGGTAAGCTTGGCAGTAGCGGGCACGCTTAAATAGTATCGATCCCAATCGGTTGGCATTGGCGAATCCGATTCGTGCTTGGTGAACACAAAGTCCCTCTGAATGGTAAAATTAGCACTTATCGGAGCCGGCTGAAAGCCGGCTATCGCGGGGCTAAAGCCCCGCGCGGGCTAAAGCCCGCCCTCCATGGCGCGGATCTAATCCCCCAAAAACTTCCCGATTTGCCGCAGCCCCTTCACGTTGTCGCACACCGCTTTGAACGCCGCGGTCATGGGAATCGCCAGCAGTAACCCCGGCGCGTCCCAGAGAAATCCCCAAATCATCAGCGAAAACGTCACCGCCAGCGGGTTCAAATGCACCCTCGACCCCACAAACTTGGGATACAGCAGATTCAGCGCCAGCAGATGGAAGACGCTCACGATCGCCACCACCGCCAGATAGCCTGAAATGGTGTCGTAAGCCGTCAGCGCCACGAACAGCGGCGGCAGCGCCGCCAGCGGCAGGCCCACATACGGCACCAGGCTCAGGAAGCCGCTCAGCGGCCCCACCAGCAACGCATACGGCAGGTGAACGATCCAAAACGCCAGCGAGCTCGCCGCCGCCAGCAGCAGTCCCAACACCGAATTCCCCACCACGAAAGCGCGCACCATATCCGCGATGCCCTGCAGGCTGCGCGCCGCCGCCGCCCGGTCCTCGCCTTGAAAGAACTGTAGAAAGCTGCGGTGAATGTGATCGTGCCAGCTCAACATGAAGTACACCAGAAACGGCACGAACGAAGCCATCAGCATGATTTGGTAGAACGATCCCAGCCGCACCGAAATAAATTGTTTGATCGGCGACGAATCTTCGTGAATGCGCACTTCCGGGATCGCGCCCGGAGTAGCCGGCGCCGCGGCTTCCGCCGTGCGCCGCTTCTTCCGTGCCTGCTCCGGCGCCGGCGCCGGCGGCGGCTGCTTGGGGGCCGGCATCACCAACTGGTAGCTGCGCTGCTCCAGGCCCTCCACCTTTTGCGACACGTTCTCCACCAGATCGCCGATGCGCTGGCTGTACTTGGGCAATTCCTCGGCCAGGCCCGACAACTGGGAGTAAGCGCCCATCCCCATCAGGTACAGGATCGAAAGCGCGGCCGCGCACACCACGAAGCTGGCCAGCGACCGCGGAAACCGGATGCGCACCAGCAGCGTCACGAAGGGTTCCAGGATGAAGGCCAGCATCACGGCCACCAGCGAGGTGATGAAGAACACCCGCCCGAAGTACAGGATGGCGATCCCCACGCCCAACGCAATCAGCGGTCCTGCGATGTTGCGCACTTCCTGCTCGGCGGCGCGCAGGGGCTTGGACAAAATGGCCACGAAGCGACGAGATCCCTGTCTCGAATCTTACCACTCCCTTACGGTCGTGGCCGTCGCCCGCGTTTATAATGAAATCGGTTCCGTCGCATGCCATCCCCAAAACCCCGCATCCTGGCTCTCGACCTGGGAAAGAAGCGCATCGGCATGGCCATCAGCGATCCCCTGGGTATCACCGCGCAAGGGCTTCCCAACCTGCTGCGCACCACCAAGCGCGCCGATTTGGCCGAGATCGCCCGCCAGGTCGAGGAGCGCGACGTCGCCCTGATCCTGATCGGAAACCCGTTGCACATGAGCGGCGACGAAGGCCGCCAGTCCGCCTGGGCGCGGGAGTTCGCCGACGCGCTGGCCGTGCGCGCCGGGCGTCCCGTGCGCATGTGGGACGAACGGCTCACCACGGTGGAAGCTTCCCGCGTCTTGCGCTCCAGCGGCATCAGCATCGAGAAGCGCGCCCGTGCCGTCGACCGGCTCTCCGCCGTCATCCTGCTGCAGAGCTACCTGGATTCCCTGTGACGCTCTCTCGCTGGCTTGCGTTGGTCCTCCTGGGGTGTGCCGTGGCCGCCGTGGCCTACATCGGGATCGACCTGAACACGCCCTATGCCGGCTTCAACCGGGAGGCGTTCGTCGATATGCCCAAGGGCACCGGCACGCGTCAGATGGCCGCCATGCTGCAAAACGCCGGCGTCATCCGCCACTCGTGGACGTTCCTCATTGCGCGCGCCCTACGCCGCGGCGCCACGCTTCAGGCCGGCGAATATCGCTTTGCCCGACCGGCATCGGTACTGGAAATCTTCGATCGCCTCAAGCGCGGCGACATCTTTTATTACGATCTTGTCGTGCCCGAAGGCAAGAACATGTTCGATATCGCCGCGGCGGCCGAGCGGCTCGGCGTCTTTTCGGCGGAACAGTTTCTGGAGGTGGCCCGCAACCCTGCGCCCATCCGCGATCTCGACCCGCAGGCGCCCACTCTGGAGGGCTACCTGTTCCCGAATACCTACCGCCTGAGCCGCAGCACCACGCCCGATCAACTGTGCCTGACGATGACCGGCAAATTCCGCGAAGTCTGGCGCGGCCTGCGCGCCGATGCTTCCGTGCACCGCACCGTGACGCTGGCCTCGCTGGTGGAAAAGGAGGGCAAGCTCCCCGATGAGCGGCCCGTCATCGCATCTGTTTTCGCCCGCCGACTGGCCATCGGGATGAAGCTCGATTGCGACCCGACCACCATCTACGCGGCGCTGCTTGCCGGCAACTATAACGGCGCCATTCACAGGTCCGACTTGGCCAGCGGCGACCCCTACAACACCTACCAACATGCGGGGCTGCCGCCTGGACCGATCGCCAATCCGGGCGTCGCGTCCATGGCGGCGGTATTGCATCCGGCCGAAACCGACTATCTGTATTTCGTGGCGCGCGCAGATGGCTCCGGCGGCCACAACTTCTCCGCTACCCTAGCCGCGCAGGAAGCCAACGTGGTGAAGTACCGCCGCGCCATCGCCCGGCGCCGCTAAATTGTGGCTAGATAGCCGTCTGAGAGGCGGCTGCGGCCAAGATTGGCCGCCCCACTGATCTAGCACTCGTGCTATAAATCGGCTGTTGAGGGAAACCAGCGTCTCTTCGCGGGACAGGCTGCGCACCGCCCTGGAGCATCGCGAACCGGATCGCATTCCGCTGGATTTTGGCAGCACCGCGGTAACCGGCGTCCACGTAAGTTGCGTGGCGGCCTTGCGCCGCTATTACGGGCTATCGCCGGGGCCGGTGAAGGTACACGAGCCCTATCAGATGCTGGGCTTGGTGGAGGACGACCTGCGCGCGGCGATGGGTCTCGACGTCACCGGCGTGTTCCCACGCAAGACCATGTTCGGCTCTTCCGCCACCGACTGGAAGGAATGGAACTTTCGCGGTCTGGATGTGCTGGTGCCCACGGATTTCCGGATCAAGACCGAACCGAACGGCGACATCCTGATCTATCCCGAGGGCGATGAAACGGCGGCGCCGAGCGGGCGCATGCCCATGGGCAGCGCCTTCTTCGACACCATCGTCCGGCAGCCGCCAGTCGATGACGAGAAGCTCGATCCGGCGGACAACCTGGAAGAGTTTAGCCCCATTTCCGCGGAAGACCTGGACCATATCGAGCGCTCCGTGCGCGCAGTCGCCGCAAGCGGCTACGGTGTGGCGGCGTCGTTCGGCGGCACGGCGTTCGGGGACATCGCGCTGGTGCCCGCGCCGTTTCTGAAAAACCCGAAAGGCATCCGTGACGTGACGGAGTGGTACATCTCGACTCGGACGCGGCGCGGCTACATCCATAGCATCTTCGAGCGCCAGTGCCAGATCGGCATCGAGAACCTGGCGCGCATCCACGCCCGCATCGGCGATGCGGTGGATTGCGTGTTTCTTTGCGGCACCGATTTCGGCACGCAGACTTCATCGTTCTGCTCGGTGGCGACCTTCCGCGAACTGTGGTTCCCCTATTACAAGCGCGTCAACGACTGGGTACACGCCAATACTGCCTGGAAGTGTTTCAAACATTCCTGCGGCAGCGTGGAGCGGTTCTTCGAGAGCTTTATCGAGGCCGGGTTCGACATTATCAACCCGGTGCAGTGTTCGGCGGCGGGCATGGAGCCGGGCGATCTGAAGCGCAAGTACGGCTCGCGCCTGGTGTTCTGGGGCGGAGGCGTGGATACCCAGAAGACCCTGCCTTTCGGCACACCGGGCGAGGTGCGGGAGGAAGTATTGCGCCGCTGCGAGATCTTCGCGCCCGGCGGCGGATTCGTGTTCAATTCGATTCACAACCTGCAGGCCGGTACGCCGGTGGAGAACATCGTCGCCATGCTGGATGCGGTCCATCAATTCAACGGAGTTTCGCATGTCTGAACTGGAAAAGCTGCACGAAGCCGTAATCGAGGGAGACTGGAAGGCCGCGGCCGCGGCCACCGAGGCCGCCATTGCCGCGGGAGTTGCGCCGCTCCTGATCGTGACCGGATGCCTGGTGCCGGCCATGGACGAGGTGGGCCGGCGCTTCGAGTGCGAAGAGTATTTTGTACCCGAGATGCTGCTCTCGGCGCGCGCCATGAAGGCGTCCATGGCGATCGTACGGCCGCTGCTGGTGGCGACGGGCGCGCAGCCGATCGGCCGCGTCGTGATTGGGACAGTCAAAGGCGACCTGCACGATATCGGGAAGAACCTGGTGGCGTCGATGCTGGAGGGCGGCGGTTTTGAGGTCATCGACCTGGGCGCGGACGTGGCCCCGGAGCGCTTCATCGAAGCGGCCGCGTCGAAAAACGCCAACCTGGTGGCGCTCTCGGCGCTGCTGACGGTGACGATGACGTCCATGAAGACCACCATCGACGCCTTCCAGACCGCCGGACTGCGCGACAAGGTGAAGATCATGGTGGGCGGCGCGCCCGTTACGCAGCAGTATGCCGACTCGATCGGGGCCGACGGTTATGGCGAGAGCGCTGGGGCCGCGGTGGCGCTGGCACGTAAACTGGTGGCTGCGTGAGCCGTCTCGGCGAGTGGTTGGCGGGCGGTCTGCTGATCACGGACGGAGCGTGGGGCACGGAACTGCAGGCGCGCGGTCTGGACCCTGGTGCGGCACCGGACACCTGGAACCTGACACATCCCGAGCGCGTGGAAGCGGTGGCGCGCGCCTACGTGGACGCGGGCAGCCAGGTCATCCTCACCAACACCTTCCGTGCCAACGCGGTGGCCCTGGAAGGCGATCTGGAGGCCATCAATCGCGCGGGCGTGGAGATCTCCAAGCGGGCGGCGGCGGGGAAGGCGCTGGTGTTTGCCTCGATCGGTCCGACGGGCAAGATGCTGATGGCGGGCGAGATCGACGCGGAGCAGGTGTCCGCGGCCTTTGCCGCGCAGTCCGCGGCGCTGGCGGCGGCGGGTGCAGACGCCCTGCTGGTGGAGACCATGAGCGACATCGAGGAAGCATGCCAGGCGGTGGCCGCGGCGAAGAGCACGGGGCTGCCGGTAATCGTCTCCTTCGCGTTCGACTCCGGCAAGAACAAAGACCGCACCATGATGGGCGCGACGCCAGAGGCCGTGGCGGTTGCGATGGTGGAAGCGGGCGCGGACGCCGTGGGCGCGAACTGTGGCGTTGGAGTCGAGCATGCCGCGACCGTATGCCGGCGCTTGCGCGCGGCGTGCGATCTCCCGATCTGGATCAAGCCCAACGCGGGTCTGCCCAAAATGGAGGGGACCGCCGTCCGGTATGACACGTCGGCGGATTTCTTCGCCTCGCACTACGCGGCGCTGTGCGAGGCCGGCGCCTCGTTCCTGGGCGGCTGTTGCGGTTCCACGCCGGACTTCATTCGCGCTCTCGTCAAGGCCAGAGCCAGTGCCTGATGCGCCTCAAGCTGATCAGTTGCGAAGTTCTGTTCCGCGAAATGTGCGACGCCTGCGCGCATGCGCCGCACCAGGTGGACCCTGAGTTTCTGCCCAAGGGACTGCACGACCTGGGCCGCAAGCCGATGGCGGCCAAGCTCCAAGAAGCGGTGGACCGTACGCCGGAAGGCGTCTACGACGCAATTCTGCTGGGCTACGGGCTGTGCGGCAATGGGCTCGACGGGCTGACCGCGCGGCATACGCGCCTGGTGCTGCCGCGCGCGCACGACTGCATCGCGCTGCTGATGGGCAGCCGCGAACGCTACCAGCGGTACTTCGAACAGAATCCCGGTACTTACTACCGGTCGACCGGTTGGCTGGAACGCGGCCAGGGTTTGCAACAGTTGACTCACGACACCATGGGGTTCGACGAGTCGCTGGAAGATATGATCCGCAAATACGGCGAGGACAACGGGCGCTATCTCTACGAGGAGCTGACGCGTTACCAGTCGCAGTATTCCAGGCTCACGTTCATCGAGACCGGGCTGGAGGCGGGCGGCAAGTTCGTCGGCGAGTCCGTGGCCGAAGCGAAGGAGAAGGGCTGGACTTTCGAGCGGCTGACAGGCGACCTGGCGTGGCTGCGGCGCCTGGTGTGGGGCGAGTGGGCGGAAGCCGAGTTTGTAATTGCCGAACCCGGCCAGCGCATCGTGGCCAGCTATGACACCGGAGTGGTGAAGGTGGATGGAGGGCGGGATTGAGCCCGCGCGGGGCTTGAGCCCCGCCAGTGAGCCAGGTACTGAGCCATGACGGGCAAAGAGCGCATTCTCGCGAAACTGCGCGGCGAACCCACCGATTCGCTGCCGCTGATGCCGATTACCATGATGTTCGCCGCCGATCTGGCCGGCGTGCACTACCGGGACTACGCGAGCGACCACCGCGTGCTGGCCGATGCGCAGGTGGCCGTGGCAGAGCGCTTCGGCTTCGACCACGTATCGGCGATTTCCGATCCGGCACGCGAAGCCTCCGATCTGGGCGCTACGGTGGAGCGGTTTGACGACCAGCCGCCCGCGATTGTGGAGAGCCGCGCGCTGCTCGATGCGAAGAGCAAGCTGGCCGGCCTGCGCCTGCCCGATCCGGCCGCGCCCGGACGCATGCGCGATCGCGTGGAGGCCCTGCGGCTGCTGGCGGAACGCACCGGCGCCACGCGGATCGTGGAAGGGTGGGTCGAAGGGCCCTGTGCCATGAGCGCCGATCTGCGCGGGCTGAACACGCTGATGCTGGATTTCTTCGACGATGCGCCCTTCGTGGAAGCGATGTTCGATTTCACGGTGCGGATGGAAGTGGAGTTCGCGCGGGTGCAGGTGGAAGCTGGCGCGACGCTGATCGGGGTGGGCGACGCGGCGGCTTCGCTGGTCGGGCCCAAGATTTACATGCAGTACGTGCTGCCCCGCGAGCGGGAGCTGATCGCGGCGATCCGCGCGCTGGGCGTGCCGGTGCGCCTGCACATCTGCGGCAATACCAAGCGCATCGTGGAAGGCATGGGGCAGACGGGCGCGGAC
>JBEKPZ010000217.1:0-23596 GCA_049520215.1 Bryobacteraceae bacterium | reverse complement strand
TGCCGCCGCCGGATCAGTTTCCACCACAGTCCTCGGCGGGTGCGCGTTTCCAGATGCGTGAGCACCTCGCGCACATCCGGAAAGCGCCGCCCCGGATCGGCCGCCATGCACTTGAGGATCGCGGCGGACCAGGTGCGCCGCAGCGACGGCGACAGCGACTCCGGCGCGACCGGTGGCTCGCGGGATTTCTTCACCGCCATGGCCAGCGGCGAATCTTCCCCGTACGGCAACTCGCCGGTCAGCATCTCGTAGAGCACCACGCCCAGCGCATAGATGTCGGCCGCCTGGCTGGCCTTGCCACCCTGGATCTGCTCCGGCGACATGTAGGCGGGAGTGCCATAGCCGGCCAGCCTGCTCAGAGATGACGACAGCAGCGTCTGCCCGCGTCCCGGCGCCATCCGCCGCGCCAGCCCGAAATCGGTGACCACCGCGCGCGCCGACCCGCCTTCGCGCGGCACGATCATCACGTTGGAGCTTTTGAAATCGCCGTGGATCACGCCCGCCTGGTGCGCCGCCGAGAGCGCCGCTACCATCTGCCGGATCAGCGGCATGGCCTGGCGCTCGGTGAGTGCGCCTTCGCGGTGCAGCTTCTGGCTGAGCGTCTCGCCTTCCAGCAACTCCATGGTCAGGAAGACCGCGCCTCGGCCGCGCGCGACCTCTGTCTGGACCAGATCGAAGACCCGGCAAACGTTGGCGTGTTGAATGCGGCGCGCGGCCTGCACCTCGCGCTTCAGAAGCGAGAGCTGGTCGGCGGTGGCCAATTCACCGGCGATCACCTTGATGGCGATGCGCTGGTCAAGCTGCAGATCGTGGGCGCTGTAAACCTCGCCCATGCCGCCGACGGCCAGGAACTGCTGGATTTCGTAGCGCGCGGCGAGCACCTGGCCGGGGAAAAAGGCGTGCAGCTCGGCCGCCGATTGCACCACTTCGGTGGACGGCCGCAAGCCCGCCAGCCATTCTTCGGCGCCCTCATCCAGACGCAGGAGCCGCAGAACCTCGCGTTCCACGGCTTGGTCGCCCGCGGCGGCTTGATGCACGTGGGCGGCCCGCTCGCCGGCCGGCAGGTCGCTGGCCTCCGCGAAGATTTCCTTCACGCGCTGCCAGCCGGGCGCCTCCGCATTGGGCGGGTTCATGCGCCGTGGCTGCCTTCGATGGCTCCGCGGAGCCAGGCGCGCGCCACGGACCAGTCGCGCTTCACGGTCTTTTCGGAGATGCCCAAGTTTTCCGCCGTCTCTTCCACCGATAGCCCGGCGAAGAAGCGCAACTCCACGATCTGCGCCTGCCGCGGATCCATCCTGGCCAGGCGACCGAGCGCGGCATCCAACGCCAGAAGATCCTCAGTCCGTTCCGAGGAAATCAGTTCAGCCTGGCAGGCATCCAGATCGACGCGCTCCAGGCCGTCGCGCTTTTGCGTACCGCGGCTGCGCGCATAATCGATCAGGATCTGGCGCATGGAACGGGCGGCAATCCGCAGGAAGTGCTGGCGGTCCTCCACACGCAAGGATCGCGCCGCCGAAAGCCGCAAGAAGGCCTCGTTCACCAGGCCAGAGGTTTGCAGAGTGTGGGCGGCCCGTTCGTGGCGGAGCAAGGACGAGGCAAGGCGGTGCAACTCGTCGTAGACCAGGTCTACGAACGCGGACGCAGGAGTAGACGGCGAGCCTTCGTTTGAATTCCACAGCAGATCCGGCAGACAGCTCATCGCTCCCCTTCCCCGTTCACGCCCACAAAATCCCCGGCTGATTGATTGTGACACAAGTCCGGGAAATGTTACAAGCGGGTTACCGATCCTTCGGCGGTGGACCAGCCGCCGGCTTGGCCAACCACCGCAGGTTGCCCGGTTCGGCGAAGGTCTGCCGTTGCGCGGTGCGGCTTGGCAGCGGGAATGACCCCGTTTTCCCCGGTTCACGCATTTGATGAGTGAGAGGGGAATCGGAGACTCTCCCCCGCACCAACCTCGACCGTAAAGGAGAAACAAATGTATTTCTATCTGAGGCAACCCTCGAAGATGTTTGCCGCTGTGCTGCTAGCTGTGATGGCATCCGTGGTCGCCGAGGGATCCGAAATCCCTCCCATCCCGATTCCAGGCCTCTGTAACACCGGTGTGGTTGGGCCGTGCAATGGAGGAACCGGAATCGGTCTCCAAACCGTCGGCAGCGTCGACCTGAACTGGGAACTGTCCCTTCCGGCGCCAACTGCGCCCTCGAGCGCACCGCCCACGGCAGTTCCGGCCGCGGCAACTTTTGGTCCGGGCACGGCTTGGGTGAACGCTCCAGACGGAAGCTGGCTGGCGAATGGGCCCAACTCCGCGTGGATCACTCCGCAAGCCGAGAATGCTGTGGGCGGGTACTATTTTTATCAGACTACGTTTACGATTCCCAGCGGGTACGACCCCTCCACCGCCGTGATTTCCGGCATGTTTACATCCGATAACGAGGGCATTGCTATATTTCTCAACGGAAGTCCAGTGAGCTTCGGCGTGGTCTACCCTGGGCCAGGCGGTTCGGGCCTGCCGTTCACCGGAAGTTTCACCCTGAGCGCCGTAAACGCGCCGTTTATGAACGGTACCAATACCCTGGTATTCGAGATCAGGAACCGGGGGATTGGGGGCATCGACTCGAGCAATACTCCCACGGGTCTACGGGTGGAGTTTAATCCGCAAATCTCGGCCGTGGCTCCTCCTCCGCCACCACCGCTGCAGACCGGCAACCCCGTTTACACCCAAGACACTAACCTGACCGACTTCACTTCGTGCCCCCTACAGCCGTTCCCAGGTGGATCGGGATATGCCACCTTCGTTCTTGGCGATCTCAGCTCGCCTTTTACCACCCGAACTATCACCCCAAGCGACCCTACGACGTGGTACACCCCCACATCTACGACTTTGGCCTCGACTCCGTTCCCGCCGCGTGTTACTGGCAACGACGCGAGTCCCCCTATCATCGTGGATTTTGGCCTCCCTGGGGTCTCCCAGATCGTTGTGTTTGACAACCTTGACCATGTCTGTAATGCGTCAGGAAACGGCAACGGAAACTCCGGCTGGGATGCTTATCAATACGAGATCTACGGGGGCAATAGCATCGCGCCCGGCAGCACCTTTTATCTGCTGTTCGACCCGTTGGCGATTGCGGGCGGACCCGACAATTCGAGTGGAAACTGTTCATCTCCAACTACCCCCTACACGCTGGCAAAGTGGAGCGGGCAGGGACCAACGCTCGTCAACAACACGTTGACCCCCGGTCCCGGGAATGGCAGTGGCGCTGTCGGCTACGAAGCATATTTCGACTTCACCTCTTACCCTACTGGTAGACAGGGGCCTTATAGGTACTACGCCTTCCGTACAAGCACCTTTGCGTACAATGCCTCCCTACCCGATTCGGGTCTAGGGGGGGAAGTCGGACAGGAACTCAGCGCGGTCGCCGCGGCGGTCCCATGCTCGTTTCTTGAGGTTTGTAAATCGTCGTCCAGCGTAAGCCCTGTCACGGGGAGTTTCACTTTCACTAGCAGCGCTCCATCCGGAACTGCATCCGCCCCCGGCCCAGTGGTTAACGCCTTCACCACTATCCCCGGTAATTCGATTACGGTGCCCGTCGGCTCGTGCTCAGGGCCTCTCCCAGTGATCCCCGGTCCAGTCACAATTACCGAATCGGCGACGACAGGGGTCGGCCTCGAAAGTGTCGTGGCGTCGGGCTACGATCCGTCGACTCTCCTGTTGGATGATCGCCTGATATCGTTCAACCCGCCGGGAAGCGCTACCGTAACGGCCGTATCCGGCGACGTCTCGTTCGAAACCATCGCAACCTTTACCAATCAAGGCACCACCGTTCAAGGTACGGCCGGGCAGTTGAAGATCTGTAAGATTGCCGGCCCAGGCATTAAGGTCGGTACGACCTTCAACTTCACGGCAACGTCCGGGACTCCCGCGATCTCCCAAAGCTATACCGTGCCGGCGGGTCCCCCGTCGGAAGGCGGCTATTGCGTCATCGATAGCACCACGTTCCCGCTGGGGACCAAGGTGACAGTTGCGGAAGTCTTTAATCCGTTGTTATTGCCATACACCGTGACGAGCGTGGTTTCTCCGGCTGGCACGACGGGCACCAACCCCATCGTTGCTACGTTAGGCGCCGGGTTTACGGAAGTGACCTTTACCAACAGTTCGGCCGGCATTGGCCCCTTCCTTGGGGATTGGAATACTGGCCTGAGTTTTTCGAATATCTCGGGAGGTGTGCCCATTACCCGAACGATCCCTCTGACGAGCACTCCGTCAGTGCCCTTCACGGCTGCGGCCACCGTAACATCCGGCCCGCCAGGCTGGCTCACGGTGAGCCCGCTCCAGGGCACCACTCCGGCGACGATCACGGTGTCCGTCGCGGCGTTGCCCGCGGGCACCTACAGCGGCGCCATCGCGATCAACTCGGCCGATCCGGCCAACCCGCTCAGTTCCACTGTCCCGGTGACCTTCGTGGTTGCTCCGGCTGGCCAACTCTCCAGTCAAGGATCGATGGCGCAACTGGCCTTCGCCGGCAACTGGACCACGACCTTTACGCTGGTGAATACAGGGACCCAGCCGGTCCAGGCGAGCCTGAACTTTTTCGACAACAACGGAAGTCCGCTCCCGGTTCCTCTGGCGTTTCCTCAGTCCGGCACGGCTGCTGGTTCGCCGGTGTCTACGGCCACGGTCACGGTGAATCCCGGCGCGGGGCAAGTCGTTCAAACGGCCGGCCTGACCAGCCAGCCGACGCAGGTGGGTTGGACGCAACTGCAGGCGACCGGAAGCCTGGACGGCTTCGCAGTTTTCCAGCAAGCGAACGGCTCAAGCATACAGGAGGCGGTGGTGCCGCTGGAGAACATTAACCCAACGGCCTTCGAAATATGGTTCGACAACACCGGCGGCAACGCGACGGGCATCGCGCTGGCCAACGCAGTGGCGCAGGGCGCGACCGTTCCCGTTACGATTCGCGACGATACCGGAGCGATCCTGCTATCCACAACGACGACGCTGGCCGCTGACGGACACACCTCGTTCGACCTGGCGAGCACGTATGCACAGACCTCGGGTAAACGAGGCACTGTGGAATTTGATACGCCTGCCGGCGGCCAGATCAGCGTGTTGGGGATTCAGTTCAACCCGGCAGGCGCTTTCAGCACGATTCCAGCGCTGGCAGCTACCAGCGCGGGCTCCGCCTCTTCGGGATCGATGGCGCAACTGGCCTTCGCCGGCGGCTGGACCACTGCCTTTACGCTGGTGAATACGGGAACAGCCCCGGTCCAAGCGACGCTGAACTTCTTCGACAACAACGGGAATCCGCTCCCAGTCCCGCTGGTGTTTCCGCAGTCGGGCACGACTGCAGCGCCGGCGGCAGCCACAACCACGCTGACGGTGAATCCCGGCGCGGGGCAACTCATTCAAACAGCGGGCCTGGCCAGCCAACCGACCGAGACTGGTTGGACGCAACTGGTCGCGACCGGGAACCTGGGCGGCTTCGCGGTATTCCAGCAAGCGAACGGCTCACGTATACAGGAGGCGGTGGTGCCGCTGGAGACCCTTAACCCATCGGCATTCGTAATATGGTTCGACAACACCGGCGGCAACGCCACCGGCATCGCGTTGGCCAATGCGGTGGCGCAGGGCGCGAGCATTCCGGTGGTGATTCGCGACGATACCGGAGCGATCCTGCTATCCACGACGACGACGCTGGCGGCTGACGGACACACCTCGTTCGACCTGGCAGGCACGTACGCGCAGACCTCGGGTATCCGAGGCACCGTGGAATTCAATACGCCTGCCGGCGGCCAAATCAGCGTGCTGGGGATTGAGTTCAGCCCGGCAGGCGCTTTCACTACGATTCCGGCGCTGACGAAGTAGCCAGGCCGCAGGAGCGTACAACTTCGACGCCGACGGTCTGGCGCCGTCAATCTCGAACGCCACGATGGCGTTCACGGGGCCCGCGCTCGCCCACAGCAGCGGCGCGGCGGCACCATTAAAGGGAGAGCCTGCTGTCACCCAGAGTGGTGGGCGGCTCTCCGCCTTCGAAGGCAGGCTGCGGATACCAGGTTGAACGACGATAGGAAGTGTAGACGAGGCGAAGTCCTCGTGGGAGGGACTATGGGCGATGGGAAACCCTGGGCGGGTCTGCCGATCGAGATCCGATTCAAACTGAATGGCGCCGAAAGATCCGCTCTAGTGATGACGGATTCGAAGGGATGGTTCCAATGGTCGCCACCGGCCGGCGTCGGCGAGCTCTATTTCCGAACTTGCAAGTCGCAGATCAAGAATTCCGTCGTCCTGCTGCAAAACGAGCCGTCAGGAATGCTCCCGCTTTGGACCCCCGAAGAATTCGCCCATTGGTCCACCCTTGTCTCGCCGGCAACAGGTTGGGTCAGGGGATGTGTCGTCGACAGTTTAGAGCTGAGCCAAATCGCCAGGGCATTCCAGCTCAAGCTCTTGGCTCCCGATCGGCAAACCTTGAGGACGATGCCGGAAGGGGACGATACCCTCAAGTTGTCCGATACCTTCATAAAGAAGCTCAAAGAGGCGGCCAAGAAGCCTAATGCGGCCAAACCCGTGCTCAAGATGCCATCCGTCTGGAAGTAATTCCGGAAACTGAGTATGCGATTGACTAAGGTTACTTGCAGCACCCTGTGGTTGGGCGGTTTTCCCAATTAAGGCGCCTAATCCTCACTACGATTCCGGCGCTGACGAAGTAGCCGGCAGGATGGCGAGAACCGTGGACGCGCTGAAAAGCGCGTCCGCATGCAATGAAGGGGAGAATGGAGCGTAAATGGGGAAGAATATAGCCATTGGTTGTGCAGGCGCGGCGGTCGCCTTCCTGCTGATCGTGGCAGTTTCCATCGGCGGAATCTACAACTCGCTGGTGCAACTCGATCAGGCCACCGAAGCGCAGTGGGCCCAGGTCGAAAACGCATATGAACGGCGGGCCGATCTGGTGCCCAACCTGGTGGCGACCGTCAAAGGCGCTGCCAACTTTGAGCAGAGCACCATGACGGCGGTTACGGAGGCGCGCGCCAAGGTCGGCCAGGTGACGCCCGCCGCCATGGCGGACATCGCTAAGGATCCCGCGGCCTTCCAACGGTATCAGCAGGCGCAGCAAGGGCTTTCTTCGGCGCTGTCTCACCTGCTGGCCGTCGTCGAAAAGTACCCGCAGCTCAAAGCCACCGGCAACTTCCGCGACCTGCAAGCGCAACTCGAGGGCACTGAGAATCGCATCGCCGTTGAGCGGCAGCGGTTCAATAAGGCGGCGCAAGCCTTCAATACCCGCCGCAGCAGTTTTCCAGCAGTGTTGGTCGTCGGCTTCTTCGGCGATAAATTCGCAACCAAGCCTTATTTCCAGGCACAATCCGGAAGCGAAAAGGCGCCGGAGGTGAGGTTCTAAGATGGTTCTGCGCCGGAGTTTGCCTGTCCTTATCGCACTCGTTTCGACGCTGCCTCTATACGCGGCTGAAACGCCCATTCCTGAGTCGCCCACCCGCTGGGTCACGGACACCGCAAACTTCCTGTCGCCGGAAACGGTGCAATACCTGGACAGACGCCTGGACGGCTACCAGCAGGACACAGGCCACCAATTGATCGTGTACATCGCCCCCACGACTGGCGATGCGCCGATCGAGGACTGGGCTGTCCGGGCCTTCGCAAAATGGAAGGTTGGCCGGAAGGGGATTGACGACGGGTTGGCCCTTTTCATCATGACCCAGGACCATAAGATGAGGATCGAGGTCGGTTACGGACTCGAGGCCGTAGTGCCGGATGCGATCGCCTCCCGTGTGATTCGGGAAGTGATGGCGCCTCGGATTCGGGCCGGCCATCCCGATGACGCGGTAAAGGCAGCCATCGACACGCTGACCGATGTCATCGGCGGAGTGGCCGATGCGCTTCCACCCCCGCGGCGTCCGAAGCCGCCCATGCCATGGTGGGCCCGGATCTTTCTTGGATTCATCGGGCTAACTTTCTTCTCCTTCTTCGTCTCGTTCATCGTGAGCAGAATCCGCCATCGGCCGTGGCTTAACCCACCCAGCGGCAGTGGGGGTGGCGGCGGCAGAGGCGCCGTGACTGGCGCTCAGGACAATAGCGGCGGTTCTTACAGCGGCGGTTCTTACAGCGGCGGATCTGACAGCGGCGGATTTGACGGGGGCGGTGGGGAGTCCGGCGGTGGAGGAGCGAGCGGGGACTGGTGACGGTCGACGGCGATCGGATCAAGCAAGCCATTGCGACTCCGGCGTTTCCGCCGGCTGCACACCGCGTCTTCAAGCCGGCGAAGGCTTGAGTCTCGCATATAGACTGACAACCAGCTTGGATCTTGTGGGGCGGGCATTCTGCCCCACATCAGCCCGATGGAAAGTGCACATTTGTCGCCAGAATTGTCACTGTATTAAGCGAACATCAAAAGCCGGGGAAGTTCCGGTCAAGTTAATTAAGGAGAAGAGCGTATGACTAGTCAAATCACAGCAGCTGTAAAACAACCCGGCCGCGAAGTTTCGCGGCACGGACACTTCAGGTTCAATCTCGCAATCGCGGCAGCGATGCCGCTGTTCCTGGCCGCCGGACTGCCATTCGGCGCGAGGGCGAACCCGATTCTTTACATTGTGACGCAAAACAATATTAGCGGAACAAACCCAACAAGCGACACCAACACACTGATGTCCGTCGACCTCGGGGCGCCTCTCGTGGGCGGCATATTCACCGCGACGGCAATCGGGCCGACTACCCTGCAGGGAGCCGGAGGACAAACAGCGGAAATCCGCGGGCTGGCCTACGATAACATCGACGGTTTGATGTATGGGATCACGGCGCAAGGTGTTCTCGTCACGGTGAATCTGAACACAGGCGCAACAATCCCTCTGCTCACCCTGCCTTACTATGCCCAGAGCTCCTTCCAGAACGAATGGAGCGGCATGGCTTTCGATGGAACCGAGAATCTCTATGTAGTAAATGCTTCCGGCGCGCAGGAACTGGTCAAGATCAATCTCGGTTCGGGTCCGCCGGCGCTGACTCTCGTAGGCAGCGTATATTACCAGGGCGTCGGCTTTCGTGTTCCACTTCAAATCCTGGGCCTTGCCTTTTCAAACGGCGTCCTTCTTGGGAGCGATCGCTCTAACGATACTCTCGTCACCATCGACACCGCTACCGCGGTCGCCGCCTATACTTATGGCGACTCCGTTGTCATAAACAATGTGCAAGAGATTGCCTTTGGTCCGACGGGTACTCTGTATGTGGTCTTCGACCACGTAGCCAGCAGCGATAATGCCGGCCTCGCGACATTCAATTTCACGCCTCAGCTCAGTGCTACGGAAATAGGAGAGCTTCCCTTTCAGATCGATTTCAACGGCTGCCAAGGTTGTGGGAATAGCACCTACGGCGCGGGCGGGTTAGCCTTCGGTCCGGAGGGTTACGTTGAGGTTTGTAAATCGTCGTCCACCAAGAACCCGGTCCCGGCTAACGGAATCTACAGCTTCACCGTGTCGGGGAGCGCTTTCAGCAGCAGCGCTAATCCGCTTATGGTTCCCGTTGGCGAGTGCTCAGGACCTATTCCGGTTGCTCCCCAAACGGCCACAATTACCGAACTGCCGGTGCCCGGCGTCGGTGTCAGCGCGATCACGGCGTTCGGCTACAGTGCGCCGCCGAGATCCCAAAAGGAAAATCTCCTGGAATCGTACGATCTGCAAACACGAACCGCCACCGTACTTGTGGTGCCATCCGCCACTGCGGGCGACACCTCGTCGGAAACCATCGCGACCTTTACAAATTATGAAGCGCCGCCCGGTCAGTTGAAAGTCTGCAAGATAGCCGGCGCGGGTGTTGCCGCCAATACACCTTTTACTTTCACGGTAAACGCGGGAACGCCTTTTACGGTGGAGGCGGGCCCCCTGGACCAAGGCGGCTATTGCGCCGTAGTCCCTGGCAGGTTCGAGGTTGGAACGTCGGAGACCGTTACGGAAACGGTGCCAGCCGGTTATGCGACGCCGGCAGTCACGGTGAATGGCGCAAGCACGCCGAGCGCCGGCTGCCAGCCAATTCCCGGCTGCGTCGCTGCTGAGATGGGACCCGGCATCAACGAAGTGTCTTTTACCAATAGCGTGCCCGGGCAGTCCCAAAACATGGGGGCCCCTTTTGCCAACCTCGACATGGTCAATTACTCTCTCGTGAGGCAGATAGCCGTTACCGGCACGCAGTCGTACATGACGTACCGGGCGGATCTGTTGAACAGGGGGACGACGGCCATGGGCCCCATCACGGCCAATCTGACCAGCCTCGATCCTTCCAGTGTCCAGGTGATGGGGCAAGGCGCGCTGAATTTCGCGTCGGCTCCGGCCAACAGTCAAGTTGCCAGCAGTGGCACGTTCACGGTCCTGACCAACTCCGCCACTCCGCTCGATTTCTCAAAGCTGAGCTGGACTTACCAGTCTACGCGGAGTATCTCGCCGGGGCATTAGAGGCCGCCGTCCGACATGCAATTCCTATGACGATCTGGCCGGGCCGTAAAATCCCGGCCAGATGCCCGTTGAGACTCGCATAATACAGTGACAACCAGCTTGTATCTTGTGGGGCGGGCATTCTGCCCCGGGGTCCCCTCTGGGGGCAGCTTTCAGCCGGCCCTGGCCGCCTGAAAAGGCGGCTGCGGCCAAGATTGGCCGCCCCACGTCAGCCCCGATGCGAACCTCAACGCCGCAAGCGGCTCTAGCCGTACCAATCCCACTGCGAACCGATCCATGGAAACTTGAAACACGTTTGTAACATTGGCTGGACTTGTGTCATCATCAATCCACGAGGGTTTCCTGGTGTGGATCGGGGAGGGAACGATGAACTGTCTGCCGGACTTGTGGATTAAAAGTAAGGCTCGCCGTCTCCTTCCGAATTGCTTAAGCGCTGGCATCAACTTCAACTCTTAAGGAGAAACAAATGTATTACCAACGAAACCGATCCAAAACCATGCTGCACGTTCTGGCGGCGCTGCTGCTGTCCGCCGCGATGGCTGCCGCAGCCATCCCCGGTCTTTGCGACACCGGCTTTTCAAACAACACGTGTACCGGTCTGGTACCCGTTGGCGGGACCGACGGGAACTGGCAAATCGCCTTTCCGTACCCCACGGCTCCGTCCAGTTCTCCGATCCCAAATCCGTGTGCGGCCCCTCAGTGCGGTACAACCGGGCTGACCTTTGAACCAGCCTGGGTTGACGCGCCCGATCCTTCCTGGCTCAAGAACAACAAGACCTCGGAATGGATCACTCCACAGGTAGAAGACAACCTGGGAGGGCACTATGTCTATGCGATCACCGTCCCGGTCCCTACCGGCGATGGCCACGTGACCATTGTCGGCGAGCTTCTGTCCGACAATGAAGTTGAAGCGATATACCTGAGCAGCGGGGCTACTGAGTGTCTGCCGGTAGCCGGCTATCCCTATGACAACGCCGCCGTGAATTCGCCCTCCAACTACACCACACCATGGACGACGTTCAAGATTACCAGTGCGCCAGTCAGCGCTGGCGGCACCGCTACGCTGTATTTTGTGGTCCGGAATCGAGGCGTTGGCGGGGTTGACAGCAGTCCCACGGATACGGGCTTGCGCGTGCAGTTCAGTTCCACTTCCACATTTTTGCCCTGACGGGTCCAGGTGCGTACTCGCGCCCGCTGGCTGGCCAACGGCGCGAGTACGTATCGATGTCATTCTCTTGCGGGTTTAGTTAGAGGAGATCCAGAGCCGAGGGAGAACGCCCCTGAGCCAGCACGGGTGCTAAACGGTTTTGGGGGAACCGCTCCCTTACCGTCGCGGCTCGGCAGCAGTCTCGTTGATTTCGCAGGGCTTACCGCACCCAAACCAGCAAGACTCAGATGCGAACCACCAACCGCAGCCTCAGCGGCGTCTTCCGTGAGGGCCTGAAACGTATCGCTTCCGAGCGGTATTGGCAGCGAGTTCAGGTCATCGCCCAGCCCAAAGCCCAAGCCCTAGCAATCGGTTTTCGATGCGATCGAGGCCCAAGACACACTGGAGCTTTGCATTTCACACCCGATCATCGAAGAAGTTGCGAAAGTGTTGGCCCGAGCTGGCGGGCGAGCTTCGCTCGCCTGGGCCGATTAGCAATCGGCCCGCAGGTTGCCAACCTGCCCCACAGCTCAGCCGGTTCACTTGCGAAAGCCGGCGCAACCCGGTATGTTTAGGCTTCCCTATGTCCAGCAAAACACCCATCACAGTCGCGCACGGCGACGGCATCGGCCCCGAAATCATGGCCGCGACCTTGCACATCCTGGAAGCCTCCGGAGCGGCCCTCGACATCGAAACCATCGAAATCGGTGAAAAGGTCTACCTGCGCGGCAACACCGCGGGTATCGAACCCAGCGCCTGGGAGTCCCTGCGCCGCACCAAGGTTTTTCTGAAAGCCCCCATCACCACGCCGCAGGGTGGCGGCTTCAAGAGCCTAAACGTCACCGCGCGCAAGACCCTGGGCCTGTACGCCAACGTGCGGCCGTGCGTTTCCTACCACCCGTTCATCGACACGCTGCATCCGGGCATGGACCTGGTGATCGTGCGCGAGAACGAAGAACGGCCCGGCTGCGAAAAGATTGTGCGCTATGCGTTCGAGTACGCGCGCCGCCACAGCCGCAAGAAGGTCACTTGCTTCACCAAAGACAACATCATGAAGATGACCGACGGTCTCTTCCACAAGGTCTTTGACGAAATCGCCGCGGAGTACAAGGACATCCAGAACGAACACTGGATCGTGGACATCGGCGCGGCCAAGATGGCGGACACGCCGGAGACTTTCGACGTCATCGTGATGCCCAATTTGTATGGCGACATTCTCTCCGACGTGGCCGCGCAAATCGCCGGGTCGGTGGGCATCGCGGGTTCCGCGAATATCGGCGACCACTGCGCCATGTTCGAAGCCATCCACGGCTCCGCGCCGCGCCGCGCCAATCAGAACCTGGCCAACCCGTCGGGTCTGTTGCTGGGCGCGGTGCTCATGCTGGTGCATATCAATCAGCCGGAAGCCGCGGCGCGCGTGCACAACGCGTGGCTGCGCACCGTCGAGGATGGCATCCATACGTACGACATTTTCACTGAGGGGTCCAGCAAGGAGAAGGTGGGCACCAAGGAATTTGCGCAAGCGGTGGTGGCGCGGCTGGGACAAAAGCCCAACACGCTGAAGCCGGTGACATACGCGGCCGCGCCCCCCGCCGTGGCGGCTCGCCAATCTGCCAGCCGGCCCGAACCCAAGGTGGATCTAGTGGGCGTGGACGTTTACGTGAACTGGCCGTCGCTCAATAACGACAAACTCGCGGCGGCGCTGCAGGCAACGGCCGGCGAGCAGATGACGCTTACCATGATGTCGAATCGAGGCGTGAAGATCTGGCCCGACGCACAGCCGGATATCTTCTGCACGGATAATTACCGCTGCCGGTTCGCCTCTGCCGGCGGCGTGACGCAAGCGCAGATTGTCGGCCTGCTGGGCCGGATTGCCGATACGGGCATGGAAATCGTCAAAACCGAGAACCTGCGCAACTATGACGGGAAGGCGGGCTACACGCTGGCCCAGGGAGAGTAGCTATGCCGCAGCCACTGGTCGCCGTGATCATGGGCAGCAAGTCCGACTGGGAGACTATGCGCCATTGCGACGAGACGCTGACGCAATTCGGCGTCCCGCACGAGTGCCGGGTACTCTCCGCGCATCGCACGCCGCAGCTTGCTTCGCAATACGCCGCCGAAGCGGAATCGCGCGGGTTTGAGGTAATCGTGGCGGCCGCGGGCGGCGCGGCGCATCTGGCCGGAGTGCTGGCGGCGCAGACGGTGCTGCCGGTGCTGGGGGTTCCCATGGAGAGCGCGGCGCTGAAGGGCCTGGATTCGCTGCTTTCCACGGTGCAGATGCCGGGCGGCATTCCGGTCGGCACGCTGGCGATCGGCACGCCGGGGGCGCGCAATGCGGCGCTGCTGGCCATCGCGATTCTGGCGAATTCGCGGCCGGAGCTGCGGGAGAAGCTAAAGCGCTTCCGCGCGGAACAGGCCGACAAGGTGGCGCGGGAAACGCTGCCGTAGGCTATTGGCGGCCCGATGACAGGCTGAAGCCTGTCCCACCATGGATCTCGAGGCGCGCTACCGCAAACGAGCTTCTCAACACTGGCGCGATCGCCTGTTGCGCCTGCTGGAGCCCCCTGCCCCCTTCATCGTGAATCCAGCCGAGCCGAAGGACTTTCCCCTCGGCCGGTGGAACCTTTACATCGGAGGCGCCGGCCGGGTGGTCGCAGGTTACGTGAACGTCGACTTGTTCGCGGTGCCAGGAGTGGACGCCGCCGCGGACGCACACCAGCTTCCCTTTCCTTCCAATTTATTTCAACGCGTGGAATGCGACGCGGTATTGGAGCACGTGCGCGACCCTGCGCAGGTCATGCGTGAAATCGGGCGCGTCGTGGCGCCCGGCGGCTACGTGCACCTGGTGACCCCATTTTGTCATCCCTTCCATGAGTACCCGAAGGACTTTCGAAGGTTCTCGCTCGACGGCCTGAAAGAGCTGGCCGGACCTCTGGAAGTCGTGGCCGAAGGATGGCGCACGGGCCCGACCGCCACGCTACTGGCGATCGTGCTCGAATACATCAAGCTGCTGCTGCCGTACCGCGCCTGGCGGGTGGTCGCGCATGGGGTCGGCGGATGGTTGCTGTTTCCGCTGCGGTACGCGGACCTCCTGCTATTGCGTTCTGCCGACGCGCGGCGGATCGGCAACCACTGTTACCTTTGGCTGCGTAAACCGGCCGGCATTGGGTAGCCGCTACGCTGAAGCGGTGCGCGCCAACTTGCCTTCGGCTTCCGCTACAGAGGGGCACGAGACCAACAAGCATTCCACGCCGGCGACCTTGAACAGCGTCTTCAGGCGATCGGAGGCGCCTGCCAGGGCGTATTGCACACCATGCCGCTGGCAGGAGACGTGCACACCCAGGATCGAGCCCAGCGCCGCCGAGTCCATGTACGGCACCGCGGTCAGGTCGATGATAGTCAGCGGGGCGGGGTCCTGGCGCACGAGCGTCTGAAACTCGAAAACGTGCTTCAGGGTGAACGGCCCGATCAGTTTCAGGACGCGAATTCCATCCCTGCTTCCAGGCCATGACTCAATGCGCAGATCGTCCATTCCGACCAGTGTACTACGAGGCTTTGCCATGTAGAGAAGCCGTGGGTGCATGGGCCGCCGATAAAACGCGGCGAAGATGTTTTCACGCCCCGCCATTCTTGCGGCATCGCGCACCCCGTACGGTAGCGCCCGCACGCCGAACGGGTGTACATTACACCCTAAGGGAGGCGTTCGCATGACTCGATTTTCAGCAGGTTTGGGAGCTTCGATCCTGTGTGGCCTGGCCATCCTGCCAGTGCACGCCCAGCAGCCCATGCCCAAAAGATTGGTGGGCGACTACGGCTACTGGAGCAGGACCCAGACTCCGCCTTACAGCTCGGCCCAGATTCCGTTTCACAAGCTGACCCACATCAACCACGCCGGAGTCGGCTTCAATGCCGACGGCAGCCTTACCGTACCAACCGACCCCCCGTTCCTGGAGCCGGCGCTCATCGCCAAAGCGCACGCCGCGGGAGTGAAGGTGCTGCTGCTGTTGGGTGGAGACTTTACCGGGCTCGAGACCACCACCGGCGGTCTCGAAACCCTGCTGGCGAACTTGCAGACCTTCATCACTACGAACGGCTACGACGGTCTGGATATCGATTGGGAATATCCAGCTTCGACGACCGACACGCAGATGTTCTACCGCTTGATGACGGGACTGCGCCGCACTTTCCCCAGCCCGCAATATCTGCTCTCCGCCGACGTTCCGCCATGGGGGTCGACCGCCTACGACTACCAGAATGTGACACCGGTAATCGATTATTGGAACGTCATGATGTACGACTGCGCCGGGCCCTGGACCGACGACGGGCAGTTCAACTCGCCGGTCTTTCCGGACCCCAACAATCCGCAACCTTGGGAGTGCCAGCCCGGGGGCAGCGCCGAGCAGGCCGCCAATGTCTTTCTGAACGACCTGGGTGTGCCGGCCGCCAAGCTCAACATGGGGACGCCGTTTTACGGCTACTTCTACCTCAACCTCACCCAGGTGTACGGCCGCTGCACATTAGTTTATGGCGAGTGCGGCTACGCCGCGGTTCCTTCGGAGAACTATGGCACGTTCATCAAGCAGCGCATCAACACGCTGGGATGGACGGCGTACTTCGACGAGGGAACTATGGTCCCCTATCTGCTGCGTACCGATGGCCAGCCTGGCTATATTACATACGACGACGCGCTTTCCACCTACACCCGGATCTGGTATTCGGAGTGGCAGCGCGGTCTGGGCGGCGGCTTCATGTGGTCGCTCGATGCGGACTACGATGGACACTCGCAGGATCTGTTGGACGCCATGTACCAGGCGACCATGAATGTGCCGTTCAGCGGCCCGCGGCCGTAGCGAGGGGCCCCCTGGGCGGGGCCCGTGGACCCGTCCTCTCAGCGGCGACTGGCCGACGCGGGCGTCGGCCGCGGTCCAGAGGGACCGCCCTGGGGACCGCCCCACGATCGCAATCACCGCGCTTGAGCGCGGGCCTGCTGCTGCATGGCTACCTGCCGCAACAGGATGAAGGACGAGACATTCTCGGACGTGAGCAGGCCCACCAGCCTGTCCCCCTCCATGGCCAGCGCGCAGGCCCGCGGGCCCGACAAATCCTGCAGCACGTCGGAGAGCGGCGTGTCCGCCGAGACGCGCCGCGGAGCGCGGTCCATGGCCGACGCCACGTACGCATCCGGGCCGTCGGTCAGCATGGCCCGCACCAGCGCCGCGCGCGTCAGCAACCCCAGCACCTGGTCGCCATGCACCACCGGAAAATCGTGCTGCGAAGTGGCCAGCAACAGATTGCCGGCGTCGCGGATGCTTTGCCCGTGCGTGAGCGTGCGAAAGTCCGTGATCATGGCGGCGCGCACCGGAACGCCCGTGGTCAGCAGGCGGCCGCGCATGGCGGCGCCCTCCTGCGACGCGCCGATATAAATGAACATCGCCACGAAGACCATGATGAAATTGGAATACAGCAAGCCGTACAGGCCCAGCATCGTCGCCAGGATCTGCCCCGCGCCGGCCGCGACGCGCGTGGCCTGCTCCTCCGGCTTGAACAGCATCAGCACCGACCGCAGCACCCGGCCGCCATCCATCGGGTACGCCGGCAGCAGATTGAAAACGAAAAGCAGGAAATTTCCGGTGGCGATGCGCTGCGCCAGGTTGGCGTCGGTGGGATCGCGCAGCAATTCAACGGGCACAAACTGGTGCCGGGTGGCCAGCCAGGCGAACAGGCCGGCGGCGATCAGCCCATTCACCAGCGGTCCGCTGATGGCAATCCAGAATTCTTCCCACCCTTTCGGCATGCGCTCCGGGCGCGAAACGCCGCCAATCGGGTACATGACGATCTCCGTGGTGCGTATCCCATATTGGCGCGCCACCAACGTATGTCCCAATTCGTGCAGTAAGACCGAGGCGAACAGCGCCACAACGTAAAGCGCGGTCATGGCCCCCGACTGCCGTTCGCCGACGCCGATGAACAGCAGGAATATCAGCAGCAGGACGAACGTGAAGTGGAAGCGCACCGGCACGCCAAAGACGCGCAGGACGCCCAGCGTGCCGGAACTGGGCGCCGGCTTCGGCTTTTCTTCGGATGGCGTCGCGTCGGGCATGGGGCGATCGGAGGACTCCGTACCATTGTCGCGCGAAGCGGGCGTACCCACAAAACTCCGGCGCCCGGCTTGCTCATGGCCGGAAGCGCCGGAGAATCCCGCAGGCAGGTATTCCATAGGGCGGAGTGCAAAAAGTACCTAAACGTACAGTGTGGCTGCGCAAAGTTTAGTGACAGAAGGCCGCTTCAACCACTTAATTTCATACACATAGCTCTCGACGGTGAAGTGGTTCACAGATTGCCATAAAACGAACTCCTGGTTTTTCAGCCATCGCCAGCGCCGGCTATAAACCTTGAGGAACAATAACCCGATTTAACCATCGAGAGTAAACCTTGGGGAACAATAACCCGATTTAACCATTGAGAACATTGATCGTATTGCTTCTGGGCGCGATCCTTATCGATGGAAGGCTTGCTCGACTTGAAGTGGACGCGCTGGGGCTAATCCGGAAGGGTCGCCAATTTGCCGGCGCGCCTCACAAAAGAGCAACATGGCAAAAGAGTTAATCACCTTGTTATCTTGTACTCCCATACTGACTAGGTTGACGGGGGAATTCCCGCGCAGGGCACAGGCTCTGCCAGCGCACCCGTGGCCCTCCAGAACCTCGAGACCTGGCCAGACAACCGGCAATCTGTCCGAATTGTTTCAAGATTGCCATCGTTTAAGGAATTACTGATGTCATTATACCGGCGCGCCCGGAATGGGGCGAATTCATTATCGATCGTTGCAGTAGAATCGCGTGTGTCCAGCGCAAATAGCCAGGCGAATAGGCTCAAACCGCGCGCTCTTCATGTTTTGGCGGCCTTGTCCGTGCTCGCTTATGCGACCTGCAAGGCAGACGTTCCGCCGCCGCTGGCGCCGTCAACGGTACCCGCGGGAAGCTACTGCAGTTCCATTTATACCGAGCTGTACGGCGATATGCAGGCGTTCAACACCGTGTTGGCGAGCCCTCCCTCGAACTGGACGCCGATACCGGGCGGTCCCACCCTGTACGCCGCCAATCTGATGTGGGCCAACGGCAACACCGGTCCTTCGATATCCAACCCCGACTATTTGCAGGTTACCGTTCTGCCCGAATTGCAGGCGATGAAGGCGCTGGGTATACAGGCCGTGGTCGTGCCGGTCCTGTTTCCCATTCTGTATGAGCCTTTTTATGGCAGCCAAACCGCCTACCAGCCGTATCTGACCCTCTATACGGGGATCGCCCAGGCTGTCAGGGCCGCCGGCCTCAAACTCATCGTGGACAACGAGATTCTGTTTTCCAACGACACCGCCGCCGGCTGGACCACTATGAACGCGTTCTTCGGCCCCCTCACCTGGCCGGAATACATCGCGGCGCGCGCCACCATGGCCGCCACCATCGTGCAGTATATGCAGCCGGACTATCTCGTCCTCGCGAACGAACCCGATACGGAAGCCATTCAGACCGGCCAGCAAAACCTGAACAACCCGGTGGACGCCGCGCAAATGGTTCAGGCGGAGATTACCGCGGTCCAGAACTACCTGCAGACGGCGACCGTGTCCCCCATCCCCAAACTAGGCGCCGGCTTTGGCAGTTGGATGCCGCTTTCCGGGACCTCCAGCCTGTCCGGCTACATCGACGCCTACATTGCCCTGCCCTTGGACTACATCGATTTCCATATGCTTCCGGTCAACACCCTGGGAAGCGATAACTTTCTCAGCAACACGCTGACCATCGCCCAGGCGGCCGCGGCCGCAGGCAAGCCGGTCGCCATCAGCCAGGCCTGGCTGGAGAAGGAGACGGCCGCGGAAGTGAATGACTTGAGCATCGACGTGGTGCGCGCCCGGGGACCTTTCGACTTCTGGGCTCCTCTGGACGCCTATTTCATGCAGATGACCGAGAATCTGGCGAGCTACACGAATATGATCTATGTCGGGCCGCAGTTCCCGGTCTTCTTGTTCGCGTACCAGCCATACGGCGGAACCGCCGCCAATGGCGGCGCCGCCAACTGCACGTGTACCGCCGCGATTCCCGCAACTGCCACGACACCCGCAATTCCCGCAACTTGTTCGGATTACCAGATCATGCAGAACGAGAATACGCTGGCGGGTGCGGCCGATCAGAACAGCGTGTACACCTATGGCGCGTTCAGCTATTACAATCAACTGGTCACCACGCCCGACACGACTCCGCCAACCGTCCCGCTCAACCTGACCGGCACGCCCGGCTTCACTACGGCGAATCTTTCATGGACCGCCTCCAGCGACGACATCGGAGTGGCCGGTTACAACGTGCTTCGCTGCACTCCGCCGGCGGCCGGCCAACCCTGCACGGGCGTGTGGATCGCCAACTCGACTCCGTCCAGCTACAACGACTCCTCGCTGACCGGTGGCACGCTGTATAACTATCAGGTCCAGGCATTCGATTTTGCCGGCAACAATTCGCCGCTTTCGCAGACGTTCAGTTTGCAGACGTACATAACGTCGGCGAGCGCCGCGACCAACCTGGTGGCCACGGTGGCTTCGGCACAGGAGATCGACCTGAGCTGGTCTCCGCCCTCGAACCCAACCGGCTTGAGCAGTTATCTGGTTTACAGCGGGACCTCACCGTCGAATCTTCAGCAGGTTGCGATCAGGTCGTCCAGCATGACTACTTACAGGGACATGAACCTGGCCGCAGGGACGACTTATTACTTTGGCATCGTGGCCGTGGAGCAGGGGATTGATGCGCCCATGACTCCGCCCGTCTATGCCACCACGCTGCCGCTGCCGAACCCGCCCAGCAGCGTAGCCGGGACGCCCGCCCCCACCAAGATCGTTCTGACCTGGCAGGAAAACCTCCAACAGGGTTCTTTGCCGATCAGCTACTACCAGATCTTCGAGGGCACCACCCCCGGCAACATGATCAACGTCGGCTCGGCGTCCACCGCCACCTACACGGCGGCATCCCTGACCCCCAACACGACCTACTATTTCGAGATCGTGGCGGCGGACACCGGCCACGACCTTTCGACGCCCTCCGACCAGATACCGGTCACCACGCTTCCGATACCGGCCGCGCCAGTCAATGTCGTGCCAACGGCAAACTCCACCACACAGGTCACCGTGACCTGGTCCGAGAACATCCCGCAAGGGGGCATGCCGATTCAAACCTACACGATCTTCCGGGGGACATCGTCCGGCAACCTGCCCCAAGTCGCCGTCCGAACGACGACTACATTCACGGACACCGGACTTTCCCCGAACACCACCTACTACTACGCGATCGAAGCCACCGACACCGGCCACGACGTGTCGCCGATGTCGGCTGTGGCGCCGGTCACTACGGTTGCAGGGCCCGCCGCGCCGGTCAGCGTCGCGGCCACGCCAAACGCCGCCGCGCGAGTCACGCTAAGCTGGACCGAAAACATTCCGCAAGGGGGCTTGCCAATCCAGAGCTACACCATCTACCGCGGGACGTCGTCCACCAACCTGCCCCAAGTTGCCGTCCGGACGACGAGTCCATTCGTCGACACCGGAGTTTCCGCGAACACCACCTATTATTACGCGGTCCAAGCGACCGACACCGGCCATGACGTGTCAGGCATGTCGGCTAAAGCTCAGGTCGCTACGCCTGCGCTGCCCGCCGCGCCAGTCAATGTCTCGCCAACGCCTACCTCCGCCACGCGAGTCACGGTAATCTGGTCCGCGAGCGTCCCGCCCGGCGGCCTGCCGATTGCGAGCTACACGATCTTCCGCGGTCCGTCGTCCAATAACCTGACCAAACTGGGCACCGCGGCGGCCATGAAGTATACGGACATGGGAGCATCCGCCAACAGCAGCTACTACTACGCGACCCAGACGGTGGACACCGGTGGAGACGTTTCGCCCATGTCAACTCCAGCGCAGGTCGCCACGCCTCCGCTGCCTGCCGCGCCGGTTAACGTCGTGGCCACCGCGAACTCCGCCACGCAAGTCACGGTAACCTGGTCCGAAAACATCCCACCCAATGGTCTGCCGATTCAGAACTACGCGATCTTCCGGGGAACATCGCCCACTGGCATGGCCCAAGTGGCGTCGCGGGGGGCGTCTCCATTCATCGACACCGGGGCTTCTCCGTACACCACGTACTACTACGCGGTCGAAGCGGTTGACACCGGCCAGGACGTCTCGCCCCTGTCGGCTACAGTACAGACCACTACGCCCTGAACGACCGCGGGGGCGCAAAGACCTATCGAGTTTCGCGTAATGTGGGGCCGATGTGGGGCGACCAATCTTGGCCGCAGCCGCCTTTTCAGGCGGCCAGGGCCGGCTGAAAGCCGGCTGCGGGCAGAATGCCCGCCCCACAAGTTCCGAGCTGGTTGCCACTGTATTATGCGGAACCCTTCGTCCCAAGGCGCCGGTTTTCCCTAACGGCGCCGTGTAAAAAGTACCCGAACGCCCGAGCCCGCCATCCAGCCCGGTCGCCGGATAGCGGGTGAAGTCTTGTTGTTTCATATATATATCTCTTGTTAGACGAAATGGCATGCGAATTGCTCACACTGCAAAACTCCAAGGAAACTGAGGAAGCCCGGGTTATCCCGCCATCGGTTGGCGAGTAGTTAGCCTTCGAGAGCTGTCCGTTGTGAGTATTGAGCTGGCTGCCGCCGGAAGCGATCCTGCTCAATGGAGGTGCCGTTCCATCTGGTTGCTCGCACGCCGCGTTTGGCGGGCCGGCAACTGTGACTGGACAAGAGACTGAACGTAAGACTTATCTGCCTAGACTCGGCCAGTTGCCAGGTTCCGGCCGGGGTGTGCTCTGGTGTGTCGTCACTTAGTGGGCCGCACAGCCTTTTGTGACTCCTTAGCCGCGGATGTCACTCGACTTTGATAACTGCAAACCGATTAATGCAGCGCAGCCTTGAGTGACTGTCCGCTTCTCCCCCTCCGCAGCCTATCGGAAGCCCCCTTAACAGATTGAAGCTATCTAAGTCAAGTAAGTAAAAATTCTCACACTTTCTTTCCCAATAGTTTGACAGATAACTTGAGACAACCTAAAATTGTTCCGTTCGTTACATATTCCCAGCACTGTGAGGAGTATTACCATGTCAGTTCGCCGGCGGGCTCAAAGCGGGCCGTGTTTGCTACCGATCGTCGCAGGACACTCGCATCTCTCTTTCGGAAAATGCCCGGCAATCGGGCCTAAACGGCGCGGCTTCGGTGTTTTGACGGCCTTGTCATTGCTCGTCTGCGCGCCCTGCCGGGCGGACGTTCCGGCGCCTCCGGCGCCGCCGCCCGTGCCGGTGGGCTACTGCAGCTCCATCTCCGCCGAACTGACCGCCGATCTGCTGGCGTTCAACACCCTGTTGGCGATCCCTCCCACCTGGACGCCAATACCGGGCGGTCCCACGCTGTACGCCGGCAATCTGATGTGGGCCAATGGCAACACCGGTCCTTCGATATCCAACCCCACCTATTTGCAGACCACCGTGCAACCCCAATTACAGGAACTGAAAGCTCTGGGCGTCCAGGCCATCGTGGTGCCAGTCCTGTTTCCCATTCTGTATGAGCCCTTCTATGGCAGCCAAGCCGCCTACCAGCCGTACTTGACTTTCTACACGGGGGTCGCCCAGGCTATCAGAGCCGCCGGTCTCAAAATCATTGTTGACAACGAGATTCTGTTTTCCAACGACACCGCCGCCGGCTGGACCAATATGAACGCGTTCTACGGCCCGCTCACTTGGCCGGAATACATTGCGGCGCGCGCCACCATGGCCGCCACCATCGTGCAGTATATGCAGCCGGACTATCTGGTCCTCGCGAACGAGCCCGATACCGAAGCCGCGCAGACCGGCCAGCAAAACTTGAAGAATCCGGTGGACGCCGCGCAAATGGTTCAGGCGGAGATCACCGCCGTCCAGAACTACCTGCAGACGGCGACCGTGTCCCCCATCCCCAAACTAGGCGCCGGCTTTGGCAGTTGG
>JBEKPZ010000216.1:0-12770 GCA_049520215.1 Bryobacteraceae bacterium | reverse complement strand
GAGATGTAGTTCAGGCCGCCGAAGACGGCGGCGTATTCGTCCTGCTTCCCGACATGCTTTCCGAGAATGTGGCGCGCGACAAAGAAGGCGCGCTCGGCGAGGTCGTATTTCGAGAGGGGACGTCCGAGGTAGGTGCTTAGCGTCTTGAGAATATTGACGCACACGCTCGCCGAAGATCCCAGCCCGGTTCCGGGGGGAATCTCGGACGCAAGAAAAAGGTCGACCGAGACACCGCAGTCCATCTCCTTGAGTACGGCGAGCGGAATTTCCAGCGCACTGCCCTGCAGGCTCATGTTGGCGATGTCGTGCCAGGTCTCGCAGACCCGAAGGTCAGAGGAGATTACCTGTACCCGGCCGTCGGACCGTTTACCCAGAATGGTGTAGAAATACTTGTTGATGGCGGCGCTCAGTACGGCGCCGCCAAACCGTTCATAATAGGGTGGCAGGTCGGTTCCCCCGCCGCCAAAGCTAATCCGAACTGGACTGCGAACTATGAGCACCGGACAAAGTCTCCTCAAATACGGCGTCTATGCGCCTCTCTAACGCGACGTGCGGGGCGCACGCCTGCCCTCGCCGCCACTGGAACAGTCGCGGCGCGATGGTCGACAAGGTCTGCAGAAGTAACGAAATATCCTGGAACGGGGAGCGGTGCAGAATGTACTGCAGATCGTATCGGGTCTTGTCTTCCGAAGAATTCTGATCGCGCAGGCCATGAACCTGGGCCAGTCCGGTCATTCCCGGTTTCACGCTGAGCCTTTGCTGGTGCCAGTCGCTATAGTGGCGCGTACGTTCCGGTCCTTCCGGCCTGGGGCCGACAAGGCTCATCTCGCCGCGCAGAACGTTGAACAGTTGCGGTAACTCAGTGAGGCTGGAGCGTTGCATGAGAAATTCGTAAGTGGGCAGTCCAGTGGCATGGCGGTCGGAGTTCAGGCGATACATCCAGAACGTCTTGCCCTGTTGACCGCAACGGAGTTCGCGGCGGATGGCCTTGCCTTTGCGGAGCTTCAATACCAGCGCCGCGGGTGCGATGGCGGCTATGGCCAGGGGCAGCAGGCAGGCGGTTAAAGCCACGTCCAGTGCTCGCTTCCATTGCGGATTGGCCGCCGCGCTCCCTTCCCACTGGAGTAACGGCAGCCCGTCCAGGTCGACCAGCTCCGGCTTAGAGAGGTAGAGAGTGTAAGGTTGCGGAACCAGGCTGACGGCGAGTCCCGCCGTCCGGCATGTGGCGGCCACATCCAAGATCTCAGGCAGGCCGGGCTCCGGAACGGTGAGGATAATCTCGTCTACCTGATGGGATTGCAGGAGATCCACAATGCCCAGCGTCTGCAGGCTAACCGTAGGCGCACCACACTCAGGCGATGAGGGGTCACAGGTACTCTCGGCGGGAGAAAGAAAGCCGACAATCTGGTACAGCCACTCCGGGTGACGGTCTATGGTGGCGGCCATCTCCCGCGCCAGTGGTCCATCGCCGACGATCACCGTCCGGCGCACGGCGCCAACCCGGCGCCGCGAGGTGAGAAGCCATCGCAGCGTGAAACGAATCACGACAAATCCCAGGAACAAAAGGACTCCGAAATAACCGAGGACGAGCCGTGAAATATAGATTTGGGCAGCATAGCCGCCCGCGAACAGCATTGCCATCAGGCCTAAGACAGCGGGAAACAACTGTGAAAGGACTGCCGGAACCCGCCATCCTCCGCGGAACCCATCCAGCCGAAGCCGCCAGGACAGCACGCTCCACAGGAACAGCGCCAGCAAGAGCAGGGGCCCGGAAACCACAATCGAGCTTTGTTCCAGACCCCGCGCTCCTCCGCCGTAACGCAACAAGTGAGCCAGGCCCAGGGCAGCTACGGCCCAAATAAGGTCGGCGCCGAGAATCAGATATCGTAATCTCTGCGTCTTCACTTTCCTTGCTCCTGAAATAGAGAACGACTAAAGAAGATGCCCAGCCAACGATTAGGATCGCAAGAGGACGGAGGACTCGGCTTCGAGCGCCCCGTAGCCTCGCGGATAGTTTTGCTTCCATTCCCAAGCGGTACGAACGATGGTTGGCAGATCGGAAAAAGACGGCCGCCAACCCAGGTCGCGCATGAGACGTTGCGGGCTGGCGCAAAGGATCGCCGGGTCTCCGGGGCGGCGATCGCTATCCTTCACCGGAACCTTTCGGTCTAGTTGCCGCTCCACCACGCTGCAGACTTGCCGGACCGAGTAACTGGTGCCGGTTCCGATGTTGTAGGCGGAGAAGCCAGGGCGGTCCTGCACCTGGAGAGCCAGCAGATGCGCCTGCGCGATATCCCGGACATGAACATAATCACGCAAACAGGTGCCGTCTGGTGTGGGATAGTCATGGCCGTAGATTTCGAAGAAGTCTCGTTCGCCGGCAGCGGTTTCCAACAGCAACGGGATGATATGGGTCTCCGGGCTATGGTCCTCGCCGATCGCAGCCGTGGCCCCGCATGCGTTGAAATAGCGAAAGGCCACCACGGTCCAGCCGTATGCCGTCGCGTACCAGGAGAGCGCGCGCTCCAGCATGAGCTTGGTTTCACCGTAGGCGTTTACGGGTGCTTTGGGATGGTCTTCCTCGATGGGGGTCGCCTGTGGATTCCCATACACCGCCGCCGAGGAAGAGAACACAAACTTCCGAATGCCTGCCGCCCGAACCGCCTCCAGCAGGGCGATGCCGGAGGCGACATTGGAGTCGAAGAACCGGCCTGGGTTGGCGACGGATTCCGGGATGAGGGCCTTGGCTGCGAAATGAAAAACCGCATCGAAGGGAGCGGCCGCGAGCACGGCCGCCATGGCGGCCCGGTCGCCGATATCCAACTGATGGAGAACTGCTCCTCGAGGCACGGCCGCGGCATGGCCGGTGGAAAGGTCGTCGACCACGGTAACTTGATGTCCCTGTTCCAACAGCTGTAGACCACACACCGAGCCCACATAACCTGCACCGCCCGTTACCAGGATTCTTGCCACTGTCAGTACGCTCCTTCGCCCCGAATGACCCGCCATGGGGTCTTAAGTAGAATCGTCAAATCCAGCCCGAGACTCCAGTGAGTGATGTATTGAACATCCATGCGGACACGCTCCTCGTAGCAGACATCCTGGCGTCCGCGAATCTGCCAATAGCCCGTGAGACCGGGCTTTACGCTGAGCAGCAACTCTTGATAGGGACCATATTTCGAAAGCTCCTCAGCGGTAATCATGCGCGGTCCGACCAGACTCATTTGACCCTTCAGCACGTTCGCCAGTTGCGGCAGCTCATCCAGACTGTACTTTCTCAGCCCGGCTCCGACGCCGGTCACACGCGGATCGGACTTCAGCTTGAAGTCCCGGGTGAAGGCATTCCGCAGTTCCGGATCGGCGGCTAGAATCGCGTCGGCATTGCGCCGCATGGTGCGAAACTTATAGGCGTTGAATTCACCGCCGAAGCCGACGACCCGCCGGGGATAGAAGATCGGCGGCCCGTCGCTGATCCAGACCAACAGGGCCACAGCCAAAAACACGGGAGACAGCAGGCAGAGCAGAACACTGGAGCCCAGCAAGTCCACGGCTCGCTTCAGGAAACACTCATAGGGTTGCCGCTCCCGCGCCCGGGTTGCGGGCGTGGCCGGCATTAGCGCCGATGCGGAATGGATATCCTCGTGAGGCATCTGCGTTAGGTATCTTCGTGAGGCATCCGGGGTCAGGGGTGATCGAACATTATCGATCGAACATTGTCGAAATATGCAATCAGCGAGCCGTCAGTCGGCTGAAGCGCCAGATGCGAGAGGCTGGGTTTCGACAGCTTCTGAAATCCGCCGACGAATGACGGAAAATATGGCGTGGGTCACGCTGAGCTGGAAGTCTTCGATGATTTGCATGTTATCGGACGGAAGAATCACGCAGACTTCACACAGACTCTTCATCTTTCCGCCCTCGAACCCGGTCAAGCCGACGGTGGTGGCATGGGCGTCTCTGGCTACTTCGAGCGCCTGCAGGACGTTTGGAGAACTACCACTGCCACTGATGGCGAAAGCCACATCGCCAGCCGCCACGAAGTTTTTGAGTTGTTCGGCGAAGATCCGTTCATAGCAACTATCGTTGGCCCACGCCGTGACCAAAGGCACGTTGTCGGTAAGAGCCATTACGCGAAAGCGCCTGCCGCCGTTGCTCTCGATTACAGTTCCTTTACTCAGATCGCAGGCAAAATGCGACGCCAGCGCCGCGCTCCCTCCGTTACCAAAGATGAAAACGCTCCTGCCGTCTTCGTAGGCCCGTAGTAATTCGCCGATCGCCTGCTCGATGGCGCGGTGAGGCAGGTTCGCGACCATGCCGGAGTACATACCGAAGTACTCCTGCGAACTGCGGATCAGCGGCAAAGAACAACTTGGTGCCGGGGCGCAGTGCAGTTTTTCCATGGATAGTCTCTCCAGAAGAAGCGGAAGTGGTTAAGGAATACCGGCTAGACGTTCTTGCACAAGCCCTGAGAGGCTTCGGATTGGTAATCCTGCTCGGGTGTGGAGCTCCAGTCAACCCGAGCTGGAATACCGGCGAGACCGTCCAGCAAGGAGACCACCCGCGGTCCCCAGACTTGGAGTGAATAGGAGTCTTCGATCGTCTTCCGGGCATTGATCGCGAGCTCACGGCGCAGGTTTTCGTCGTTCACCAGCCGGTTGAGCGCCCTAAACCAATCGTCGGCCGACTTGGCCCATAAGCCATTGACGCCGTCCCGAATGACGTCCGTCGTAATTCCCACCGGCGACGCAACCGCGGCGATGCCGCTGGCCATATACTGGATCGCCTTAAAAGCGCATTTTCCGCGAGTCCACGCCGTGTCCGGCAGCGGCATGATTCCGACATCGATCGAATGCAGATCGGCCACTTCAGTGTCCAGCCGGAATGGCAAGGACTCGAAGTCAGGCACATCCAGCCGGTATTCGGGACAGCCAAAGAAACGAAAGCGGATTTTGCCAGGATTTGCCTGGGCCAAGGACCGCAATGCGGGTTCGATCACGGAAAGATAAGGAGCCGTGGTGCGACTCCCCACCCACCCCAGAGTTATCGGCCAATTTCCCTGGGCTCGCGCCGGCTGGCATGAGTACTGGACACAATCGACGACGGTGGGCACGATGCTTACGCGGGAGTTGAACTGCCGCGCATAGTCTGCCAGGATCCGGTTCCCGGCGATCACATGCCGGCTGCCGCGCAATACTTCATCCGCCCCTTTGCCATACTTCAGCCGATAAAGGACTGGGTGATTCAGGGTAGAAACATCGTCATGGCCGGTATAGATTGCATCATCGAAGCTGAAGATCACCTTGGGATGGCGGCGCAACACCCAGTTCTCCATCAAGGGCGTAAGAAAAGGGAACGCTTCCCGGTGGATGACAACCAAGTCGAAATGGGAAAGATCCGCCAGTTGTATGACACGACGTAGCGAGCAGCGCAAGGTCTCGAGCCCTTTCGCGAGCAATCGGCCTTTCGACCGCAACAGGCGGAACAACCGCTCCGTCGCAAACGCCCAAACGGTGCAGGCATGCCCCTCGCGCTCGAGATAAGGCAGGAACTGGTGCACCCGGTAGCGCACACTGGCGTCATCCACTGGATGGGCGACGAGAAATAGGATTTTCATTTAGGAACGTCGTTCCTCAGGTCGATCGAGAAGGATCCGCAACGAACTCAGCAAAGACCTGCGGCGAGCGTGTATGCTTTCTCGCACTCGTCGCCCGCCCGCCCGCTCCAGAGGAAGTTGTCCAGCAGGCGGCGCCGCGCATTTTCTCCCAGGCGGGCGCGCAGATCGCCGTCCCGCAGCAGTTCATCCAGACCCGCCCCGTATGCCTTCTCGTCGCCGGAGGCGGTTAGAATTCCGCTCTCGCCGTCGACCAGGTATTCCATGTTCTGTCCCACCGCGGTGGTGAGAATGGGCTTGCCGAACGCCATGTAATCGATGATTCGCGCCGAGCATTTGGCCCGATACACGGGATGGTCGGGGTAGGGAAACGTCGCCACGTCACAAGCGGCAACGAACTGAGCGTATTCCCCATACGGAAGCTGCCCCAGATACCTTACCGGCAAGTCCTCGAGCGAGGAAAAGAATTGCCGGGCTGCTCCCAGCCCCGGTCCGTCTCCGAGCAGTGCAATCGTCGCTCCATGGTGCAGCGCGGCCGGAGCGGCGGCCCGACAGAAAAATGGCACGTCATCCACCGCGTCGAAATGACCGGCGTAGAGGATCAGAGGGCGCTCCGAAAAACCCAGAGCCCGCTTGCGGTCCGGCGGCATGTTCGTCGTCCGGCTCGAAGCCGAATCCGCCTGCTCTTGGGAAATTCCATTGGGGACATAGAAGACTCGGTCCGGCATTTTCCCCAAGTCGCGGGCGCGATGCGCAAGCACCCGGCTGGCTGCGGTGACCACCGGCACATTGCAAACCAGCCAGCGCTCTTCGAGATCGATAAACTCCTTCAGGACCCAAGGATAGCGGCTGACTTCATTCCATCCCCCCCAGCCTTCCCAATCGTCGCAGTCCACCACCAGCGCCCGGTAACCTCGGTCAAGCAAAGCCATCGCGGTCATGCCTGCCAAGCCCTTAGGTTTGAATACATGGACCAAGTCCGGTGCGATACGATCGATCAGGTCCAGAAATTGCCGGGGCAGCCGGGCCAGAGCCAGCGCGCCGCGCCCGGAAATCTCCAAGTTGATCACCCGCACTCCCTCAGAAACAAACCGCCGCCCCGAGTGGAGGAGATTGTCGTAGGGCGCGATGAGCAGCGTGACTTCGTGGCCCCGCCGAGCCATCTCCACCGCGAGAGGGAAGGCCCGGGAACGTACCGTACCCTTGGGTTCCCAGGCGAAGCCGGCGACGTAGGCAATCTTCATCCAAGTACGGAGAATCCGAGCACGGGGGATCCAGGCCCGGAGAATCCAAGCCCGGAACCTTGCGGCAGAATCCCCAGTATCTTTCTCTTTCTCTTTCTCTTTTTCCAAGCAGCTCTTTTCCAAGCAGGCGCGGGAGAAGAAGAAAAGTCAGGGTTCGAAACACATCCCATGCTGGTCGAGCCGTCTTTCCCAAGAGAACATAGCTGCCCCGCCGGAAGCGGAAGGATCACTTTTGCGCCAGGGCAAGAAGTTTGTCGCCCAGGGACGTATGCATCAAGATTCGGTTGATAACCTTCCGCACCTTTCCTAGCGCGGGTTGTTTTCCGAATGCATTCTTGATCTCGGCCGACTGCGCGGGATTGCGGCGCAGCAGTCGCCGCAGATTGTCGGCGTAAAAGTCCTTGCTGCCCGCAATCACTTCGCTGAATCCCACGCTCTGCAAAAGCCGCGCCATGGTCGAGGGCTGAAAATAAACGATGTGCTGGTCCGGCCAAATTCCGTAAGCGTTGCGCCCATAGAGCCGCACGAAAAGACTGCCGAAATTCGGGGTTACGATCAGCAAAACCCCACCGGGGCGCAGGATTCGATAAATCTCCGCAATCAGCTCCAACGGTTCCGGCACGTGTTCGATCACGTCCATCAGGGTTACGACATCGAAAGACTCCGGGGGCAGCGCCGCTTTCTGGAGGGTCCCGGCATAAACTGGGCATCCGGTGTGTTGCGCGGCGTAGCGGGCGGCGAATTCCGAAGTCTCCACCCCCGCCGGATTCCACCCGGCTGCCTTGGCCTCTTCGAGCATGAAACCGAGGGCGCAGCCGACATCCAGATGCTTGGGGGCAGCGGGTAATTCGAAATAGCGCAAAACGGTCGCGATGTGGGCTCTTCGTTCCGCGATCGAAGCTTCGTGGCTGGCCAGGTGCAGTGGAAGATAATCGCGAAGAAAGTACTCCGCGGTTTCGTGCTCACCGGGAAATTCACCCAACGGATTTACCATGCCGAGACCGCAGTCGCAACATTGTTTTATCGGTACATATTTCTCCCGGAACTGCCGGGAACGGCACACCGGGCAGGGTGCCAATCTGGCGCCGGCAGAAACATCCGCCGACCCGGAAGAGACTTCTGACTGGCTTCTGACGGATGAACTTGAGAGCAGCGCGTATTTAGTCCAGTGTGCCATGGTAAGTAGCAGGCGCCTTTCTACCGTACGTCCGGCTCCCACGCCGAGCCGGCTAGGTGGAGGATCTTTATTGAGCATCGAAACTCGGAGCATTGAAACTTGCCACCAGGGTGGGAGAGGCCTTCTAATTTGCCAGCCTCCGGATCACGATATTCTGCCAAATAGAATTGATCTCCACCAATCCAATCCTGGGGGCGAAGTACCACTTCTCGTGCGCACAGGCCACGGAGTCAGGAGTTTCCTGCGCCGCCGAGGCGCATCCCTCGAACTCTTCATTTACGACCGCGGGGCCCGAGTAAGCCGGGGTGTCCACCGTTTCCACGTAGAGTTTCGATGTCCAGCGGAACAAAGGTCCTTTTTCGGCGCCCATTAAGCAAGCCGGCGTTTGCTGGGTGCTGTCCTCATACCATTGCGCGTAACCGGTCTCCGTCAGTTGCTGATCTGCCCCTAGCCAGGCGGGAACGACTAAGTACGCCACAGCATTCTGCGGAACATAATCGATGCTCACGTCCGTCCCAAAGCCCGAGGCAGGTTCGGGATTCTCCCAGTGGATCAAGGAAGCCACCGCCCGCCACTGGCCGTTTGCGTCATGATGCATAACCCAGTGAACCTCCGCGCCGCTGACGCCAGGATCCCAGTAAGTGTCGGAGTCAAGTTTCGTAATATGCAGGTCAGCTTCTTCGCCAGTTGCACAGCCGACATTGTGGACGGAGAGCGTCTCGAAAAAGGTCAATTCGCCGCGATCATTTGCCATGACCCAGGACTGGCCGGGCTGAAACGGAAAGATCGAATTCGAGGAATATCCCGGACTGCCACAACCTGTGAGAACCAAACAGAGCGCGGCCCACGAGAGGAGTCCCGCTGTCATTGGCGAGGAAGAACACTGCGGGCGTGCCATCAATCCCGCCGAGCGAGGAGCACGATTTCTTCCCCCGCATCCTTGCCCAGAAGGCTGTGCTCGAGCGCTTGAAAAACTACACCCGCCAGCTTGCTGCGGATTTTTTCCAGCGAGTGAGCCGGCACGCCGCGCAGGGCGCCGAGTCTTCTGATTAAATGACTCCAACTCCAGACAAAAGAGGCGGATCTTGAGCTCGTCCGCAAATTTTCTATACGCAGGCCGGCGCGTTCGGCACACTGCGCCAGATTTCGCGGTGAGAAGAGCATGAGATGCCTCGGAGGATCCAAGCCCACCCACTTCTCCCCGAAATATCGATGTCCCCAGCTTTTTATGTTGGGCGTCGCCACAATCAGACGTCCCCCTTTTCTCAGCCGGCTGGCACAGTCTTTAAGCGTCGCCACCGGATCGGGCACATGTTCGATCACATGGCTCAAAGTAATCACATCGAATTTGGCCGCGGGGAAATCGTTCAGGCTGGATCTCACGTCAAGGGCCAGTTGCTGTCGCGCCAAGGCGAGGGCCTTGGGATCGGGCTCCACGCCACAGACTTCCCATCCTAGACTCCGCATTCGCTTTAGCAATCCACAGCCCCCGCAGCCGAAATCAAGAAGTTCCCCTTTCCATTCGGGAGATATCCACAGGATGCTGCCGGCGGCGTATTCTCGAATGAAATCAATCTTGGATAAAAACCGGCCCAGCAGGTCAGGTTTTGGCGAGTGTCGTAGCCCCCAGCTGCTTTCCAAAATCCTCATCCGCAAACGCTCTTCGCGCTCCTGGCGGGGAGTGGGATGGTCGTGCGTTATGTAGTTTTCATACAAGAGCGGGATGTCCTCGGCCACAGGACAGGGATCGAGCCACACCAGTCCGCATTCGGCCTCCGGACAGCGCCTGAAGTTCCAGATTCCCGGCACCGTCCAAAGCCGATCGCTGAGGCTCCGGTACAACGGCTCTCCTTCACGGCCGCAAAGATAGCAATGCCCGCTCGCTAGAGAAAGCGGAACGCTCGACGACCCGATAACCACCGCTGTTGACATGTCCGGTCCTTTCCGTCCAATAAGCCAACTCTAGATCGCAGGAATGGCGATCGGCGGCCGCATCTGCGTGGAGAGGCGCCAATAGAGCCAGTATCCCGCACCAAATAAACCCAGGGAGGCTGCGCAAAAAGCTAATATGCTGGGCAACGTGGCATTAATGTCATGCTCCCAGGTCGTACCGAAATACAAGACGACGATTGCCAAAAGGAACGGGAACACGGCCCATGCGAGGAGGCGCCCAACCCTGACTCTGGAGACAACAAAGAACAGGTGCATCACCAGCAATGCGGATTCGCTCAAAACGGCAGCGTAGACTGCGCCCACCGCTCCATATCTTTGGATGAGTGCCACATTCGCTGTGGCGCTAACCGCGAGATAGACCACCGTCTCGAATACGAAGACGCGTTGCCGATTTGCGGCGATCAGAACATAGGTAAGCCCGTAATGTAGAAACATGGGAACCGAGGTCCATATTAGGATCGCAAGCAGATGTCCTGCCGGGCGGAATGACTGCCCAAAGACAAGAGCCATCAACCGGTTGCCGATCACGCAAACCGTGGCCGCAACGTAGAGACCGAGGAAGGCGAGGACAAGAAACAGCTTCTCCACGACGCCATTCGTTCTGTTTTTGTCGTTCGCGGCGCGACATATGGCGGGGAACTTAGCCCCCGTTACCGCCATGGCGATCAGTTGCAGACCTTCCACCACTTGCAGAGCCGACGTATAGAGTCCCGTCTCCCTGGGGCCCGTGAACCGATACAACAAAAAGGCCCCAATCCGGAAGGACAGTATTCCTAGGACGCTGGTGATGGCGAGTGGAATTGCCTCCCGCAGCAAGAAGACCGAGGTATCCCAGCCTTCAGAAATGCTCACGGTGCGCGATAAGGCGCGGCGAAACCAGAATCCACAAATAAGCGCCGCCATCCAAACCGCCGCAAGCTGAGCCGCAAAGACCCATAGCAAGCTCCTGCCCAAAGCGAGGGCGAGTACGGTCGAGCCTAGGTAACACCCCCATAAAGTGACATTGACGATGGCGAATCGGTGATGAGCGTCAAAACCAAGCGCATAGGCTGAGATTTGATCGGAAAACGCGAGCGGCGGCAGGCAGAGCGACGCCAGGAAGGCATAACCCCGAATTCCTGGCCTGCCTATGGGGGTGCAGTCAAATAGAACATTTAGCAACACGATTCCAAGAATGGATAGAACGATTCGAATCAGCAGGCCGAACCTTAATATCGTATGCGCCATTTGCGGATCGCGGGCGATCTCGCGAGTAGTCACCGGCGCCAGCCCTAAACCCAAAACCAGGCTGAAAACAAAGAGCCACGTGCACACGTAGGTGAAGTCGCCGAAGGCTGCTGGCCCCATGGTGCGGGCAATCGCGAGAAAGCCCAGCGCCAGGAAGCCTCGTTTCGCAAGCAGGCCAGAGCCCTGAAAACCAACGTGTTTGAAACTCATGGCATCGCACTTTGGTTCAGGGCGGCGGACTGGTCTCCTGCGGAGAGCCGGGCGACGACTTCGGTAAGACCAACCACGAGCCAGATCAACGAACTGCAGTGGGGTCCGAATAGTGTCGTGTCATCGGTGAAGCTGCCGACCATGGCGGTCGCCAGAGATGCGCCCAAGCCCAGCGCCACCCAGCGGAATTCATTACTCGCCTGCCTTCCAATTCTCACCATGGAGCGGATGGCGTGGGCCAATATGCCAAATATGCATACGAACCCAACCATGCCAAACTGAGACAGAATGTACATGTATGCGTTATGGGGGCTGGTTGTGCTCGACCAGTCCGGCGAGATGCGCTCGAGCCATTCGAAATTGCTCGCCGCTGCCATTGGCCCAAAGGAGCCCAAACCGCCGCCGAAGACGGGATGAGCTCGAAACTCCGCCCAGGCGAGCGTCCAGAAGTCCCAGCGCGTGAAAGCATCGAAGGCAATTTGGGCAATCCTGCCGGTCATCATTTCAAGGTTCGCCGCCATAAAGGCCCCGCCAGCCAAAATGATCAGGCACAACGTGACGAGAATGTCCCGCATGGGCAACCTCTTGCGGAATTTCCACCCCATGAACAGCAGCGCGGCCGCGAACGCCGTCCAGGCGCCGAAAGTGAACGTCAGCAGCAGGCCCAGAAACAGCATGACAACCGTGGAAGCCCAGAAAATTCGGCGGCCCCGATCTTTGGCGCAGAGAAATAGAGCTCCGACAAGTGGTATGCAATAGTTAAAGTATTCTCCCGCCTCCATTTCGTTGCTCAGGAACGAGGGCACACGGTTGCGCCATTCGGAGACCAAGTCCCGGGTCGGGGAAAGGGCTGTGGCAATTCGAGGGTTGACCAGCCAGAACAGCGCGCCAAAGTCTTGAATGGCGAATTGATACAAGCCATACATTGCCACCACGAAGCTGGCGATGCCGATGCTCTTCAGGACCACAAATAGCTTCTGCCTGGTGTCGATCAGATTCACGGCAACGTAGCAGAGGGCAATGCTCGATCCCATTCGTACCGACTCCTTCAGGACGAATGGGGCATTGCTGGCAACCACGCACGAATAGAGCAGAAGGGTAAAGATCACGAGCAAGGGCAGGTGATATCGGCTGACCGCAAATTTTTTCCTTGCAGTCAGCTGAAGGACCAAGGGCCCCCAAAGCAACACCTTTAATAGTTCCGCCGCAACCGGGATTCCCCAAAGGACAAAAACAAAGTTGAACGGAATCATGAACGCCGTAAACACCAGCAGTTCGAACGGGCGCACCGAGAAATAAAAACACAACGGCAGCCCCAGCAGGAGTATCAGCGGCACGGGGGTATAAAGCA